>JAIEQK010000121.1 GCA_019747795.1 Gammaproteobacteria bacterium | reverse complement strand
CGCTCGACCGCGTCTATCTCAACGCCGGCGTGCTGGGTCGCATCGCCAACCTGCGCGACACGCCGCTCGCCGACATCAATGCGGTCATGGACATCAACGTGTGGGCGAACAAGCTCATCCTCGACTGGCTCGCGGCGCGCGCGACGCCGGTCGCTGAAGTGGTGCTGGTCTCCTCCGGCGCGGGTGTCACGGGCAACCATGGCTGGGGCGCCTACGCGCTGTCCAAGGCCGCGCTCAACATGCTCGCCCAGCTCTACGCCCACGAGATGCCGGCCACGCACCTGCTCGCGCTCGCGCCCGGGCTGGTGGATACCGAGATGCAGGGCCTCCTGCGCCAGGTGGACGTCACGCGGTTTCCGTCGGTCGCGCGCCTGCAGCGCGCGCACGGCACCGCCGACATGCCGGACGCCGACACGGTGGCGGCGCGCATCCTGGCGGCATGGCCGCGACTGCGCGCGCTGCCGAGCGGCAGCTTCGTCGATCTGCGACGGCTGTGAGCCGGCTCAGACCGGCAGGCGCGGAAAGTCGGCGAAGGTGTCGCGGATGCGCGCGCTGGTGACGACCACCGCGATGCTCGCAAGGTCGCCCGCGACACGCGCGGCGGCCCAGGCCCCGTGACGGCTGGTGAGGGCCAGCGCCAGGTCGGCGACGAGGCTCGCGAGCAGCAGCCACGCGCCCTGCCGCCAGACGAAGCGCGGCAGTCGTCCCGCGGTCGGCCGGCGGCGCAGGGCCGCCACCAGCACGGCCAGCGCGGGCAGGCTCGCGACCAGCTCGTTCGGCGCGACATAGGCGAGCAGGTAGCCCAGCTCCGCGCCGGCCTGCGGCAGATGACCGAGCAGCAGCAGGCACTCGGCGTGCAGCGCGTAGAGCAACACCGCCCACAGCGTGAGCGGAATGCGCAGCGCGAAATGCTCGTCGTAGGCGTCGGGGTGATAGGGCAGGAAGCGGTGACCGCGCGGATCGTTCATGGCGTCAGCCGCCGTCGTGGACGCGCACGGGTGCGCCGCGCGCGAGCCCCAGGCGCTCGGCGGCGTTGCGCTCGGCCACCGCGATTTCCAGCACGTCGAAGGAATTGATCAGCGCCAGCAGTTCGCCCGGCGCGACGTCACCATAGGTGCGATGCAGCGGCAGTTCGTGCCCGCCGGCGACCACCCGCGGGCGGTGGAAATCGGCGAGCGCGTCGCGCGAGATATTGGTGATGAGATTGCCGAAATGATCGGTGGTGATGATCACGCCCTGCAGCTGCGCGCCGCGGCGCTCGGGGGGCTCGATGATCGAAGGCACGTAGTCGCTTGTCTCCGTGCCGCAGTCGGCTGGTGAGAGCGTGCCGGACGCGAGCGCGGCGGCGAGCGGCGCGAACACGTCGCGTCCATGAAAGGTGGCGCTCTTGTCGGTAAGGGCGTGCGCGTCGATCACCGCCTCGGTCACGCGATACACGCGCGCCGCGCTGCGTTCGATCGCTTCCGCCAGCAGACCGTTGTCCGGCGCCAGGAACAACTGGCCATCGCCCTCGGCGAGCAGCACGCTGCGATCCGTGCCGACCCCCGGATCGACCACCGCGAGGTGCACCGTGCCGCTGGGGAAGTAGTGATAGGATCGCGCCATCCAGAAGCCGGCCTCGGCCGGCCAGTGCACATAGGCTTCGTGGGTGAGATCGACGATGCGCGCCGCGGCGAAGCGCCGCAGGATCACCCCTTTCATGGTGCCGACGAAGAGCCCGCGGTGGCCAAAGTCGGTGGTGACGGTGATGACGCCGCACGGCTCGAAACGCTTGCTCATGACTGTCTCCCGCCCCCTCGCCCGCACGCGGCATTGTCGCGGCTGGGTGCGGCCCGACGCAATCGCGGCGCGGATCGCGCCATCCGCGCCATGAGCCTCACGCGCGCCGACTGGGAGCGCATCGCCTGCCCGGTGTGCGACGGCGAAGCCTTCACGCACCTGTTCGACAAGGGCGGCGAGCCCTTCGTGCGCTGCACCGGCTGCGGCCTGGTGCTGATCAATCCTCGTCCTCCCTACGCCGCGATCCGCGCCGGCTACGACTCCGCCTACAGCGCGGGCTACACGCGCAAGGCGCAGAGCAAGGTCATCCGGGCACGCAAGCGCGTCGCGCGGGTCGGCCGCGCGGGCGGCCGCTGGCTGGACGTCGGCTGCTCGGCGGGCTTCGTGGTCAAGGCCGCCACCGAGGCCGGCTTCGAGGCCTGGGGCGTGGACATCGAGGCGGGCGGCATCGCCTACGGCGAGAACGAACTCGGACTGTCGCGCCTGGCCTGCGGCACGCTGGAAGAGCAGCACTACCCCGACGGCCATTTCGACGTGATCTCGGCCTACGACGTCATCGAGCACGTGCCGGATCTGAATCGCTTCGTCGCCGAACTCGCGCGCCTGCTGGCGCCCGGCGGGGTGATCGACATCGGCACGCCGGATCTGGGCCACTGGCGCGTGCCGCGCGCGCTCAGCGACTGGCAGGAGCTGAAGCCCTCCGAGCACCTCTACTACTTCGACCGCGCCACCCTCGCCCGCCTGTTGGCGCGCCACGGCCTGCGCATCAAGCACAAGCGCTTCGCGCTGAAGCCGGGGTTGAAGGTCCTGGTGGAGCGACAGACGTCGCGCGCGGTGGGTTGAAAGCCATCCTGTAGGGCCGATTTCAATCGGCCAGGCACTGCGCCACATCGACGGATGCCGCGAATGTCGGGTTGAAACCCGACCTGTAGGGCCGATTTCAATCGGCCAGGCACGGCGCCGCATCGACGGATGCCTCGAATGTCGGGTTGAAACCCGACCTGTAGGGCCGATTTCAATCGGCCAGGCTCGGCGCCACATCGACGGATGCCGCGAATGTCGGGTTGAAACCCGACCTGCAGAAGTTACCATCCGGCCCCATGAGCTTCCCCAGCGATTTCCCCCACCAGCCCGGTCCGCCCTGTTCGCCGCCGCGCGGCGCGGTGCCGATACGCGCCTTCCTGTTCGATACCTACGGCACGGTGTGCGACTTCTACACGCCGTTCAAACGGGCACTCGCTGAACTCGCGGCGGGCAAGGGGGTGATCATCGATGCCGGCGAACTCGCCATCAGCTGGCGCAACGCCTACATCCGCAGCGTCACGCGTCACGTGGCGCGGGACGCGCCGTTTCGTCCCCTGTGGGAACTGCAGCGCGAGGATCTCGCCGCGCTGCTCGCGCAGCATTTCCCGGCGCCGGTCACGCCGGACGAACAGGCGGCGCTGTGCGCGACCTGGCGCCGCCTGTCGCCCTGGCCCGACGCCGTGCCGGGTCTCACCGCGCTCAAGCGTCACGCCTTCGTCGCGCCGCTCTCGAATGGCAACACCGACGACATGATCGCGCTCGCCCGTCACGCGGGGCTGCCGTGGGACACGATCCTGGGCTCTTCGATCGCACGCCGCTACAAGCCCCATCCCGAGGTCTACCTCAAGTCCGTGGCCGCGCTCAACCTGGCGCCGGCCGAGACCTGCATGGTCGCCGCCCACCAGTTCGACCTGCACTTCGCCGCCGGGCTAGGCATGCAGACCGCCTTCGTGCCGCGCCCCGCGGAGTTCGGCGGCGCGACGCGGCCCGCGAAGCTCGAACCCGGCGTCGACTACAGCCGCGCGGCGGAGATCCACGCCGAGGGCGACTGGACCTTCGTCGCGCGCGACTTCGTCGAACTCGCCGCGCAGTACGCGGCCCTCGCACAAGTCCCGTGAGCGGCGCGGCGCTCACGGCGCTGCGCGTCGCGGGCCATGTCGCGCTCGCGCGGCTGCGCCGCCCGCGGGTCACGCGCGCCGAGGAGACACCGTGGTCGGTCGCGGCGCTCACCCCCGCCTGGTGGACGGCGGTGATGTGCGCCGCGCATCCCGGCGCGGAGGTGCTCGACTTCACGCAGATCGATGCCTCGGCCGGCACCCATCAGCGCCACCGCTTCACGCTGCGCTACAACGAGGCCGGCCGCGACGCGCGCCTGCCGACCGCGGTGTTCACCAAGTCGCTGCCCACGGTGATGAACCGCATGATCGGCGGCTACAACGGCACCGCGCGCGCCGAGGGCCGCTTCTACCGTGAGATCCGGCCGGAACTCGACATCGAATCACCGCACGGCTACTTCAGCGCCTTCGATCGGCGCACGCTCGCGGGCATCAACGTGCTGGAGGATGTCGCCACCACGCGCGGCGTGCGCTTCTGCGATCACAGGACACGAATGACGCGCGCGATGGCCGAGAGCATGGTCGACCTGCTCGCGGCCTTGCATGGCCACGCGCGGAACGACGCGCGGCTGCGCGGCGCGTGGCGCTGGCTGGCGAACTTCGCCGACTGGTTCGAGATCGGCGCGCGCAAGATGGACACCGAGCGCTACACCGCCCAGGCTTTGCGCCGCATGGCCGACACCCTGCCCGCGCGCCTGCTCGGCCGCGCCCGCGAGGTGTGGCCCGCCACCGTCGCGGCCAGCGCGCTCCACCGCGGCGCCGAGGTCGGCGTCATTCATTCCGATGTGCACATCGGCAACTGGTACCAGGCGCCGAGCGGCGCGATGGGACTCTACGACTGGCAGTGCGTGGCGCAGGGCCACGGCGCGCGCGACCTCGCCTACGCGCTCGCCGCGGCGCTGGCGCCGACGGACCGGCGCGCCTGGGAGCGTGAGCTCGTGGCGCGCTATGCCGACGGCCTCGCGAAACACAGCGGCCAGCGCTGTGACGTCGAACGCCTGTGGCGACACTACCGCGGCCAGATGCTGCACGCGCTATGGATGTGGACCATCACGCTGTGCCACTCGCCGCTGCTGCCCGCCATGCAGCCCGAAGCGACTTCGCGCGCGATGATCGAACGCATCGCGCTCGCCATCGATGACCTCGACAGCCTCGACGCCGCGCGCGGCGCCTGAACCTTTCTAGGGCGTCGTCGCCAGGCGGTAGCGCTCGCGATCGATGTCCCGTCCCTGCGCCGCGAGTGCCAAGGTCGGCGGCGGCGCATAGGGCGCGTGGCCAGCGGGTTCGAGGGCGGCGGCGGCCGCCAGCCGTTGGACGACGGTGTCGTGGATCACCGAGCCGCGCGCTATCGGTCGCGCCACCTCCACCTGCGCGCGCGCGATGCCCGCGGGCGTGGTGCTGAGCCTGTCAGCCAGCGTGCCGAGCAGATGCCCGCGCAGGCTCTGCAGGTTGAGCGGGTCGAGGAACTCCGCCAGTGAATCGCGCCGCGCGGCGAGTGGATCCGGCGCGAGTCCGGCATGGAAGTCGCCGGTCAACTCGAGCCCGGCGTCGCCGGCCGCGCGCGCCATCCAGGCCAGCGCGATGTCCGACAGGCCGCGGTCGCGATAGCCGCCGCCCACGTTCGCATGCGCGCCCGCGAACCACACCTGCTCGATGCCGCTGCCCGGCACGTTGATGCGCGGCTCGCTGCCCGGCGCGTCGGTCCACAGCGCCGGCAGAAAGGGTTCGCGTCGTTCGTCGATGGCGAGCGCGTGGGCCGCGGCGCGCACCCCGCCGCCAAGGCGCGTATCGAGGAAGCCGACGCGCCGCTGCTCGAGTTCCGCGTCCAGCGCGCGCAGCGGCGGCAGCACGAGCTTGTCCGGCAGCCCGAGCGCGCCGACCGTGTCCCACACGCCGAGGAAGCGGATGTCAGCGGTGTGGCACCACGCGTGCTTGAAGCGCTCGATGGCGGGACGCCGCGCCTCGTCGTAGCCTTCCTTGTAGAGCGCGAAGACTTCGTCGGTCGCGTCGGGCAGACCGCGCGGCCGCTGCAGCGTGCCGAGCAGGGCGCGCAGGTCGACCTCGATGCTGCTCGCATCGACGTCGCGCTTCAGGATGCCGCAGCGCTGGATCATGCCGGCCAGGCTGCGCGCCGAGTAGGCGCCGCGCGAAAAGCCGAACAGGAAGATGTCGTCGCCGGGCTCGTAGGTCTGGCGCAGCTCGCGGTAGGCGTCCTTGATCTGTTCGAACAGCCCCCAGCCGAACAGGCCACCGCGCACGCGTTCGAACAGGCGCGTGCCGACACCCGGGAAGTAACAGCGGTGCTGAGCGCCACCGGCGTCCACCCCCGCGTAGATGCGGCGGACGTTGGTCTCCACCTCGGTGCCCTGGTCGGTCTGGCCCTCTTCGTTCCAGGTCCCGTCCAGGCACAGGACGATGCGTTTGCCCATGGGCGGCGCTGCTCCTCAGCTGGGCGCGGCCTCCGCGCATGGAGGGCCCGGGGCCGCGACGGTCCGACGAGGAGCCGCACCGCGCTCGGCGCGAGGCACACACGCTCCCATCACGCGCCGGCCCACGCGCGCACAGGCGCACAAGCGCGCGAACTCGCCGGCGTGTCGCCATGCTGCCATCGGTCGCCGACCTGGCAAACCGGTACACGCCGTGAATATTCACGGCGTGGAAGGGTTCAGGGGTCGATGTGGTAGTCGGCCTGGCGCCGCGCGAAGTCGATAAAGTAGTCGATGGAGCTCGGGTTCTGCATCGCGTCGCGGCTGACCGCCTTGGCGATGTCGAAGCCCATGAGGATCTTGCGCACCGGCACTTCGAGCTTCTTGCCGGTCAGGGTGTAGGGAATGGCCTCGACCTGGTAGATGCGGTCCGGCACGTGGCGCGGCGAGCAGTGGCTCGCGAGCGTGGCGTTGATGCGCTTGACGAGATCGTCGTCCAGCGTCAGTCCCGGCGCGAGGCGCACGAACATCGGCATGAAGAAGCGCCCGCCCGGCAGATCGAGATTGACGATGAGACTGTCTTCGACGCCCTCCAGCCGTTCGACGGTGCGATAGATCTCGGCCGTGCCGATGCGCACGCCGTAGCGGTTCAGGGTCGAATCCGAACGGCCCTGGATGAAGCAGCCGCCGCGGCGATTGATCTGCAGGAAATCGCCGTGGCGCCAGCAGCCGGGGAAGTCGCGGAAATAGGAATCGAGGTAGCGGGTGTTGTCCGGATCGTTCCAGAAGTAGATCGGCATGCTCGGCATGGGCTGGATGACCACCAGTTCTCCCACTTCGTCGATTACCGACTGCCCCATGTCGTCGTAGGCGTGGATGTCGACGCCGAGACCGCGCACCTGGATCTCACCGGCATAGACCGGCGTCAGGATGCTGCCGGTGACGAAGCCCGCGGCGACGTCGGTGCCGCCGCTCTGCGAGGTCACCCACAGGTCCTTCTTCACGTTCTCGTAGAGCCACAGCATGGACTCCGGCGTGACTGGCGAGCCGGACAAGAGGATGCCTTCGAGGCGGCTGTAGTCGTATTTCTTGCGCGGCACCACGCCCGCCTTCTGCATCATCGCCACGTAGGTGGGACTCGCCCCGAACAGCGTCGCGCCGGCCTCGGACGCGAGCCGCCACAGCACGTCGACCTCCGGCGCGGCCGGATGACCGTCGTAGATCACCGCGGTCGCGCCCACCGCCAGGCAGCCGACCATCAGGTTCCACATGATCCAGCCAGAGGTGGTGTAGAAGAACAGCGTCGAGCGCGGAGTGAGGTTGCAATGCAGGCCCAGGCCCTTGTGCAGTTCGAGCACGATCCCGCCGTGGCCGTGCACGATGGCCTTGGGCAGGCCGGTCGTGCCCGAGGAATAGACGATCCACAGCGGATGATCGGCCGGCATCTGCTCGGTCACGAGTGGCGCGGTGGACGCGGCCTGCATGAGCGTGGTCCAGTCACGCACCTTGGGCAGCGGCGCCTCGGCCTGCGGGTCGAGATGACGGTACATCACCACTTCACGCAGCGTCGGCAGGGCCTCGACTATCTGCTTCACCTCCTTGCGACGATCGTAGGGCTTGCCGTTGTAGGTGTAGCCGTCGACGCAGACGAGCACCGTCGGCTCGATCTGCTGGAAGCGATCGAGCACGCTCGGCACGCCGAAGTCGGTCGAACAGCAGGACCACACCGCGCCCACCGCCGCGGTCGCGAGGAAGGCGACCATGGTGTGCGGGATGTTGGGCAGGAAGGCCACCACCCGGTCACCCGGTTTGACGCCAAACTCGCGCAGCACGGCGGCGAAGCGCGTCACCTGGTCAGCGAGTTCATCCCAGGTCACGACACCGAGCGGCGTGCCCTCGGCGGCGAACTTGATCGCCGGCTGGCCGGGCCGCACGTGACGCAGCACGTGGTCGACGAAATTGAGCCTCGCGCCCGGGCACCACTCGGCGCCCGGCATGTCGCGCCTGCCGAGCATGCGCTCGAAGGGCACCGACGCCTGGATAGCGTAGAAGTCCCACACCGCGGTCCAGAACGCCTCGATGTCCGCCACCGACCAGGCACGCAGCGCTTCGTAGTCGGCGAACGCGAGTCCGCGCTCTGCTTCCAGCCAGCGCAGGAAGCGGGTCAGTTCGGCGCGTTCGAGATGCGCGGGGGTCGGGGTCCAGAGGAGATCGCCTTGTTGCACCATGGGTCTTGAGGGTCGTGGAATTGAGTGGCCGCGATTGTCTCGCCAAGTGCGGTGGAATGGCAGTCCTGGATACGGGGACAGACCACGGTTTCAACGAAACCGTGGTCTGTCCCCATCGGCGCACAGCGCGTCGAAGCCGGCCGCGAGGAACGGGATCATGCGCGCGTGGATCGCATCGAGATCGCGCGCCTTGCAGCGACCACCGGACAGGAGTTCCACGCGGCCGGTCTCGGCGAAGGTGATGGTGATCGCGCCCACCAGGAAGTGGAACGACCAGTAGATGTCGTCGTCGCTCGCGCGCGGGTAGAGACCACGAACGCGTGCGAGGAAGGCCTCCGCCACGGGGTCGAACTCGGCGGCCATGATGTCCCGCGTCCAGCGCGGCGAATTGGCGGTCTGGGCGATGAGTCGCGCGTAGTTCTTCCAGCCCGCGCCGCCGCGTGCGCTCTTCTCCAGGAAGGGCGCGGTGAAGGCGTGGATCAGGGCCTCGATGGGCGCGTCGGCGCCGAGCGCGCGGAGCAGCGCCAGGCGCTCGGCGTTCAATGCCTCGGCGCGGCGGCGCACCACGGCGCGGAAGAGGTCCAGCTTGGGCCCGAAGTGATAGTTGGCGAGCGCGAGTTCCACCCCTGCTTCAGCGGTGATGGCGCGCAGCGACACGCCGTCGTAGCCGGACTCGGCGAACAGTTTCTCGGCCGCGTCGAGGATGCGTTCGGCGGTGCCGGGTTCGGCGCGCGAGGGCCCCCGGACGGGCTTGCTTGCCAGCGCGCGGCGCGATGGTTTAGTTTTGAACACTCGTTCAAATTAGCAGCGCGCGCCGGACCTCGCAATCGCCGGGCACGCCAGCCAGGGGAGACAGTCTTGAGTTCCTATCTCTGCGGCCTCGACATCGGGGGCACGTTCACCGACTGCGTGTTGATGGACGACAAGGGTCAGCTGACCATCGCCAAGGCACCGTCCACGCCGCACAACTTCGCCGAGGGCGTGATCGAGGCCATCACCCGCGCCGGCGCCAAGATCGGCAAGACCCTGCCCGAACTGCTGGACGCGATCAGCGTGCTGGCCCACGGCACCACCGTCGGCACCAACACCATCATCCAGCGGCGCGGCGCCAAGGTCGGCCTCATCACCACCAAGGGCCACAACGACGTCATCCACATCATGCGTGGCTCGCGCGGCCTGGCCGGGCAGGACATCAAGCTCATCGTGCACATTCCCGAGAGCTCGAAGCCCGAGCCGCTGATTCCGAAGCGCCTCATCCGCGGCGTGTCGGAGCGGGTCGACTGCTTCGGCAAGGTGGTGGTGGAGCTGAACGAGGACGAGGCGCGCCAGGCGATCATCGAACTGCGCGACGCCGGCTGCGAGGCGCTCGCCATCTGCTGCCTGTGGTCCTTCCTGGAGCCCAGGCACGAACAGCGCATCAAGGCGCTCGCGCAGGAACTGGCGCCGGAGCTCTACGTCACCTGCTCTTCCGAGCTTGCGCCCAAGTGGGGCGAGTACGAGCGCACCACCGCGGTCGCGCTGAACGCCTACATCGGCCCGGTGACAGTCGGCTACGTCACCCGTCTCGACAAGCAGCTGAAAGAAACGGGCCTGAAGCCGCCGCTGCAGATCACGCAGTGCGCGGGCGGCACGATAACCGTACGCAAGGCCCAGGAAGCGCCGCTCCTGACGCTCGATTCCGGGCCGGTCGCCGGCGTCACGGGCTCGCTGTTCCTGGGGTCTCTGATGGAGACGCCGAACATCATCACCACGGATCTCGGCGGCACGTCCTTCGACGTCGGTGTCATCCACAACGCCAAGCCCATCGTCACCTACAAGAGCCTCGTGCATCAGTACGAGTACTTCCTGCCCAAGGTCGACGTGCACACCCTCGGCACCGGCGGCGGCAGCAAGGTGCGGGTGGACAAGGTCACACGCTCGCTGCGCGTCGGTCCGGACAGCGCAGGCGCCGCGCCGGGCCCGGTGTGCTACGGCAAGGGCGGCACCGTGCCCACCACCACCGACGCCGACCTCGTGCTCGGCTATCTCGATGCGAACAACTACGCCGGCGGCACCATCAAGCTCGACCGCGACGCCGCCGCGGCGGCGCTCCAGGCGCTCGCCGATGAGATCGGCATGGACCTCTACGAGTTCGCGAGCGGTGTCGCCACCATCGCGGAGTTCCAGATGGCGGATCTGATCCGCAAGATGACGGTGACCAAGGGTCTCGACCCGCGCGAGTTCGTGGTCTACGCCTTCGGCGGCGCGGGCCCGGTGCACATGGGCGTCGCGGCGCGCGAACTCGGCGTCGCCAAGGTCATCGTGCCCCAGGGCGACACCGCGGCCGTGTGGTGCGCCTTCGGCGCGGCCTCGGCCGACATCCTGCACGTCGACGAGCAGGTCAGCATCATGGCCTCGCCCTTCGATCTCGCCAAGGTGAACGCGATGCTCGCCAACCTGCACGAGAAGGGCCGCGCCCACCTGGTCGAAGACGGCGTCGACGCCTCGCGTCACCAGTTCCGCTTCTCCATCGACATGCGCCATCGCGGCCAGATCAACGAGGTGGAAGTGGATCTCGACGGCGGCGTGCTGGACCAGGCGGGCCTCGAGCAGCTGCGCGAGCGCTTCGTCGCGCGCTACGAGCGCCTCTACGGACGCGGCGCCGCGCTGCGCGGCGCGCGCCTCGAGATGGTGACCTTCCGCTGTCGCGCCTCGGCGGTGTCGCTGAAGCCCAAGCTGGTCGCGGCCAGCGAACTGACCGACGCCATTCCGGCCGACGCCCAGACCGGCACGCGCGACATCTACTGGGCCGAGTGGAAGAAACTCGCAGCCACACCCATCTTCAACGGCTACAAGCTCAAGCCCGGCAACGCCATCGTCGGGCCCTGCGTGGTGGAGACCACCACGACCTCCGTGGTCGTGCACCCGAACCAGCGCATCGCGGTCGACGCGCTCGGCAATTTCTTGATCGATCCCAACTGGGCCTGAGGGAGAACCGCCATGCCACGCATCAGCGAAATGACCGATGTCGATTTCAACGGCGTCGAGAATCCCTACGTGCCGCCGAAAGTGCTGCGCATCGCGTCCAAGCTGAAACTCCATCAGCGCTGGGACGAGAACGTCGACCCGGTGACCTACGAGGTCATCCGCCACAACCTCTGGCAGATCAACGAGGAGCACGGCGCGACCATCCAGCGCCTGTCCGGCTCGCCGGTGGCGATGTACGCGCTCGATCTGAATCCCTCGATCCTGACCGAGGACGCCGAGTTCGTGTACTTCGGCCCCTACATGCAATACATGTCGGGCGTGACCGACACCCAGGTGAAGTGGACGCTGGAGTTTCGCTCCGACAACCCCGGCATCAACGAAGGCGACATGTTCATCGCCAACGATCCCTGGGTCGGCGCCGCGCACCAGCAGGATGTGATGCTCCTGTGTCCGGTGTTCTGGGAAGGCGAGCTCTTCTGCTGGGTGACCAACTGCCTGCACCAGTACGACATCGGCGGCATCACGCCCGGCAGCTTCTGCCCCTCGGCCGAATCGGTCTACGAGGAAGGCATCATGCTGCCGCCCTTGAAGATCATCGAGAACTACGAGATCCGTCGCGACATCGAGGCGGTGTACCTGCGCGCCTCGCGCAAGCCGCAGCTGGTCGCGCTCGACTTCCGCGCCCAGGTGGCGGGCAACACCACCGCGCGGGATCGTGTCATCGAGCTCATCAAGCGCTACGGCGCCGAGACGGTGAAGGGCGTGATGAAGCGCATCATCGACAACTCCGAGAAGTCCTACCTCGAGAAGATGGCGCGCCTGCCCGATGGCGAGTGGTATGACCGCACCTACATCGAGGCCTGCCGCCCGGGCGATCGCCGCACCCATCGCGTGGTGCTGGGCCTGCGCAAGGAAGGCACCAAGCTGACCTTCTTCAATGACGGCTCGGCGCCGCAGGAAGGCGCGATGAACGCAACCTACTCCGGCTGGCGCGGCTCGATCATGGTGGCGGTGAACGAACTCCTGTGCTGGGACCAGTACTTCGCCTGCGGCGGCGCGCTGCGCCACATCGAGTTCGACCCGACACCGGGGACGCTCAACTGCGCGAACTTCCCGGCCTCGGTCTCCACAGCGCCCATCCAGTCGATGGAGATCTCGCTCTACCCGACCTACAACGTCATCTCCAAGATGATCTACCCCGACAAGGAGATGCGCCGCGACATCATGTGCATCGGCGGCACCAGCCAGTGGCCGGCGACGCTCTTCCGCGGCATCGACCAGTGGGGCGAGCGCTACGGCTACCTGCTGGTCGATCCCATCGGCGGTGCGATCGGCGCGTTCTCCATGGCCGACGGCATCAACACCGGCGGCCAGTCGCGCACGCCCATCTGCCAGCTGCCGAACATCGAGCACACCGAGCAGAGCTTCCCCATCCTGTTCCTGTACCGCAAGGAACTGCCCGATTCCGGCGGCGCCGGTCAGTACCGTGGTGGGCTCTCGGCCGAGTCCTGCTTCATTCCGCACAACACAGACGTCATCACCCAGGACACCCTGTCCTCCGGCAATGCCACGCCCACTTCGCCGGGCATGATGGGCGGCTATCCGTCCACCACCAACGCCTACTGTTTTCTGCGCGACACCGACATCTTCGAGCGCATGCGCTCGCGCGACATGCCGGAGGACACCGCCGAGATCGAAGGCCGCGAGGAAGTGCTGCAGCTCCGCCAGGAGAACTTCCTGCAGCATCCGGCCGATGTCTACGCGGTGCGCTGGACCGGCGGCGGCGGCTTCGGCGATCCCTTCGATCGCGCGCCGGCGGACATCGACCAGGATCTCGAGGACTTCGCCATCACGCCCGACGCCGCGCGTACGATCTACGGCGCGGTGCTCGGCGCTGACGGCAAGGTGGACGTCGAGGCGACCGCCGCCGAACGCGCGCGCATTCGCCGTTCGCGACTGAACGGCGGCGCCGGCAAGTCGCGCACGGGCGATCTGCTGTTCCAGGCGAGCCCGACGCTCGACGCGCGCAAGGACGCGGGCGGCAGCTACTGGGCGTGCAGCAAGTGCTCGGCCGATCTCGGTCCCTTACACGACAACTACAAGCACCACTGCATTCGCGAAGACAAGCCGGTCGCGAGTTCCAATCCGCTGATCGGCGATCCGGCACGCTACATCGACGACGACGTCAGCTTCCGCCAGTTCTTCTGCACCGGCTGCGGCTCGCTGGTCGACAACGAGATCTCGGTGACGAGCGATCCGGTGTTGCACGACGTGGTGCCGACTTTGTAGGTCGGGCTTCAGCCCGACATTCATTCCAGAGCGCACACGAGGCGAGAAAGAAAATGTCGGGCTGAAGCCCGACCTACAGCCCGACCCACGTGGCGTCATGCCAGGAGCCATTCCAATGCCCTACGAATTCATCTCCGTCACCCAGGCCGAACACGTCACGCGCATCGTGCTGAACCGCCCCGAGGTGCTGAACGCCATCAACCAGCAGATGCACGACGAGCTGCAGGCGGCACTGGATACCTTCGCCGCCGACGACACGCAGTACCTTGCAGTGCTTTCAGGGGCCGGCGAGCGGGCCTTCTCCGCCGGCAGTGACCTGAAGTCCATCGCGGCACAGGGCAAGATGCACGTCTACCCCAAGAGCGGCTACGCGGGCCTCATCGAACGCTTCGATCTCGCCAAGCCGCTCATCGCGGCGGTGGACGGTGTGGCGGTGGGCGGCGGCTTCGAAGTCGCACTCGCCTGCGACATCATCGTCGCCACGCGGCGCTCGCGCTTCGGCCTGCCGGAGCCGCTGGTCGGCGCGGTGGCGCTCGGCGGCGGCATGCATCGGCTCGCGCGGCAGATCGGCCTCAAGCAGGCGATGGGCATGATCCTGACCGGCGACATGGTGAGCGCGGAGGAAGGCTATCGCCTGGGATTCGTCACCCAGCTCGTCGAGCACAGCGAGCTCGACGCCGCGGTGGAGTCCTTCGTGCAGCGCATCCTGCGCTGCGCGCCGCTGTCGATCAGCGCGTCGAAGGAAACCGTGATGCGCGGCCTCGACGAACAGAGCCTCGAGGCGGCGATGCGGAACCAGCCGAACTACCCGGCCTTCAAGCGCTGGAGCACCTGCGAGGATCGCCTAGAGGGCGCCGGCGCGTTCGCGGAGAAGCGTGCGCCGCAGTGGAAGGGGCGCTGAGCGACAGAACAGAGGACATTCCGCGGAAAAGGGGACATTCCTGATATCCCGCTTCGCTAGAAGTCAGGAATGTCCCCTTTTGCTTTTCTTTCCCCGCATCAGCCGCCCAGCGCCTTGACGCAGGCGGCCGCCGCCTCGCCATCCTGCGCCGAGGTGCCGCCCGACACACCCACCGCGCCCACCAGCGCGCCCTTCACGATGATCGGCAAGCCGCCTTCGATGGGCAGGGCGCCATCGAGCTTCAGCAGCCGCAGCGCGGCGCCGCCCTGGGCGAGCACGTCCTCGAAGGCCTTGCTCGGCCGCCGGAACGCCGCGGCCGTCTGCGCCTTGTGGAGCGCCGGTTCGACCGAGCCGTACTGCGCGTTGTCCATGCGTTCGCTTGCGACGACATGGCCGCCGCTGTCCACCACCGTGACCACCATGAACCACTGTTTGCCGCGCGCGTAGTCCTCGACCGCGGCGACGCAGCGGCGCGCATCGGCGAGGGTGATGGCCACACCGTAGGGTGGCGGCGGCGTGGGCGCGGCGGCGGCAGGGGCCGGCGTGTCGGCGGCGTGGACGAGCGTGGCGGCACAGGCGCAGAGCGCGCCGAGCAGATGGCGTCGAAGCATGGCGGTTCTCCCCTCTATAAAAGGGGGACACAATACCTAATCGGCGCAAGCGCCGATTAGGTATTGTGTCCCCGGATCTCACTCCACCGCGATGTGGATGCGCTGATGCAGGCGTCGTATACCGAGCCACACGAGCAGCGCGATCACCGGGATGCTGGCCGCCACCGCGATCTCCGGCGCGACGTGGAACAGCCCGGCGGCCTTGGCGCCCTTGGCGAGATAACCGACCAGGCCCGACCCGTAGTAGGTCACCGCAGCGACGGACAGGCCTTCGACCGCGCTCTGCAGGAGCAGCTGCGCCTGCTGGCGACGGTTCATCGCCTGGAGCAGTTCGGCGCTCGCCTGCTGCTGTTCGATCTCGACGCGCGTGCGCAGCAGGTTGGAGACGCGCGAGATGCGCTCGGACAGCGCCTGCTGGCGGCGCGCGGCCCAGGCGCAGGTCTGCATGGCGGGCAACAGGCGACGGTCGATGAACTCCGCCAGCGTCTGCAGGTTGTCGGTGCGCTCTTCACGCAGTTCCACAATGCGCCGCTGCACCAGCTCGAAGTAGGCCGCGCTCGCCGAGAAGCGCGCGTGGGTGCGAGCGTAGAGGCCCTCGACGTTGGCCGCGAGCTGGGTGAGCTGGCGCAGCAGTTCCGGCTCGTCCTGTGCGCTGGCGCTGCGAATACGTTCAGCCACGGCGGCGAGGTCGAGTTCGGCGGTGGCAAGCGCGCCACCCACTTCGCGTGCCACCGGCATGCCGAGCAGCGCCATCATGCGATAGGTCTCGATTTCCACCACGCGCTGCACCAGCCGGCCGAGCCGTCGGGGTGTCATGCTGTCGGCCAACACCACGAAACGGCCAAAGCCGCCGTCGCGCAGACGGAAATCGGTGTAGATGCTGGCCGCGCCGTCCATCGCCGCGCAACCGATCAGGCTGTCCTCGTCGAGATGGCGGCGCACCACCAGCGGCAGTTCGCCGCCACCATCGTCGCCGCGCGGCAGCACCAGCACGTGCAGGCCGACCAGCCACTGCCCCGGCAAGTCCGCCAGCCAGCTCGCCGGCAGGTCGGCCAGCGCGGTCAGGCTGAAGTCGCTGGTGTCGGCCGGCACATGGCGCCAGAAGGTGCAGGTATGGAACTCGGTGTGCTTCTCCCAGCGCAGGTGCACGCCGCCGAGATCGAGGCTCAGATGGTTGCTGTCCTCCGCCGGCAGCGGCAGGTGATGATCGCGGAGCAGCGCCGCGAGGTGCCCACGGGTGCCTGCTCCGTCGGTCTCCACCAGGCCGATATGGGTGAGCATCAGCGGCGTGGCCAGGCGCTCGTAGGGACGCGCATGCACTTCGTGGTGCAGGACGTCGCGCAGGGGATGGATGGTTCTCATGGTGTCAGAGGATGGCGGACGGGGCGTCTCTTGGCGAGGGCCACCAGGGCCGATTTCGGCGAACTCTCGGTCTGCCCGCATTCAATCGGCCATGCACGGCCTCACGGGACAGGCCACGCATGGTGGCTGGATATCCTCCCTGCCGCGCGTCTTCCCTGCGTGCCGTCAGCCCGACCGGCCGCCGGTACGGTCGCCGAAATGATCGGGCTCCGTGGCAACACGTAGAGGATTGAACTAACGGGCGGCCATGCGCGCCAGGGCTGCGACTGGCGGCGGTCCTCGCTGTGGGGTGTCGCCAGCGAATGCAGGCGCCGTCGTGGGTAAAGACGACGGACAGGATGGGAGCGGGCCACGCCCGGAGGCGCTTGGTGTGCTTCGGCGGCGGCCGTTACGCGTCGGGCGGCACTGCGCACGGGTGGTGTGCGGTGCTGCGGTCATCGGTGGATTGAGACGTCGAACAAGGCCGGCATGCCGCGAGTCCGCCCGCGCGCCGACAGGCGCAGTAACACGCGCTGGCGCCGCACTTCGCGGCGCCAGCGCGTGGGCGGCTCAGCCGCGGCGGCGCAGCACCAGCAGGCCGAGGGCACCACCCAACAGGGGCAGCGCGGCCGGCACGGGCACAGCACTCACTTCGACCGCGAGCGTGGCGCCGGGACGGCTCGCATTGGTCACACCGGCGTAGGTCGCGGCGACCGCCGGGTCGAGATCGACGAACAGCAGCGTCACGAGGTTGTCGCCCATGACGTCGGCGACGAGTTGTAGACTTCCCGTCGGGTTCGCGCCGCTGGCATCGAACAGAACGTGCGTCTCCAGCGTACCCGTGCTGATCGGCGTGAACGTGTAGTCCACCAATGGGGCAAGGTCGGCGAAGTCGCCGCTCACGGGGTGCGCGAGCGGCGAACTGCCCGGCTGGATGCCGGTGCTGTCGTCACTCGTGTGTCGTATACCCACGCCGCCGGTGGTGGAGAAGCTCGCGTTCGACTGCGTCAGTTGCACGCTGACCAGATCGATCTTCCAACCGCCGACGCCGAACTGCTCGTCGAACGAGCCCTTCGCGGCCGTGAGGTCGAAACGCGCGACGCCGTAGGACGCGAAGCTGCCGTTGTCAGCGCCCTCGATGTTGAAGAACGCCTTGCCGCTCGATCCCGAGCGCGGGCCGCCGGGCTGCACCGTGGCGTTGTCGAACGCTTCGACCGAGACCGTGAGCGCCTGGGCATCGAGCGCGAGGCTGGCGGCGGCGAGGCCGAGAACTGCGATTAATGAATGGTTCATGGCGCGACTCCTGGGTCGTTGTGAGATTGCTAGACGCGACGACGCGCGAGACCGAAGCCGGCGACAGCGACTGCCAGGAGCGGCAAGGCAGGCGGCACGGGAACTGGCGCCGGAATGGCGACGTCGACGAACACGGCCTTGTGATCCGAACTCGGCAGGCCGGCGAACAGCGCGGGCTGGTTGAATTCACCGACCAGGGGCCGGTCGGGCGACGCCTCCGTCGGCCAGAAGATGCCCGCGCCGAGAATGTCCACGTTGGCCGACGGCAGCACGTAGTCGACGCGCAGATTGCCCGGCGCCGCGTCACTGAAGTCCGCGGTGTCGAACTGCGCAGGCGTGAGATGGCCCGCGTTGGCGTTGCCGTTGTTGTTCGGGTCGGTCGCGGCGTCCACGCCGCCCTGGCTCGCCGGCGTCACGCTGACATTGATCAACGGATTCTGCAGCAGGGCCTCGATCGGATCCTGGAACGCATCGCCGTCGTTGGGGTCGGCGTTGTAGTCGCCCGCGATGACGAAGATCGAACCGCTGGCCAGTCCTCCGGTGCCGCCCTGATCGTCGTACATGTAGGACGCGCCGTTGACGTAATCGGACCAGAAGCGGATCTCGTCGGCATTGCGCTTGCCGTTACGGTCTTCTGCGCCATCGAACACCGGCGGGGTCGGATGCGCGGTCAGGAAATGCACTTCGGTGCCATTGACGTCGAGCGTGATGTCGACGTGATTCTTGGAGGACAAGCGCAGCACGGCCATCTCGTCGGCAGAGTAGAAGTTCGCGAGATTGTTTGCGCCGAGCGTCGGGTCATTGGTCAGCAGGTTGCCCGGCATGTCCTTCCACAGGAAATTCTGGAACGAACGCACGCCCTTGATCTCGAACTTCGAATAGATGGTGAAGCCGAATTGGCCGGCGAAGTTGCCGAAGCCGAAGGCATCGTTGCCGCCGCCCACCGCACCGCTGTTGTCCAGGTCGAATCCGCTGGCGAGACCGGTATTGGTGCTCGGCGTGTGGCGATAGGCGTAGGTGATGGGGTTGGCGACCTGGCGACCGGTGGTGCCGCCGCCGTGCGCGACGAACAGATAATTGTCCTGGAAGCGCTGCGCGGCCGTGCTCGAATAGTCCACGGCGCTCGGCGTGCTGGACGTGCCGGCGACACCGTTGCTGTCGAAGTCGAACTCGTTGACCAGCAGCACGTCGGCGTCAACCCGCTGGATGATTTCGGCGACGTTGTGTGCCTGCAGCAGTTCCTTCTGTTGCGTACTGAGTCCGGCGATGTCGGCGGCGGACGCATAGGCCCGTGAAAAGTCCACCGACGCCGCCTGCGCGGAGGACATGTCGAACAGCAGGTCGCCCAGCGCGTTACGGTTGAGCGAAGCATTGAAGGTGGCGAAACGTACGGTGGTGTCGGCGGCATGGGCCATGCCGGCGGACGCGCTCATGATGAGCGCAAGCGCCTGGAGCCTGGTGTTCTTCACGGTCCCTCCCTAGGGTGTGCGATGGCAGGCCCGGATGTTAGGGAGGACAGGTTGCCGGCGGGTGACCCTGCCATGGCCGAGGTGTGACACGCGGGTGTGGTGGGTCTCTGCGCGGCGCTCGCTGGCGCTTATGGCGAATTGTCCGCTCGCCGTCTGCGCACGGATGGGCGCGCGCCGCGCGGCTGTCGGTCGTGGATGTCGGTGGTTCGTTGCCCGACCGCGGCCTGGCCCGAGTCCGGGTCGAATCGCGTTCGACGTGATCAGTGCCCGAAAGTCGGCACTACACGAAGTCGAAAGCGATGCGCAGGTCGGGATCGATACGCAAGGTCGCGCCGCCGGCGGTGTACTGGTCGTAGACGCGTCCTCGCTCGGCCACGGTGCCCGTGTAGGTCCAGGTCGATTCGCTGTCCACCACGTCGGTGGCCTCGCCGTGAATGCGCAGCACGTTCCTGTGATCGGTGATGTCCAGGACTTCCTCCGGCGACAGGTCGAATTTCACCTCGAACACGAAGCCGTCTTCCGCGTCCAGGATTTCGATGTTGCGTACGTCGTAGCGGAAGTTCTCGAACCAGGCTTGGGAAGACGGCGGCAGCAGGATACTGTCGTGACCATTGCCACCGTCGATGAGGTCCACGAAGTAGGGATTGGCCACGAAGACATCGTCGCCGCCCATGCCGTAGAGGATGGAATCGGAGAACCCCGTCATCACGTTGGCGCCTGCATTGCCGCGCAGCGCGCCGTGGTTGGAGTTGCCGAAATAATCGGTCAGGTTCTCCTGGTGCGGACCAAGCGTGTAGTCGACATTGGCATAGACCACCACCGTATCGACGCCAGGGTCGGCGGCGGCCTTGTCTATCGGCTCGCCGGAGCTGATATGGTAGGTATCGTTGCCCGCCCCACCGACGAGCACGTCACTGAACCTGACGCCGTCGGGGCGACCTTCACCGGAAGCACCGAACAAGGTGTCGTTGCCGCTGCCGCCGAAGAGCACATCGACCTTGCCGTCGGACTCGGCGCGAAGGTAGTCGTCGCCTTGCTGACCGAAAAGACGGTCCGCGCCGCTGCCGCCAATCAGATGGTCCGCGTCCTTGCCGCCTTCGAGTCGATCATCGCCGCCGTGGCCGCGGAGCGTATCGCGACCATCACCCCCGTAGAGCCGGTCATTGCCGCTGTCGCCAAACAGCGCATCACGACCGGTGAAGCCGAACAGGACATCGTCTCCCGCCCCGCCCTTCAGGAAGTCGTCACTGCGCTCGCGGCCACGCAGGACGTCATTGCGGACGCTTCCGGTGAGTGTTGCCACCCGTGACTGCTCCGGTATCTGCGCTCAATGGATTTTCACGATTCCCGCGGCAAGCGGTGCGCGCGAGCACGAGGCCCGAGGCTACGGGAGCGGACTGACACGCGCAAGGCTGACCCCCGCGGCGACGCCGCCGGCGCCAGATCACGGTTTCCGCGAAACCGTGATCTGTCCCCTCATTCCTTGAACTTGGCGTGCTGCGCGCGATGGAAGCCGTGGCAGGTCACACAGGTGGAGGCCAGCTTGCCCTCGCCGGCGTCGCCGCTGGCATGGCATTCACGACAGGTCTTGATGCTCGGCAGCATCACGTCGGCGCTGGTCTCGGAGGTCTTGGCCTTCTCATGGCAGTCGGCGCAGGGCTGCGTCGAATGCTGTGCGTGGCTGAAGTGCGCCGCCGGCAGGAAGGCGCGGCTCACGGTCACCTGGTCCATGCGCCAGGCATCGACGCCCTCGCCCTTGCCGGTGGGTTTCACCGCGTGGCAGGTGCCGCAGGTCGTGTAGGCGAGCATCTCGCTGGTGGTCATGGCCGCGCTGCGCTCGGCCCAGGCCAGCGCGTCCTGGCGCTCGGCCTCGGGGATCGGCTGGCCCGGCACGCGGCGCGCGAGCACCGCGGCCGGCGCGAACAGGTTGGGATAGCCGCCGCGCAGCGCCCAGGCCTGGAAGTAGTCGCCGATGGCGGCGATCGCGCCGCGCAGATCGCCGTGCGGCACTTCGCGCTTGGCATCGCCCGGGATCAGGAGCTGGTGGCACTCGTGGCAGTTCTTCTCGAAGCTGACCGGCTGCATGCGCCCGCCGCCCGGCTCGACCTGGTGACAGTCGGCGCAGGCCAGCTTGACCTTGCCGCGGGTCGGGCTTGTGACGCCTTCAGGGTCCAGATGGCCGCGATGCGAGAACTCGATACCAGGCGCATCGCGCAGCTTGTCAGCCTCGTCCAGCGACACGCGCACGGTCTTAGGCTTCTCGCCCTCCTGGCGCACGAGGCTCGCGCGAAACTCGGGATGGTCGGCGCCGAAGTTGCGCACGTCCAGCACGCGCGTATCGGCGGCCTTGGCCTTCAGATCGCCGTGGCAGCTCACGCACAGCTTCTCGTCGCGACGCACCAGCGACGCCTTGCCGGTGTGCTCGTGGTGACAAGAGGCGCAGCGCTGGCCGCTGAACAGGCCTGTCTCGAGCAACGCTGCGTCGACGTGATGCGGCTGTTCCTTGTGACAGTCGAGGCAGGCGCCGTTTCGCGCCGGCACGAAGGG
>JAIEQK010000189.1 GCA_019747795.1 Gammaproteobacteria bacterium | reverse complement strand
GGCGTACAGATCCAGCCCGTGACGAGCGAGATGGCCGAGGCGCTCGGCGCCAAGGCCGCGCGCGGCGCGCTGGTCGCGGCGGTGATGGACAAGAGCCCGGCGGCGCGGGCCGGCGTGCAGGTCGGCGACGTGATTCTCGCCTTCGATGCCAAGACCATCCAGGACGCGCGCGATCTGAGCAAGGCCGTGGCGGCCGCCGAACCCGGCAGCAAGGTGCGCATCAGCATCCTGCGCGATGGCCACGAGCGCGAACTCAGCACGGTGGTCGACCGCAATGCCCAGGACCAGGTGGCGTCGAACGACGCGGCGCCCAAGGGCGACGCCGCCGGCTCGAACCGCCTGGCCGAGGAACTCGGCGTCGCGCTCGGACCGGTGTCGCCGGAGGCGCGCCAGCAGTTGAACCTGTCCGATGACGTCAAGGGTGCGCTGGTCGTGGGCGTCAAGGGCGGCAGCGCCGCCGACGACGGCGGGCTCAAGCCCGGCGACATCATCGTGCGTGTCAATCGCGGCGAAGTGGCCGACCCACAGGCCGCGCAGCGCGCGCTTGTCGCCGCCCGCGACGACAAGCGCCCGGTGGTGGTGCTGGTCCGCCGCGGCGAACAGCAGTTCTTCACCTCCATGAAGCTCGGCTGAGGCCGGGCCCGGTTTCTCCATCGTCTCTGTTCGAAGTCTCCACCCCCCCTCCGCAAGGGTTGCCCCGGCCGCGTGCCGGGGCTTTTTTTTGGGTGCGCCTGTAGGTCGGACTTCAGTCCGACATTCATTCCACGGCGCATACCAAAGCTCTGGAACGGAATGTCGGGTGCAAGTCCGACCTACAGTTCGTCCAGCATCAGAACGTGAACATCTCGCGAAACTCGCGCAGGTCCTCGGCGAGGTTGCGTTCCGGCAGCGCGTGCAGCGCGCCCATGGCCGGATCGGGGCGGACTTCCAGGTCCAGCAGCGGCATGTGCTGGTCGACGAAGATCATCTCGAGGCTCGGATAGAGTTCGCGCAGCGTGTCGATGACATCGGCGATGCTCTGGTTCTTGTCGACCAGGTTGTAGACCCCGCCGGGCAGCGTGCTGCTCGCGAGCTGGTGCAGGATGTCCACCACGCGCGCAATGCTGATGTAGGGACGGCGGTGGCTCACCGCGCCGTGCAGAGTGATGCGACCGTCGAAGTGCGCGTCGAACAGCAGGCGGTTGATGGTCGCGTCCATGCGCAGGTTCTTCGAATAGCCATAGATGTTGGCTGCGCGCACCACGTAGCAGCGGCGCTTCTCCATCAGGCGACGCACGTGCTCTTCGCCGCGCAGCTTGGTGATGCCGTAGTAGCTCTCGGGGCGGGTCGGCGCCGATGCGTCCTCCACGCTCGCGCCCACGCCATAGACCGCCACGCTGCTCAGGTACACGAGCCGCTGCACCTCGCTCTCCTCCACCGCGTAGACGAGTTCCGCCGTGCCCCAGTGGTTGGTCTGCTCGAAGGCGTGGGGATTCTGCTCGGCATTGGCCGTGGAGACCGTGGCCGCCAGGTGGTAGACCACGTCCATCCCCGCCATCAGCTTGCGCAGCTTGCGGCTGTCGAGAATGTCGCCGCGCACGAAGCGGATGTTGGCCTGCGGCAGCTTGCGCAGGCCCGTGAACAGGTTGTAGTTGCCCTTGACGAGGTTGTCGTAGATGACTATTTCGTCGATGCCGCGCGCGGCGGCCAGGCGATAGACCAGTTCGTTGCCGACGTAGCCGGCGCCGCCGGTGATGAGGACGCGCATCTATTTCTGTACCAGCTCGGTGTGCAGGCCGCATTCGGTCTTGTTCATGCCGAACCAGCGGGAATTCCGCTCGTTGCCGTCGCCGAGGAACTTGGTGGTGCAGGGTTCGCAGCCGATGCTGAGATAGCCCGCCGCCTCCAGCGGGTGCGGTCGCAGCCCATAGCGCTTGCTGTAGGCGTGAATCATGCGCGCCGTCCAGTTCAGCATCGGGTGGTAGCGCAGCGTACCGTGGGGCGCCCGCTCCTCCTCGCGCATCGCCTTGCGATTGTCGTTCTGATCGCCGCGGATGCCGTTGATCCACACGTCGTGGCTCATCAGCACCGGTTCCAGCGGCTGCACCTTGTTCAGGAAGCAGCAGTAGTCGGGGTCAGAAGCGAAGTACAGGTGCCCGTGGTGATCGAGCTGGTGGATCTTCGGCACCAGCGGCTTGAGCCCGATGATGCGAATGCCGTATTCCTCGGCGATGCTGTCGGCGAAGGCGAGCGTCTCCGGGAACAGGAAGCCGGTGTTGGTGAAGTACACCGGGATGCTGTTGTCGAGCCGGCTCAGGATGTGCAGCAGCGGCAGGCTGTGCGACTGGAAGGACGAGGTCGCGAACATGCGCTTGCCCGCCGCGCGGTAGGCGGCGAGCTTCGCGCGTATCGGCTCGATGGCGGCGTCGAGATCGTCCGCCGCGGCAACCATGCTCACGCCTGGATGTCCTCGAACAGCACGCTGGAGAGATAACGCTCGCCACCGTCAGGCAGCACCACGACGATGGTCTTGCCGGCGAAGGCGGGTTCGGCCGCGAGCCGCGTGGCGGCGACCGCCGCCGCGCCGCAGGAGATGCCGGACAATATGCCCTCCTCCGTCGCCAGGCGCCGCGCCATGGCGACCGCCTCTTCGTTCGACACGCGTTCCACGCGGTCCACCATCGCCAGATCGAGCGTGCCTGGAATGAAACCCGCGCCGATGCCCTGGATCTTGTGCGGCGCGGGCTTCAGATCCTCGCCGGCGAGCTTCTGCGTGATCACCGGGCTGGTCTCGGGCTCGACCGCCACCGAGGTGATGGCGCGTCCCTGGGTCTGCTTGATGTAGCGCGAGATGCCGGTGATGGTGCCGCCGGTACCGACACCCGCGACCAGCGCGTCGATGCGCCCCTCGGTCTGCTGCCAGATCTCGGGCCCCGTGGTCTTCTCGTGGATGGCCGGGTTGGCCGGGTTCTCGAACTGCTGCGGCAGGTAGTAACGCCCCGGATCGCTGAGCGCGATTTCCTCGGCCTTGGCGATGGCGCCCTTCATGCCCTTGGCGCCCTCGGTCAGCACGAGGTTCGCGCCAAAGGCCTTCAGCACCTTGCGCCGTTCGAGGCTCATGGTGTCAGGCATGGTCAGGGTCAGCTTGTAGCCGCGCGCCGCGCACACGTAGGCGAGCGCGATGCCGGTGTTGCCGCTGGTCGGCTCGACCACCTCGACCCCGGGTTTCAGCAGGCCGCGCGCCTCGGCGTCCCAGATCATCGCCGCGCCGATGCGGCACTTCACCGAGTAGGCCGGGTTGCGGCCCTCGATCTTGGCGAGCACCGTGACCTTGTTCGGATCGACGATACGGTTCAGGCGCACCAGCGGCGTGTTACCGATGGACAGGGAGTTGTCGGTGAAATAAGCCATGATCGGTCTCCGGGTTTCGCGTGGCGCGCGCGGCACGGCGCGCGGACTTCACAGGTTGGGTATGACTTTTTCGCCGAACAGGCGTATGTCGGCGAGCGCCTCGGCCTGCGGCGGGCCGCCGGGCTGACGCATGCGCAACATGACGTAGTCGGGCTGGATCTCTTCTTTCCACATCTGCAGCTGTTCCAGGCACTGGGCCGGGGAACCCGCGATCAGGCGATCGCGCGCCGCGACTTCGAAGGAGAGATCCTCGGCGGTCTTCACGTCCTTGATGTAGTCATCGCGCACGTAGGCGCCGTAGTGCATGTACCAGCGGTGCGTGGTCATGGTCGGACCGCTCTTGGCCACGCACGCCTGCCAGTCGTCGCCGATCACGCAGTCGCGCATCAGCACGATGAAGGGCTTGCGGCCGTGCTTGCGCGCCTCGTCGCGATACTGGCGCGCGTAGTCCTTGATGACAGGCAGCGACTGTATCGGGTCGGCGATCCAGCCGTCGCCCATGCGTCCCGCGCGCTCGAGGCCGGCCGGCACCCAGCCCGCAAGCCAGATGGGCGGGCCGCCCGCCTGGTACGCGGGCGGCGTGACGCGCACGTTGTCAATCTTGTGGTAACGGCTCGGATAGCTGAAGGGCTCGCCGGTCCACGCCTGGCGCAGGATCTCGACGCACTCCTCGGTGCGCCCGGCACGCTGCGTGAGCGGCACGCCGAAGGCGTCGAAGTCCGGCGGCTGGTAGCCGATGCCGACCGCCGCGACCATGCGTCCGCGCGTCGCCTGGTCGACCACCGCGATGTCCTCCGCGAGGCGAATGGGATGGTAGAGGGGCGCGAGCAGCACGCAGGTGCCGACCTTGATGCGCCGCGTGCGCACACCGATCATGCCCGCAAGCAACACCGGCGCCGGCAGGTAGCTGTCCTGCTGCTGATGATGCTCGGTGAAGAAGAAGCCGTCGAAGCCGACCTGTTCGCAGAGTTCCGCCTGCTCGATCAGTTCCTCGATGACACCCGCGCTGTTCTTGCCGTCCGGGGCATCCTGGGTGCAGGGAAAGTAGCCTACAGGCAGCATGCTGGAATCTCCTTCGCGAATGGCCGGACAGGCCGGCATTCTGTCAAAACCCTCCGCCAGCGGAAACCTTGGCCGCGAGCCGTCCGGCCACCCCTGACCGCGCCGGCCCATCTCGCTACAATCTCGCCGCAGATATTCCCAGGAGTGCTATCCATGTTCCTGAATCACCAGGCCGACTACGCAGGCATGCGCGCCGAGTTCGGCTGGGAAGGCCGCGTGCCCGCGACCTTGAACCTGGCGCGCGAAGTATGTGAGCGCTGGGCCGGGGACAGCGAGCGCCTGGCGCTGATCTACGAACATGCCGACCGCAGCGTCGAGCGCTACACCTACGCGGAATTGAACGAGTACGCGAGCCGCTTCGCCAACGTGCTCAGGGACCGCGGACAGACAAGAGGCGATCGCCTGTCGGTGCTGCTCTCGCAGCATCCCGAGACGACGCTCACCCACATCGCGGCGTGGAAGCTCGGCATGATCTCCGGTCCGACCTCGGTCCTGTTCGGCACCGACGCGCTCACCTATCGTCTGAACCACAGCCGCGCGCGCGTGCTGGTCACCGACAGCGACAACCTGCCCAAGGTGCGCGCCATTCGCGCCGACTGCCCGCACCTCGAACACGTGTTCCTGATCGACGACGCCGCGCACGATGCCGACAACTTCTGGCGCGTGCTGGAGCACGCCTCGCCGGTGTGCCCGGCGGTGGACACGGCGGCCGACGACCCGGCCTGGATCAGCTACACCTCGGGCACGACGGGCGCACCCAAGGGCGCTCTGCAGCCCCATCGCCTGTTGCTCGGCATGCTGCCGAGTCTCGAATTCGTGTGGGACGCCTTTCCACGCGCGGGCGACGTCACCTGGTCGCCGGCCGACTGGTCGTGGATGGGTGGCTTCGCCGGCGTGATGCTGCCGAGCCTCTGGCACGGGCTCACCACCGTCGGCACCGCGCTCGGCGGCTTCGATCCCGAAAACGCCTACCGCATACTCGCTGAGTATGGCGTGACCTGCACGCTGCTGGTCCCCACCATGCTGAAGCTCATGCGCCAGGTGCCGAACCCGCGCGCGCGCTACCCGCTCAAGCTGCGGGTGGTGAAGTCGGGCGCGGAAGCCGTCGGCGCGGAGCTGCTGGAATGGGCCGCGCGCGAACTCGGCGCCCAGGTCAACGAAGTGTTCGGCCAGACCGAGTGCATGGAGCCGCTCGGCAACAACGCCCGCGTGATGCCGGTCAAGCCGGGCTCCATCGGCCGCCCGCTGCCCGGCCACACCTGCGCCATCGTCGACGACGCTGGTCGCGAGCTGCCGGACGGCGAAGTGGGTCACATCGCGGTCAAGGCGCCGCACCCGGTGATGTTCCTGGGCTATCTCGACCGGCCGGACGCGACCCGTGACAAGTACGTCGGCGACTGGTTGCTGACCGGCGACACGGGTCTGCGCGACGCGGACGGCTACTTCTGGTTCAAGGGCCGCGCTGACGACGTCATCACGAGCGCCGGCTACCGCATCGGTCCGACCGAGATCGAGGACGCGCTCATGCGCCATCCGGCGGTGCAGAACGTCGCCGTGATCGGCGTGCCGGACCCGGTGCGCACCGAGGTGATCAAGGCCTTCGTGGTGCTCGCCGCCGGCCACACCGGCGACGAAGCGCTGGTCGCCGAACTGCAGGACTTCGTCCGTTCACGCCTGGCCCGTCACGAAGTGCCCCGGCTGATCGAGTTCATGGACGCGCTGCCCATGACGACCACGCACAAGATCATGCGGCGCGAGCTGCGCGAACGGGAGAAGCAGCGGTCCTGATGGAAACGGGACAGGAATCGGGGACAGACCACGTTTGCTTTAAGTGCAAACGCAGGAATCGGGGACAGACCACGTTTGCATCGCAGCCGTCGCCTGTTTTCGATTACTTCAAGCAAACGTGGTCTGTCCCCGATGCCTGTCCCCTCACCCCTTACGGCTTGGCGATGTTCTTCGGCTCGAAGTGCTCCGGCCACCAGGCGCAGGCGGCGAGGCCTTCGAGCGCGAGACCGTAGGGCAGCTGTTCCAGCATCGCGCGCTTGACCTGCATCAGCATCGCCTCGCGCGTGAGGCGCGTGGTGATCGGCGGCCGCTTGCGGATGAGCCGCGCCAGTTCCCAGGCGCGATCCAGGAGCCGCGCCTGCGGCATGACCTCGTTGACCACGCCGAGATTGAGCGCCTCGCTCGCCGAGAGCTGTTGACCGGTCATGAGGAAATACCGACCGCGGTTCATGCCGAGCAGCATCTGCCACACCACGTGCACACCGTCGCCGGGCACGAGCCCGCTCGGGAAATGCGGTGCGTCCTGGAACACGCTGTGCTCGGCGGCCAGCACGATGTCGCACAGGAGCGCGAGCTCCGCGTGCACCGTTGCCGGACCGTTGACCGCGGCGATCATCGGCGCCTGGATCTCGAGCAGGTTGGTCAGCAGGCGCTTGGCGTCCGGCAGCACATGTTCACTCCAGACCGCGGCGTCGACTCCACCGCCGCCGAGATCTTCCTTGTGGATGAAGGTGTCGCCGGAGCCGGTGAAGATGATCACCTTGTTCTCCGGATCGCTCGCCACGTCGGCGAAGCAGTAGCCGAGTTCCTGGTGCGGCGTGAAGCCCCACACGAGATCGCTGCCCTCGCTGTGCAGGGTCAGCTGCAGGATGCCGTCTTCACGGTGAAAGCGGATGTGCTGGTATTTCTGTGCGTATTCGTCGAGCGTCGGCAGTCGCATGGCGGATCACCTCCCCAGTGATGCATGTCGGGAGTCGGAGCTTAGCACTCCGCTCCCCCGCGCTCAGCCGCGGCCCAGGCGCAGGATCAGCCGCCACTCGTCGTCGCTTATCGGCATCACCGAGAGCCGCGCCTGGCGCAGCAGCACGCAGTCGGCGAGACCCGGCTCGGCCTTGATCGCGGCGAGCGTGACCGGCCGGGCCAGTGCCTCGCCGGCGCGCACCTTGACCGCGACGAAGCGACCGCTCGGGTCCTTGGGATCTGTGAAGGCCTCGTCCAGCACCTCGGCCAGCCCCACCACCTGCTTCTCCTTGCCGGTGTGGTAGACGAAACAGGTGTCGCCGCGCCGCATCTGGCGCAGGTAGCCGGCCGCCTGGTGATTGCGGATGCCGTCCCAAGTCTCCCCCCGCGCGCCGGCGGCCGCGAGTGCGGCAAAGGAGAATTCGTCGGGTTCGGTCTTCAGCAGCCAATGGGCCATGGGGGCGCTCCGCGCGGCGTGGCCCGCGATCATCGCCGTCGCGCGCGGCGCCGGCAACGCCCTCAGAAGCCGCGGCGCGCGGTGATCGCGAAGTGGATACCCTGGTCCTGGATGTCGTCGTTCGCTTCACCGGGCAGGTGACGACGCGCTGCCGCCCAGTAGAGCTCGGCGCGCATGCCGCGCGCGACGTCCCAGCGCAGGCCCGGCCCGGCGGCCAGCAGGGTGCGTGGCGCGTCGTTCGGATCGTGCTCGTTCCAGCCGCGCCCGGCGTCGACGAAGGCGAGCAAGGAGAACTGCCCGTCGTTGCCGGTGTGCGACACACCCGGCACCGGCAGGCTGAACAGCGGCAGTCGGTACTCGGCCGCGGCCGTCCAGCCGTTGTCGCGCACCACCCGCGCGCGCCGGTAGCCGCGCACCGAGCCGAGTCCGCCGATGCCGAACTTCTCCAGGGACAGCAGCGGCTGGTCGGCGTCCTGCCAGTCGGCGCGCAGGAACAGGCCGCCGGCGCGCGGCCCGAAGGTGTGCAGCCACTGCGCCTGGGTGATGAGCGTGTGAAAGCTCGAATCGGGCAGGCCGTCGAAGTGCTCGGTGCCGCCCAGACCGCGCAGCCCCACGCTCCACGTCTGGCGCAACGACAGGATGTCCTGGCGACGCCGCTCGCTCCACGACCAGCCTAGGCGCAGCGCCTTCACGTCGAGCCGCCCGTCCTCCGCGCCGGGGCTGAAGGAGAACGGCTCGCCGCGCAGGAAGCTCTCGCTCTGCCTGCTGGTGAAGCGTGCGGACAGACCTATCACGCGACCGGCGCGACGCCACAGCGCCTGCGACAGGCCGAGTTCCGCGCCGTGCCCCTTCGTCTCGGCGTCGAGTACCGCGAACTGCTCTTCCACCAGGGTCGACTGGTAGGTGTTCCAGCGCGCCAGCAGTTCCGTGCCGTGGGCGTTCAGCGGCGTGCGGAAGCGGATATCGAAATCGTGCAGGCCGTCGGACTTGCCGAGCGTGACGTCCACTTCGTCGCCGGTACCGAACAGGTTCTGCATGCCGACGTCGATCGCGCCGCGCACGCCGCCCGCGGCCGGCGAGCGATCGTTGGCGACCCGCAGCCCGCCGCCGAAGCGCGGTCCCTCTTCCACCACCACGAGCAGCCGGGTCTTGCCGGGCGCGCTGCCGGGCTGAAAGCTCGCGCGCAGGTTCTTCACCACCTGCTCGATGAGCAGCGTACGCAGATTGTCGTTCAGGCGCTCGACGTCCAGCGGCACGCCCAGGCCGGCGCCGATGCGCGCGCGCAGGTAATCGGGGGAGAGATGCTTCGCGCCTTCGATGTCGATGCGCTCGACGCCGCCCTCGATCACTTCGATGCGCAGTTCGCCGCCGTGCAGGTCCTGGTTGGGAATGGTCGCGCGCGAGGTGCGAAAGCCGGCCTCGGCATAGGCCTCGTCGATGCGTCGCCTGAGCGCCTGGAGTTCTTCGTCGGTGATGGCGCGGTTGACGAACTCGGATGCGATGGCATCCAGTGAAGCGGTGCTGAGCGCGGTATTGCCGCTGAAGCTGATGCGGTTGAAGGTCGCGGTCGGCACGCTCGCTTCGCGCGCGGCCGCGACGCCGTCGCCCCAGGCGGAGAAGGTAGCCAGGAGCACTGTGAGCGCGACGGCGCGCCGCAGGCGCGCAGTGCGCGGCGCCGGCCTAGGGCCGACGCCGCTGACGCCTCGGGTTTTGGGGGCGAAGCACATGCGGGGCGCATGCTAGGCAGGCCCGCGTCGCGCCGCCATCCCGGCTTTGCTGAGATCGGATGCGCCGCGTCACGCGCCGCGCAGCAAGGCCTCAAGTTGGTCGGTGGCCTTGCCCCAGCCTTCATGAAAGCCCATTTGCTCGTGCGTCTCGCGGTCCGCTTCGCTCCAGTGCAGCGCCCGCGCCGTGTAGCGTGTGCCGGCGCCCTCGTCGGCGAAGGTGATGATGCCGGTCATGAAGGGCTTCTCCGCGGGCTCCCACGCGGAGTTCACGTAGGCGTCCGTGAACACCAGCCGCTCGTTCGGCACGACCTCGAGATATACACCACGGTTGGGGAACTCCTCGCCATCGGGTCCGCGCATCAGGATGTAGTTCGCGCCACCCGGCCGCACGTCCAGTTCCACCACCGGCGTGGTCCAGGGCCGTGGTGTGAACCATTGTTTCAGCACCTCGGGCTCGGTCCAGGCGCGGTAGAGCGCTGCGCGCGGTGCGGCGATGTAGCGTGTCAGACACAGTTCGTGCTTCATGCTTGCATCTCCCGCGGCACGTCCAGTTCGCGTACCGGTCGCACCTCGATGCTGCCGTGGCGCGCGGGTGGAATGCGCGCGGCGATGCTCACGGCCTCGTTCAGATCGCGCGCGTCGACCAGGTAGAAGCCCGCCAGCAGTTCCTTGGTCTCGGCGAAAGGGCCATCGGTCACCAGGGTCTCGCCCTGGCGCACGCGCACCGTGGTGGCGGTGTCGACCGCGTGCAGCGGCTCGGCGGCCAGCAGCCGGCCGCCGCGCGTGAGCACGTCGGCATAGGCCGCACACTCGGCGTCGTCACAGGCATGCCAGTGCTGTTCCGGCAGGTAGACCAGGCAGAGATATTTCATGTCGTCGTCCTCGCGCTCAGTCCGGCAGCAGTTCGCCGTTGATGATCCACGGCGTGCCGTAATGGTCGTTCAGCATGCCCCAGGCACGCGCCCAGAAAGTCGCCTGCAGCGGCATGACCACCGTGGCGCGCATGGCCAGCGCCGCGAACGCCTGCTCGGCCGCGGCCACGGTGTCGTAATTCAGCGTGATGCTGACGCCCTTGATGCCCTCGTAGGGCATGGGGCCGGCGTCGCCCGCCATCAGCAGGCCGTCGCCCGGCAGGCGCAGGCGCGCATGCACCACCGCCTCGGGGTGATCCTTGAAGTGCTCGGCCATGGGCGAATCGGCGGCGCGCAGCACGCGTTCCAGGGTGCCGCCGAGCGCTTCGGCGTAGAAGGCCATGGCCTCGGCGCAGGTGCCGTCGAAGGCCAGGTAGGGGATCGGTTGGGGCATGGCAGGGGTCTCCTCGAGTACGAGCCGTCACGCACTGGTCGAACGGCGCGCGCGCAAATCGACAGGACGCGCGGTGCGGCTCAAGACAAAGCCGCGAGGCGCTGCTCGAGGTAACGCTTCTCCGGGTCGTGGCTGGTCAGCGCGAGCGCCTGGACGTAGGCCGCGCGCGCCTCCGCGTCGCGCCCGGCGCGCGCCAGGAGCCCGGCGCGGGCCGCGTGCAGCGGCTGGTAGGTGGCGAGCGCGGGATCGGCCGCCAGCGCGTCCAGCGCCGCGAGGCCGACCGCGGGCCCGTCACGCATGCCGAGCGCGACGGCGCGGTTCAGCGCCACGACCTGCGTCGGCTCGCGCGCCAGCAGCAGATCGTAGAGGGCGACGATCTGCGGCCAGTCGGTATCGGCCGCGTGACGCGCCTCGCCGTGCAGGGCGGCGATCGCCGCCTGCAGCGCGTAACTGCCCCACCCCGGCCGCGCCAGGGCACGCGCCGCAAGCGCCGCGCCCTCGTCGATATCGGCGCGTCGCCACAGGCCGCGGTCCTGCGCATCGAGCGGCACCAGCGCGCCGTCCGGCGCGAGCCGCGCGTCACGCCGCGCGGCGTGCAGCAGCAGGAGCGCGAGCAGTCCCTCCACCTCGGGCTCCGGCAACAGTTCCACCAGTGAGCGCGCGAGACGCAGCGCCTCGTCGACCAGTTCAGCCGCGTGCTGCGAGCCGAAGCCCTCGTTGAACACCAGGTAGACGACGCGCAGCACGCTCGCCAGGCGCGCCGGCAGCGCCGCGCGTTCGGGCACTTCGTAGGGAATGCGCGCGACGCGAATCTTGTGCTTGGCGCGCACGATGCGCTGCGCGAGCGTCGGCGCGGGCACCAGGAAGGCGCGCGCGATGGCCTCCGTGGTGAGCCCGCACACCTCGCGCAGCGTCAGCGCGATGCGCGCTTCTTCGGCGAGGCCCGGGTGGCAGCAGGTGAACACCAGGCGCAGCGTATCGTCGGCGAGCAGTTCCGGAATCGGCTCGGCGTCGGGCGCGAGCAGGTCGTCGACGCTGTCGCCGAGCGTGTCGTAGCGCCGCGCGCGGCGCAGCGCGTCGATCGCCTTGAAGCGCCCGGTCGACACCAGCCAGGCCGCCGGGTTGTCCGGCAGCCCGTCGCGCGGCCACTGTTCGAGCGCCGCCTGCAGGGCGTCCTGCAGCGCCTCCTCGGCGCGCTCCAGCGAACCGAGCAGTCGCACCAGCGTGGCGAACACGCGCCGTCCGTCGCGCCGGTACACCGCCTCGACGGCGGCGGTGTTCAGTGCAGCAGGTCGGCTGCCCACAGCGGCTCGGACAGCGCCGCGAACTGTTCCCTCAATTCCAGCACATGACGTTCCCAGTAGGCCTGGGTGTTGAACCAGGGAAAGGCCAGCGGAAACGCGGGGTCGTCCCAGCGCCGCCCGAGCCACGCGGCGTAGTGCAGCATGCGCAGCGTACGCAGCGGTTCGATCAGCGACAGCTCGCGCAGGTCGAAGTCGGCGAACTCATGGTAGCCCTCGAGCACGGCCGCGAGCTGCGCGCGCTGTTCCTCCGGGTGACCGGACAGCAGCATCCACACGTCCTGCACCGCCGGCGCCATGCGCGCGTCGTCGAAGTCGACGAAGTGCGGCGCGTCGTCGCGCCACAGGAGGTTGCCACCGTGGCAATCGCCGTGCACGCGCCGCCAGGCCACGCCCTCGCAGTGCGCGAAACGATCGCGGCACAGCCCCAGGAGGTCGCGCGCGAGACTTTCGTAGGCGGGCCTGAGATCGGCCGGCAGGCAGTGCGCGAGCACGTAGTCCACGCTTTCGACGCCGAAGTGCTGCACATCGATCGCCGGCCGATGGCGGAACGGACGACCGAAGCCGACCGTGTGCATGCGCGCCAGCACCCGGCCCATGGTGACCAGCACCTCGCGGCGATCGAGGTCCGGCGCGCGGCCGCCGCGCCGTGGAAACAGCGCGAGGCGGAACTCGCCCACGTGGCGCAGGCTGCGCCGCGGCTCGTCGCCGAGCGGCGCGACCACCGGCAGCCCCTGGCGGGCGAGATCGAAGGTGAACTCGTGCTCCTCGCGCAGCGCCGCGTCCGACCAGCGCAGCGGGCGATAGAACTTCGCGATCAGCGGTTCGCCGTCCTCGATGCCGACCTGGTAGACGCGGTTCTCGTAGCTGTTCAGCGCCAGGAGCCGACCGTCGGTCACGAAGCCCTGGGCCTCGACCGCCGCCAGGATGAAATCCGGCGTGAGGGCCTCGAAGGGATGGAGGACGGTGGCGTTCAGCGCCGCAACCTGTCGACGAGCGCGGCGACCTGGTCCAGCGCCGGCAGCACGACGTCGCGGGTGTCGGACGGCAGGCCGAACACCAGGTAGGTGTAGCCTTGCGCGATGTGGGCGCGCGCCTGCGATTCGTCCTGCGGCGCGTAGAAATCGGCGAGCGTCAGGTCCTCGAAGCGGCGGCCGCGCCGCACGCAGGCCTCGCGCACTTGGTCGATTGTCGCACCGCCCTCACGCCCACCCACCGGCAGCCAGCCGTCGGCGTATTCGGCGACGCGCTCGGCGACGAAGCGCGAATTGGCGCCCAGCCAGATGGGCGGCCCACCGGCCTGCACGGGTTTCGGATAGGACCACAGCTTGTCGAACTGCACGAACTCGCCGTGGAACTCCGGCTCGTCCTCGGTCCAGATGGCACGCATCGCCTGGATGCGCTCGCGCACCACCTTCCAGCGCTGTTCGAAGACGACGCCATGGTGCTCGATCTCGGGTTTGTTCCAGCCCGCGCCCACGCCGAAGATGAAACGGCCGTTGGACAGCCGATCGACCGTCGCCACTTCCTTGGCGAGCGAGATCGGATGGCGCTGCGACACCAGGCAGATGCCGGTGCCGAGGTGGATGCGCTCGGTCACCGCAGCCGCCGCACCCAGCACCACGAAGGGATCGTAGGTGCGCAGGTAGGGCGGCGGCAGTTTGCCGTCGGGAAAGAACGGCGAGCGGCTGGTGAGCGGGATATGGGTGTGTTCGGGCACGAACAGACCGTCGAGCCCGCGCTCTTCGATGGCGCGCGCGAGTTCGGTCGGTTGGATCGACTGGTCTGTGGCGAACATGATCGCACCGAACTTCACCTGACTCATCGTGCCTCTCCTGCGCCTCGGGGCGGCCATCATAACGTGCCCCTCGCGAACCCGGCATCAGCGCGTCGGCGACTTGTCGCCCGCCGCGTGCCCGGCGTAGCATGAAGGCTCGCCCGGTCTTGCACGCAAGGTGTGTATCCCGACCGGAACAATGGCGCGAGCGAGGCCCAATGGCCGCGCGCGCAATTCGTTCTGAACAGGAGACGCGGGCAGTGCCCTTCACCGCCAATCTGCGCGACCCCGCCAGGCCGCGGCCTGCTGCCCCGCTCCGTCATCGCGGGAGTAATCAGCATGAGTAAGTCTCTCCACGGCGGCTGCCTGTGTGGCGCCGTGCGTTTCAGCTTCGACGTGGCACCGGTGTTCAGCGCCAACTGCCACTGTCGCGATTGTCAGCGCGCCACCGGCAGCGCCTACATGCCGGTGATGGCCCTGCCGAGCGCGCAGGTGCGGGTCGACGGCGACGTCACCTGGTTCGAACGCCGCGCCGATTCCGGCCTGGCCGCAGACGAGGGCTTCTGCCCGCGCTGCGGCGCGCGCCTGTTCGCGCACGCCGCCGCGCTACCGGGCATCCTGCTGGTGCAGGCAGGCAACCTGGACGAGCCGGCGGCCTTCACCCCGCAGTTCGACATGTTCGTCGACAGCGCCCAGCCATGGGACGTGATGGACCCGAACCTGCCCAAGTATCCGCGTATGCCGCCGGTGGGGGGGTGACGGCCATGGAAGACGATCTGCAAGCCATACGCACGCTCATCACCCGCCAGTTCGACGCGCTGGACTGGTCGCCGACCCAGGCGCCGGACTTCACGCCGCTGCTGGACGGCTTCCTCCCTGGCGCCAGCATGTATCCCTCGCGCCGCCCGCTCGCCGCGCAGACGCCAGCGGTGTTCTGCGCGCGGCTCGCGGGGCTGCGCGAGGACGGCACGCTCGGCCGCTTCAGCGAGCGGCCGCTCGGCATCGACATAGGCGTGTTCGGCAACGTCGCCGTGGCCCTGGCCGGCTGCGAGATGCTGGAGAACGGCGCCCACATCACGCGCGACGTGAGCGCCCTGCTGCTGGTCAAGGACGAGGGCCGCTGGCGCATCGCGTGCCAGGCCTGGGACGTGGAGACCCCCGCGCGGCCACTGCCCGCGCGGCTCGCCGCGCCACGGTCCTCAGACACCTGAGGGCGCACCTCGGCGCGGCGCACTTGGCCGCGCCGCGCCGAGTCCCGATAATCCCGCCACGGCCGCGCGCGCGGTCTCGCCACTACCGGAGTATCGCGATGAAGAGGCAGGTGAACGTGCTCGGCGTCGGCATGACGCAGTTCAAGACCCCGAAGAACGCCGACCCTTACGACGTGATGGGCGTGGCGGCCGGCCGCCTGGCCCTGTCCGACGCGGGGCTGGACTATCGCGACATCGAGCAGGCCTACGTCGGCTTCGTCTACGGCGACTCCACCGCCGGCCAGCGCGTGGTCTACGAACTCGGCATGACCGGCATCCCGGTGTTCAACGTCAACAACAACTGCGCCACCGGCTCCTCCGCGCTGTACCTCGCGCGCCAGGCGGTGGAATCGGGCATGGTGGAATGCGCGCTGGCGCTCGGGTTCGAGCAGATGCAGCCCGGCGCGCTGGTCAACGTCTACGACGACCGCCCCTCGCCGCTCGCGAAGTTCATCGAACTCGCCAAGCAGAAGTACGGCGACAGCAACATCCCCATGGCGCCGCTGGTGTTCGGCGGCGCGGGGCGCGAGTACATGGAGAAGTACGGCACCAAGCCGGAGACCTTCGGCCGCATCACGGTCAAGGCGCGCCAACACGCGGCGCGCAATCCGAATGCCGTGTTCCGCGAGCCGGTGACGCTCGAGCAGGTGATGCAGAGCCCAAGCATCTGCGACCCAGTGACGCGCTTCCAGTGCTGTCCGCCGACCTGCGGCGCGGCCGCGGCCATCGTCTGCTCGGAGGACTTCGCGCGGCGCAAGGGACTGAAGGCGCGGGTGCGCATCGCCGCCCAGGCCATGACCACCGACACGCCCTCGACTTTCGGCGATTCGCTGATCAGCACGGTCGGCTACGACATGTCGCGCGCCGCCGCCCTGCAGGTCTACGAGGCGGCGGGCATCGGCCCGGAGGATGTGAAGGTGATCGAACTGCACGACTGCTTCAGCACCAACGAGGTGTTGAACTACGAGGCCCTGGGCCTCACGCCGGAAGGCACGGCCGAGCGCATGATCGAAGACGGCGACAACACCTACGGCGGCAAGTACGTGGTCAATCCCTCGGGCGGGCTCATCTCCAAGGGCCATCCGCTCGGCGCGACCGGTCTCGCGCAGTGCGCGGAGCTGAACTGGCATCTGCGCGACGAAGCCGGCGAGCGCCAGGTGGAAGGCGCGCGCGTCGCGCTCCAGCACAACATCGGGCTGGGCGGCTGCTGCGTGGTGACGCTCTACGAGCGCATCAACTGAGCGCCCCGCGCCGCGCATGACCCATCCCGCCACGGCGGTGCTCGGCCTGGGACGCCTGGGCGCCGCGGTCGCCTACTGCCTGGCCAGCGCTGGTGTGCCGCTCACGGTGTGGAATCGCGACCGCACGCGCGCCTACGCCCTCGGCCAGCGCGCGCGCGTCGCGGCTTCCGCGGCGGACGCCTGCGCGGCGGCGGATCTCATCGTGCTGTGCCTCGCCGACTATCACGCGGCAATCGAGGTCATGGAGGACGTGAGCGGCGAGATCGACCTCGCCGAGAAGACGCTGGTGCAACTCGGCGGCGGCACCCCGGCCGACGCGCGCAGCATGAACGCCTGGACCGGCATGCACGGCATGCATTACCTGGACGGCGCGCCGCTCACGCCGGCCGAGGGCCTCGGCACGCCACAGGCCACGGTGCTGTTCGCCGGCGACGAAGCGCGTTTCGCGCGATTTCGCGCCACGCTGCTGGCGCTCGGCGGCGCCAGCCGTCACCTCGACGAAGCGGTCGGCGCGGCCGCCACGCTGCAGGCCGCGCTGCTCGATTACTACTACGGCGCGACCTTCGCCATGCTGCACGGCGCGGCGCTGTGCGAGTCGGAGGGCGTGTCGCTACCGGACTTCTTCCACGGCGTGAAGGCGCTCGGGCCCGGGCTCGCGGACCTCGCCGATCGCGCGCGCGGCATGATCGACCGCGAGATCTACGCCGGGGTCGGCGCACCCCTCGCCTCGCACCTCGCGGCGCTGCGGTCACTGCAGCGCCTCGCGCACGACAACGAAGTCGAGCCGCGCCTGCCCGACCTGCTGGTGGCAAACCTGCGCAAGGCGGCGGCTGGCCACGGCGACGAGGATCTCGTCGCGCTATTCGAGGTGCTGCGTCGCCGGGACGACTGACACGACCGCATCAGGGATTTCCGAAGGCGTCGTTCGCGGCCCGCGCGGGCCTGTTATGCTCGCGCGAGGACAGGACGACCCTGACGTGACCACCGTCTTCCCCGCTGAAATCGATATGCTGCCGGCCCATGACCGCGGTGCGCTCGGCATCGCGATCTTCGACGCCTGGATAACGCCCATCTGCGTGCTGGACGAGCACGGCGTGATCGTCGTCGCCAACCAGATGTGGCGCGATCTCGCCACCGCCCGCGGCGGCGACCTGCGCCGCATGGCCGAGGGCGCGAACTACCTCGCGGTGGCCGAAGCTTTCGCCGCCCAGCCCGGCGCGGACGACTATGCCACCGAGTTCTGCGACCACCTGCGCGCGGTGCTGGCCGGCGAACTGCAACGCTTCGACCAGGAGTATCCCTGCGACGCGCCCCACGAACGGCGATGGTTCCAGGCGCGCATGCGCGCCTTCCAGTTCGACGGGCGACTCCATGTGGGCGTGGTGCACATCGACATCACGGCCTTGAAGCGCGCTGAGCTGCGCGCCGCGGCGCAGGTCGAGATCATGGAGAAGGTGGCGAGCAGCGCCAGCCTGAACGAGGTGCTCGGCACCATCGTCAGCTGCGTCGAGCGGGAGAATCCCGCACTGCTCTGTTCAATCCAGCTGCTGAACGAAGACGGTTCGCGGCTGGTGCACGCCGCCGGCCCATCCTTGCCGCGCGACTATCTGGCCGCCATCAGCAGCATCCCCGTGGCGCCCGCGCTCGGCTGCTGCGGCACCGCTGCGTTCACCGGTCGCCGCGCGATCAGCGACGACATCGCCATCGACTCGCGCTGGCGCGACTATCGCGCCGCGGCCCTCGGCGCCGGGCTGCGGGCCTGCTGGTCGGAGCCGATACGCGACGCCGCGGGGCGCGTGGTCGGCACGTTCGCGACCTACCAGCGCCAGCCGGGCGCGCCGAGCGCCGACGACCTCGCCAGCATCGAGAACGCGGCGCGCTTCGCCGCCGTCGCCATCGAGCGCCGTCGCAGCGAGGAAGCGCTGTACGAAAGCGAGGCGCGCTTCACCCATGCCTTCGAGGACAGCGCGGTGGGCGTGGCCTTCATCCACGCCGACGGCTCGATGTTCAAGGTCAACCGCGCGCTGTGCCAACTGCTCGGCTACGACGAGGCCGAACTCACCGGCCGCAACTTCCGCGATCTGACCCATGACGAGGACCGCGCACGCAGCGAGGACTTCGTGCAGCGCCTGCGCAGCGGACAGCTCGAGTCCTTCCAGCATGAGAAGCGTTACCTGCACAAGAGCGGGCGCGCCGTATGGGGCCTCGTCAGCGTGTCGATGATCCGTGGCGAACGCGGCCAGCCAATGTATGCCGTCGCCCAGATCCTCGACGTGAGCGGGTTGCACGCGGCGCGCGAGGAGCGCGAACTGGTTTTCCGCCACTCCCTTGACCTGCTGTGCGTCGCGGACATCAGCGGGCATTTCAAGCAGCTCAATCCCGCCTGGCAGCGGGTGCTCGGCTGGAGCATCGAGGAACTGATCAGTCAGCCGTACATGTACTGGGTACACCCCGAAGACGTTTCCCCCACACGCCAGGCGGCCGTGCGCCTGGCCGCCGGTCAGTCGATCACCGAGTTCGAGAACCGCTACCGCTGCCGGGACGGCAGCTACCGCCTGCTGTCGTGGAACGCCTTCCCCTTGCCGGACGACGGCACCATGCTGGCGGTGGTGCGCGACGTGACGGCTCGGAAGGCCGCCGAAGAAGCGCGACGCGAAGCCGAGGCGCGGCTGCGCGAGGGCCAGAAGCTCGAATCCCTGGGCGCGCTGGCCGGCGGCATCGCGCACGACTTCAACAATCTGCTGGCGGTGATCCTCGGCAACGTGGAAATCGCTGAACGCGCGCGGGGTGAGGCGGGCGCGAACGACGACCCCTTGCGCCAGATCCAGCTGGCCGCGCGGCGCGCGCTCGACCTGGTTCAGCAGATCATGGCCTTCAGTCGCCGGCAGCCGCAGCAGCTGCGGGTGCTGAACCTGGCGGACGTGGTGCAGGAGGCGCTGCGCCTGCTGCGCGCGACGATTCCGGCGGGCGTCGAGATCGAAGCGCAACTCGACGTCGCGGCCCCGCCGGTGCGGGCGGACGCCACGCAGATGCACCAGGTGATGATGAATCTCTGCACCAACGCCTGGCTCGCGCTGAAATCAGCCAGCGTCAGGCGGCCGCGCATCGAGGTGTCGCTGCGCGCGGTGCCGAACGACGCGGCCGCGCCCGCCGGGCTGCGCAGCGAACTGCCTGCGGGACCGCTGGTGTGTCTCGAAGTCAGCGACAACGGCGCGGGGATGGACGCGGCGACCGCCGCGCGAGTCTTCGAGCCGTTCTTCACCACCCGCGCGCCAGGCGAAGGCACCGGTCTCGGGTTGTCGGTGGTGCACGGCATCGTCGCCGCGCACAACGGTGCCATCGCGTTGGCGTCCACGCCAGGCCAGGGCTCCTGCTTTCGCGTGTTCCTGCCGGCCAGCGCCCAGCCGCTGATCGGCGACGCGCCAGAGCGCCCTGCGCGGACGGCGCAGCGCGGGAGCCGCGCGCTGCGCGTGCTGTTCATCGATGACGAGCCGGCGCTGGTCAACCTGGCCGAAGCGCTGCTGGAGGATGACGGACACCAGGTAAGCGGCCATACCGACCCGGACGCGGCGCTCGCGGCGCTGCGCACCAACCCCGGCGCGTATGACCTCGTAGTGAGTGACTACAACATGCCGACGCAGTCAGGCATCGACGTGGCACGGGCAGTCTGCGGCATCGCGCCAGGCCTGCCGGTGATCATCGCCTCAGGCTACATCACGCCAGAGCTGCAGCAGGCCGCCGCCGCGCATGGCGTGCGCCTGCTGCTGCACAAACCCGACATGGTGACCCGGCTCGCTGCCGCGGTGACCGAGGTCGCCGAAGCGCGCCGGGACGTCTGAAGCCGCCTCGGTCAGGCAATCAATTCGAAATCGGCGACCTGCAGGCCGAATGCGAACGACGAGGAGGTCGCGATCAATACGGCCGCGTCACCGCCATTGCCGTCCGCGTCGTAGTACAGGTTGGGGCTCGACAACTCCAGGTACAGCAGCGGTCCCTGCGCCGAGACACCGTAATTGTTGGCCGGGGCGCCGAGCTGCGAGATGAGATTGACGCCTTCGACCAGGGGCGAATTGAAGGCGAAGCCGAAGTCCGAGCGGTCGATCAGCAGGAAGTCCTCGCCGGTCTGGAAGTTGGTGAGATTGGTCAGGCCGGCCGCGTCGAGCTGCACGCGATCGGCCTGGCTGTCATTGCCCACATCGACGGCATTTATCCCACCGCCGCCGATGAGTATGTCGGCCCCGTCGCCACCGAGCAGCACGTCGTTGCCGCCACCGCCGCGCAGGATGTCGGCGCCAAGACCGCCGACCAGGCGATTGTCGTTGTCGTCGCCCGTCACGGCGTCATCGAAGTTGGTGCCGATGACGTTCTGCACCAGCGTGTAGACGTCGCCCAAGGCGACCCCGAGATTGTTGGCGTTCACCTCGAGGCTCACGATGGCGAGCGACGAGGCATTGGCGTAGCTGACCGTGTCGTTGCCACCACCGCCGTCGATGATGTCGCCCAGCCTGTCGTCGCCGGGTAGCGCGATGTCGTCACCCAGTCCGCCGAACAGCTGATCGCGGCCATCGCCGCCCGAGAGGGTGTTGTCGCCCGCGTTGCCGACGAGGGTATTGGCCAACGCGTTGCCCGTGCCGCGAATGTCGGCCGTGCCGGTCAGACGCAGATTCTCGAAGCCAGCCGCGAGGGTGAAGTTGAAGCTGGCCTTGACGGCGTCGATGCCGGCGGAGTCGACCAGCGTGTCGCGCGCGCTGGTCACCACGTAGACGTCGTTGCCGGCGCCCCCGACCAGCTTGTCGTTGCCGAGGCCGCCGTCGAGGAGATCGTTGCCGCTGTCACCGAACAGCTGGTCGTTGCCCGCACCACCGTCCAGCCTGTCATTGCCTGCGCCGCCACGCAGCGTGTCGGCGCCCGCCAGGCCGGTCAGCACATCGTCACCGCCGAGCCCCGAGACGAGATCGGCGCCGTTGGTGCCTACCAGCTTGTTCCTGCCATTGCTTCCCGAGATGGTAGCCACTGCCCGCTCCTGCGACGCCGATATTGATGAGCCATGCTAACAGTGCGGCTTCGAGGAATCCGTCCGCCGCACAGTTGTTGACGATCGGCGCGCGGCGCGGACCGCGCGACCCGCGCGGCTCAGGCCTCGCGATAGACCTCGGCGCCCTGCGCGAGGAACTCGCGCGACTTGTCCGCCATGCCCGCCTCGAGCACCGCCTCGCCGGCCGCCGCACCCTTGGCCTCGGCGTAGTCGCGCACTTCCTGGGTGATCTGCATGGAGCAGAACTTCGGCCCGCACATCGAGCAGAAGTGCGCGAGCTTGTGGCCTTCCTTCGGCAGCGTCTGGTCGTGGAACTCGCGCGCGCGGTCCGGATCGAGACTCAGGTTGAACTGGTCCTCCCAGCGGAACTCGAAGCGCGCCTTGGACAGCGCGTTGTCGCGGATCTGCGCGCCGGGAT
>JAIEQK010000054.1 GCA_019747795.1 Gammaproteobacteria bacterium | reverse complement strand
CGCAGGGTCTCGAGCGCGGCCAGCGCCGGCGCGAGCGCCGCGACCGGCGCCTGGTCGAGCTTGGCGACGAGGGCGTCGAAGCCGGACAAGGCGGCGTCGTAGGCGAGCTTGCGTTCGTTGGCGGCGGCGGCGCGCGCGGTGTCGTCCTGCGCGAGCGTGTCGGCCTCGGTCGCGATCAGCGCCGCGACCGTGTCGCTTGGCTGCTGCGCGCGCGCGGTGGTGAGCGCCGCACCCGCGCCGGAGAGATCGCCGGCATCTCGCTTCGCGCGGGCTTCGCCGAGCGCGGCGAGGGCAATCTGGTCGCGCGCGTTCTGCGTCGCGGCGTGCCGCGCGGCGATGTCGTTCATCTGCGCGAGCAGGCCGTCCGCGTCGGGCGCGAGCTTGCCGGCCGCCACCGCCTGGGTGATGCCATCACGCAGGCTGGTCAACTGCGCATTGAACTCGGCCGCGAGCGTCGCCACGCGACCGTTGGCCTGGTGCAGGCCGAGCACGCGCAGCATGCGGCTGTAGTCGCCGAGCATCAGGTCGCTCGCCGCCCAGTTCTTGCCGCGCTCGAGCGTGGCGAGATCGCGCTCGACGCGCGGCGTGATGTCCTTGCGCAGCTTCTCCAGCAGCTCGTTGCCGGGATCGAGCGAGGCGAGATCCACGATGGCTTTCTGCACTTCGAGGTAGGCCGGCAGGCCGCGCTTCGAATCCACCGCCTGCTGGACCGCGTCGACCGCGGCCAGCAGCCGCGCCGTGGTCTCGGCGCGATCGCGCGCGCCGCCGATCTTGTCGGCGAGGTCGGACAGGTACTTGTTGTCGCGGCCGATGATCTCGAGGCCCTTCTGGCTCAGGGCATCGGCGTGATCGAAGCTCTTGTCGGCCAGCGCCAGGTTGATGGCGGCGGCGAACGCGCCCGGCAGACGGCGGTCCTTCAGCATCGGATGGGCGGGATCGATCTTGCCGACCACCGCCATCGCGTCGTAGATGTCGTCCTGCCCGTCCACCGGCAGCAGCTGCCCGTTCTCCAACGCCGCGTTGAACTTGTCGAACTGCTCGGCGAGCACGCGATTCTCGGTTTCGTCGATCTCGTCCTTCAGATTGTTCAGCAGCGACGAGTCGTGATAGACGCTGTAGGCCTGGGCCTTGGCCAGCACCGCGCGCGCGCCGATGAAGTCGTACTTGCCGGCGGCGACGTCGATACGTCCGCGCGCGTCGTCGACGAAGTACTTGAGGATGGCGTCCTTCGCGTCGGTCAGCACGCGGTCGCGCTTGGCGCCGTCGATGCCCGGCTCGTCCAGGCCCGCGAGTACGGTCTGGATGTTCTGCGCGTCACCGCTCTGCGCGAGCGCGATGCGGCTCGCGGTGTCGCGGTTCTCGAGCGTGTTCATCACCGGCCCCGCGCCCACCGCGGCGAGCAGCACGGCGGCGGCGGGCAGCACGATCAGCGGGTTCTTCCACGGCGGCGTGTTGCCCTCGAACTCCTCGAGGAACTGCGCGGTGGTCTGGCTGCGCTTCTCGCGACTGAACGCGAGGCCGCGCTCGAGGCCGCGCCACTGCTTGCGCGACAGGCCCTTGACCGGCTCCGGCGCGAGACCTGAATCGCGGGCCTTGTTCGCAGGAATCTTGTTGAACGGATGCTTGCCGGTCAGCAGTTCGTAGGCCACGCAGGCCAGGGCGTAGATGTCGTCGCGCGGATCGGGCTCTTCGCCCTCGAGCATCTCGGTGCTGGCGTAGGCCGGGGTCAGCGCGCCAAGCTTGCCCGGGTCGAAAATGGTCTGTTCGCCCTCGGCCGCGCCCGGGTTCTTCACCGCGCGCGCGATGCCGAAGTCGAGCACCTTCATCTGCCCGTCCTTGGTCAGGAAGCAGTTGCCGGGCTTGAAGTCGGAATGGACGATGCTGCGCTCGTGCGCATACACCAGCGCCGCGCCGAGGCCCTGCACCATGGGCAGCGCCTCGCTGAAGGGCAGGCCACCGCGCGGCTTGACGACCTTCTTGATGTAGTCGTTCAGCGCCTGGCCTTCGAGCAGTTCCATGACCAGGAAGGCCAGCCCATCCTCGGTCTGGTCGAAGTCGTAGACCGTGGCGATGTTGGGATGGGCCAGCTTCTGCTGACGGCTTGCTTCACGCTGCAGCGCGATGAAGGAATCGGGGTGCTGTTTGAAGTCTTCGTTCAGCACCTTCAACGCGACACGCGGTTGCTTGTCCTTGGCGCGCACCTTGATGAGATCGCTGCCGAGGAACACCGAGCCCATGCCGCCTTCGCCGAGCTTGGAGTCGAGTTTGAAGCGGCCGCGCAGCACCGAGCCGATGTCGACGCGGGTCGAAGCGCCGGTGGCCGGCGCGGGCGCCCAGTCGCTCGCGGTGCCGCCGGTGCGGCTGTCGCCGGTCGGCCAGGAGCCGGCGGTGTGCGCGCCATCGCCGCCGGTGAGATCGAAATCGATGCCGGTAGTCGAGGGCTGGCTGAGCGGGCTCACTTCGCCGCCCGTGATGTCGAGAAACTCCGCGGGCTCGTCGCCGCCACCCGCGGCCTGTGCCGCGGCCAGGATCTGCGTGCCCTCGGCGCTGGCCGGATGGAACACCGTCGGCACCGCATCGTTCTCGGCGCGCGCCATGACGCGGGTCGCGTCGTCGCTCGGCGGCGCGAACACGGTGCGCTCCTCGCCGGCCGGCGAGGCGATGCGCGTGGCGTCGTCCTGCAGGCCCGCGACGCGCGTCGGCGCGTCGATGTCGCCCATCGGCACACTCTCCACCTTGACCGTGATGCGGGTCTTCAGCCGCGCATAGGTCTCGGCATCGATCACCGCGTCGACCACCGCCTGCTTCAACTGGTCCATGATGGTGACGGCCGCCTGCGGGCGCTTGGCCAGCAGCTTCTCGATGTTGCGCGCGACCGCGTCGAATTCGATCTTGCCCTGGGCGAGCTGTTCTAGGGTGGTCCTGAAATCAGCCATGGTCGGGCTCTCCGCGGGCTAGGCAGGGGAAGGGAAGGGGCGCCGCGGCGTGCGTGCCGGGCCTCATCGCGCGTCGAACCGGACGATGCACACGCTGACATTGTCCACCGCGCCGCGTGACAGCGTGAGGTCGATCAGCGCGCGCGCCACCTGTTCGGGGTCGTCACCGGCCAGGAGGCGCTCTATTTCCGCGTCCTTGACGTGCTTGTCGAGGCCGTCGGAACACAGGAGGAAGCGATCGCCGTCGGCCAGTTCGAAGAGATCCATCTCGAGCAGGATGTCCTCGGTCACGCCGACCGCGCGCGTCACCATGTTGTTCGACGGGTGGCCGACCGCCTCGGCGCGGGTCAGGAGACCTTTCTCGACGAACAGTTCGATCTGCGTGTGATCGGTGGTGAGCTGCTTCAGCGCGCCGTCGCGGTAGCGGTAGCAGCGGCTGTCACCGGCCCACATCACCACCGCGTGGCGCCCGCAGGCGAGCAGCACCACCACCGTGCTGCCGCTCGTCTGGTTGTGTGCGTTGGCGACCGTGAACAGGCGTTGGTTGACCGCCTGCACTGCGTCCTCGACGCGCTCGACCAGTTCGGCCAGGCCGAGCGGCACGTCGAGCTTGCCGAGCGAATTGACGATGAGCTGGCTGGCGAGGTCGCCCGCCGAGTGGCCGCCCATGCCGTCGGCCACCACCCACAGGCCGTCGCCGCCGCGATCGAGGATCGAGTCCTCGTTCAGCTTGCGCACGCGGCCGACGTCGGTGACGGCGGCGGAGCGCCACGTGAAGGCGGCTTCAACCACGGGCGAGGCGCGGCCTGGCGCGAGGGTGAAGGAAGGACGAGTGCGCGCTCAACGGGACCCCTGAGCGCTGTCAATCGTCGGACTTGAAATGCACGATTTCCTGGGGATTCTCCGCGAACGATCTGCCCAGGCTGATCTTGCCGCTGCCGCTCAACGGCATCTCCTCGCGGCGCAGGAAGGATTCGCTCTCGCCGCTCAGCACGTAGGTGCCGTTGGTGCTCTGATCGACGATGAAGAACTTGCCGCGCCGGAACTCGATGCGCACGTGCTGACGCGAGGCCAGCGCCTCGGCCACCGGCACGTCGGCGCCCTTGCTGCGGCCGAGCACCACCTGCGGACGCTCGTCGCCCATGGTGAGGCTCTGGTCGTGGTAGCGCAGTTCGAGGCGCGCGCGCTGCTCGGGCTCCGGAATCACGCCGGTCGACATGCGCGTCACGTCGTCCTGCTGCCACAGCACCTCGAAGATGTCCATGGTCTCCTTCTTGCCCTTGACCGGCGCGCGGTCGATGAAGCGCGTGCTGGCCTTGAGCACCGGCGGCAGTTCTTCGACGGTGCCCTGGGTGGTGATGATCTGGCCCCCCTTGGACATCGATGTCATGCGTGCGGCGACATTGACGGCGTCGCCGAACACGTCGCCGGCGTCGAGGATGGTCGGGCCGTGGTGCAAGCCGATGCGCAGCGCGAGCGACACCGGGCCCTGCCCGGTCTTCACGGTGAGTTCGTCTTCCAGCAGTTCGTGCATCTCGCAGGCCGCGGTCACCGCCCGCTCGGCGGTCGGGTAGGTGCACATGATCTCGTCACCGATGGTCTTGATGACCGTGCCCCGATGGCGCTCGGTGACATCCGTCAGCATCTCCAGGCAGGTCGCGACCTTGGCACGCGCAACCCCTTCGCCCAGCACCTCGTAGAGCCGCGTGCTGCCGCTGATGTCGGCGAACATGATGGTGAGGTTGGTGGTCTTGGGCGCCATGCGTTGTCGCGAATGCTCGTGCCTGGATTCCTTGCGGGGCGCTAGCGGCAAGTCGTGCTGGGTGATGCAGGATGGGCCGAAGTCTATGGAATAAGCCACTCAGCATCAACAAGATTTCCCGCGCCGGCCATGAACGTCGCTGGAAGCTCTGGTGGCCGCTAGAATCGCGCCTTCGCCAGGTTGGCGGCTCGGGAGCGCATATCTTGAAGAACATTTCTCCGCTCGGTGCCATGGTGGTGGGCGCGGCGCTCATCGGTGTTGGCGCACTCGGTCAACGCTGGCTCACCAACGTCGGTGACTCTCCCGCGGCGGCGCTGCCGCGTCCCGCGGCCAGTGCCGTGAAGCCGCCCCCGGTCCCGGCCCCGGCGGCCGCGCCGGCCGGCGTCGGCGAAGTGACCGCCGCCGGTCTCGGCGATCTGCTGAACGTGATCGACGCCGAGCGGCGCCAGCAGATCCTGGCCTCGCCCGAGGTGTTCAAGCAGTTCGTGCAGCAGGAGGCGCTCAACCAGGCGGTGCTGAAGGCGGCCTATGCCAACAAGGCCGAGCAGAACCCGCAGATCCGCACGCTCATGGAACGCGCGGCGCAGCGCGCGCTGGGCGAGACCTATCTCAACCAGGTCGTGCGCGTGAACCTCGATCCGAAATTCCCGAGCGAAGCGCAGATGCGCGAGGCCTACGACAAGAACCCCGAAGCCTTCCGCGTGCCGGAGCGCGTGCACCTGTGGCAGATCTTCCTGCCCATCGACCCCAAGGGTGACGACAAGCAGTCCAAGGCCGCCTGGTCGCGCGCCGAGAAGATCTCTCGCGACCTGCGCGCCGGCAAGGGCGATTTCGGCGCCCTGGCCAAGCAGTACTCCGCCCACGAGGCGAGCCGCGTCAACGACGGCTACATGGGCCTGCTGAAATCCGCCGACCTGCTCCCGCCGGTCGCGGAAGCGGTGAAGAAGCTCAAGGTGGGCGAGGTCAGCGAACCCATCGCCTCGGAGTCAGGCCTGCACGTCATCAAGCGCGGCGCGGTGGTGGCGAGCGAGACCGTGCCCTTCGAGCGGGTCCACGACCAGCTGCGCGCGCGCATGGCGCAGGAGGCCGCGGCCAAGGTACGCCAGGCGGCGATCGAGAAGATGGGCAAGGAATTCCCGGTGAGCGTGCCGCCCGACGACACCCTGGGCGCGTGGCGCGATGACCTGGCCAAGGCGCCGGCAGCAGGCGAGACCGCCGCGGCCGCGGAAAGCGCCGATCCGCCCCAGCCCTGAAGCCCGCCCCGCCGCCAACGCCCGCCGCCGGTCGGCGGGCGTTGCTCCGCAAGATCCGCCGTTGCTATACTCGCCGGGCAGGCCGGGCGCCAAACTAGGCCCGTCTATTCAGAACCTTAGCGGGCTTATTGAAAGATATTATGGAAATTGGGGGCGAGACCTCGCAGGGACCTACCCGGCGCCGTCTGCACGTGGCCGTGCTGAGCGCGCTCGGTCTGTGGGCCGTCGCCGCCCACTCGGCGTCCCCGGCGCCCGTGGAAGCGCCGCGTCCCGGCGCCGTCAGGCCGGGCGACAACCTCCTGCTCGCCGACAATCAAGCAACTGACGCGCCTGACATTTTTCCGCTCGAGGCGGCGCCCGAGGCGAGCCTCGAACCGCTCGATGAGCGCGCCCTGACGACCCCGGCCACGACGCCTGACGAGAACCTCGCGGCGCTGCCGGTGACGCCCGACGCGGGCGCCGAGGCGGCCGCGGAAGATCCCCTGTCCCGCCCGGGGCCGGCACGACCCGACCTGGCGGAGGCCTTCGCGCCGGGGCCCGACTCGCTCGCCGCAGGCACGGTCGCAGACCTGCCGGACGCCGCCAAGCCGGGCGCGCAGCGGCCTGGCGAAACGCCGCGCGAGATGCCGAAGGCACCGCCGGCCGAACTGTTCAGCGTGCCCGCGGTGGTCGACCGGCCGCTTGAGATCGATGACGGCGAGAAGGTCGCGGTCACGCGCTTCGTGCTCGAGGGCGCGACCGACCGGCCGCAGCACGACATCACCGTCGCCGCGGTGCAGGCCCTGGTGGACGAGAAGCGCGCGGCGCGCCCCGACGGCTTCACCGTCGGTCGGCTGCAGGAAGTGGCCGACGCCGTCACCAAGTACTACCGCGAACACGGGCTCATCCTCGCCCAGGCCTTCGTCCCGGTGCAGGACGTGGAGGGTGGCGAGGTCCACATCCAGGTCATGGAGGGCCTGCTCGGACGGGTGGTGACCGAGGGCAACAAGCTCTACAAGCCGCGCATCCTCGAACGGCCCTTCAGCAAGCTGGTGGGCGAGCCGGTCACCAAGAAGAGCATCGAGTCGGCGCTGCTTACGGTGTCCGACTATCCCGGCCAGTCGTCCTTTGGCGTGTTCCAGCCGGGCGTGCAGGTCGGCACCGCCGATCTCGCCCTCAAGGTGCAGGAGGAGAAGCGCTTCGATCTCTCGCTGCGCTGGGACAACCACGGTATCGCCGAGACCGGTCACAACCGCCAGCTCGGGCAGCTGACCTTCAACAATCCGCTCGGCCAGGGCGACAAGTTCTCGACCACCGTGCAGCGCACCGCGGCGCCGGACAACACCTGGTTCTACGCGTTCGCCTACGAGATCCCGCTGCCCTATATCCCGCACGCCGGCTGGCTGGACGACAGCCGCATCGGCGTGAGTCTCGATCGCAACCAGTTCGACGTCGGCGGCGAATTCCGCAACGCCAACATCTACAGCGACATCCGCAATCTCAACGTCTACCTGAGCAAGAGCCTGATCCGCAGCCGCCTGACCAACCTGGGCGTGACGGCGCGCATGGCCAAGAAGCGCAGCGGCACCAAGGCCGACGGCCGCGAGGTCAACCTCGACAGCCTCGCGGTGGCGTCGCTCGAATTCAACTACGACGGCGTCGATGCGCGCTTCGGCGGTCTGAACACCGCGCTGCTCGAGATCTCCCACGGCTTCAACGACCTGTTCGGGGCGATGGGCCGCGACACCGCCTTCGTGCAGCCCACCCGCCAGGGCGGCAACGGCGATTTCGCCGAGGGCAAGTTCGACAAGGTGCAGCTCACGCTGACCCGCTTCCAGGCGCTGACGCCGCTGTGGGACAAGCTCAAGAACCACAACCTGCTGCTGACCACCGAGATCATGTGGTCGCCCGACCTCCTGGTGCCGCTCGAGCAGTACGCCGTGGGCGGCCCGACCAACGTGCGCGGCTACCGGCCCACCGAGGCCTTGTTCGACCGCGCCGTGTTCGGCTCGGTGGAATGGATCATCAACGCGCCCTTCATCGCCGACGTGCCGGCCTTCGGCAATCGGACCTGGGGCGAGCTGATCCAGCTGTCCTTCTTCTACGACGTGGCGGCCGGCTACCTCAACAGCTCGCTGCCGACCGAGACCAAGTCCAACAGCTACGACGCCGCTGGCCTGGCCTTCTCGTTCAACAACCCCAAGGCCTTCTCCTCGCGCCTGACCATCGCCGTGCCCACAGGCGATAATCCGCGTCCGGAGGAGACCGGCTGGGGACCGAAGTACTGGTTCGACGTCAACATCTTCTTCTGAGCGCGCGGGGCCGTTGTGAAACGCTTATCGGACCGCGCATGAACGACCTGTCTACCATCGCCCGGACCACCCCGCGGGCACCCGAGCCCGCGCGGATCGCGGCAGGAGCGGACGCATGAGCACGCAGGACAGCCGGCCAGCCACGGCCGCGGCCTTCACCCGTTTTTCCCTGAAACCCATCGCCCGCTCCGTGCAGCTCGCCCTGCTGGCCGGCGTCGCCGCACCGGCGCTGGCGGCGCCCACCGGCGGCCAGGTGCGCGCCGGCAGCGCGGACATCTCGACCCCCGCGCGCGGCATGACGGTCATCAACCAGCGCAGCCAGCGCGCCGCCATCGACTGGCGGAGCTTCGACGTCGCGCGGAACGAGACGGTGCGCTTCAACCAGCCGAACGCCAAGGCGAGCGCGCTGAACCGCATCTTCGACCAGAAGCCGAGCGAGATCTTCGGCCAGATCAAGTCGAACGGCGAAGTCATCCTGCTGAATCCGAACGGCGTGTTCTTCAAGCCGGGCGCCGAAGTCCACGTCGGCTCGCTGATCGCCGCGGCGATGAACGTCGGCATCGACGACTTCATGAGTGGCCGCTACCGGCTCGAGGCGCAGCCCGGCAGCGACGGACGCGTGGTCAACCAGGGCCGCATCCAGGCCGAACCGGGCGGTGACGTCGCGCTGCTCGGGCGCACGGTCGCCAACGAGGGCGTGATCGTCGCCACCGCCGGTCGCGTCAGCCTGCTGGCGGGCGAGAAGGCCACGGTGGACTTCGACGGCGACGGCCTGCTGCGCTTCAGTGTCGACGAAGCGGTGGTCGAGAATGCGCAGAAGCTCGACGACCAGGTGGCGAACACGGGGGAGATCCGCGCCGACGGCGGGCAGATCCTCATCACCGCGCGCGCCGCGGAGGGCGTGTTCAAGCACGCCATCAACAACGGCGGACTGATCCAGGCCGCGCGCATCGACAAGCAGGGCGGCAAGGTGCGCCTGACCGGTCTCGGGCCGGGCGCGTCGGTGCTGAACACCGGCACGGTGGATGCCTCCGCGGGCGACATCGACTCGCGCGGTGGACGCGTGGTGGTCGCGGCCGACACCATCGAGCAGCGCGGCACGCTGCGCGCCGACGCCACCGGCGATCGCGGCGGCTCAGTGAAGCTCGTCGGCAAGTCGCGGGTCACGCTCGACGCGGGCAGCGAGATCTCGGTGACGAGCGCCGCGGCCAAGGGCGGCACCGTCAAGGCGACGGGCGAGCAGCTCGAACTCAATTTCGACGCCGAAGTGGACGCCTCCGGCGCGCGCGGCGGCGGCCAGGTACTGCTCGGCGGTGGCGCGCGTGGCGAAGACACAAGCCTGCCGAACGCAAACACCACCTTCGTCAGCGGCGCGGCGCGCATCGCGGCCGATGCCACCGCCAAGGGCGACGGCGGGGAAGTGGTGGTGTGGGCAGACGGCAGCACCTGGTTCTACGGCGACATCTCCGCCAAGGGCGGTCCCGCCGGCGGCGACGGCGGTTTCGTCGAAGTGTCCGGCAAGCGGAACCTGCTCTACCGTGGCGCGGCAGACGCGACCGCGCCCAGGGGCGAGAAAGGCACGCTGCTGCTCGATCCCGACACCCTGTCCATCATCGACGCCGACAACGGTGGCGAGGAGGACCCGGAACTGCCCGACGTGCTTGAGGCCGACGACGTCGACGACGGCAACCCCAACACCAACACGGTCAGCTGGGGCCAGATCGAGGCGCAGGGCGCGAACGCCGTCATCGTGCTCGAGGCGACCAACGACGTCACCGTCGAGAACATCAACGGCGGCGCGGGCATCAGCTCGGGGAACGTGGTCGGGTTGTCGCTCACCACCGGCGGCAGCCTGACCCTGCGCTCGATCGCCGGCGACGTGGTCTTCGCTGACGCCAACGACACCATCCGCACCGAGGGTGGCGCGATTTTCATCGACGCCGCCGCCGGCGCGGTCGACCTCGGCAACCTGAACACCAGCGGCGCGGCCGGCGACAAGAGCGGCACCATCCAGATCAATACCGCCGACGGCGGCGACTTCGGCGGCATCAATACCGGCGGCGCGCTCGCGACCTTCGATGTCGCCACCGGGCCGCTCGATCAGCGCGCCGCCACCGCCATCACCGGTACGGCCGCCCTGACCAAGACCGGTGCGGGCATCCTGGTGTTGAATTCCACCACCAACACCTACAGCGGTACGACGACCATCTCCGGCGGCACGCTGGAACTCGGCGCCGATAACGTGCTGAGCAACAACAGCGCGGTGAGCGTCGGCGCCGCCGGCACGCTGGATTTCAACGACAACGACGATACCGTCGCCGCGCTTTCGGGCGCGGGCGGCGCGACGCTCGACCTGGGCCGGGGCAACCTCACCGCCAGCGGCAACATCAATCTCACCGGCATGAACATCGTGATGTCGGGTGCCAACGCCGATACCGAGATCCGTTCCACCGCCGGCTCGCTGACGCTCGATGCGCTGACCAAGTCGAACACCGGCAACCTCACCCTCGGCGCGGCGACCGGCATCGACATCAACGGCACGCTCAACGTGCAGGGCGGTGACCTGATACTGGACGGCGGTTTCACCGCGCAGAACAACCTGCTCGCGGCCGGCAACATCACCTTCCAGGGCGCGAGCACCGGCACCTTCGACGGCGCGGGCGACCAGACCGTGAGCGCCACCGGCGCCGGACACAACATCACCGACACCGCGGGCGCGGTGCTCACCAAGACCAACGCGGGCAACCTGATCCTGCAGGCCACCGGCGGCAATCTCGGCGTCGACGCGTCCAATCGACTGGGCGTGGCGGTGACCGGCGGCGGCGCAGTCCGGGTCAACACCAACAACGTGTTCCTGCAGTCCGCGAGCAACCTCACCGTGGATGCGCTCACCACCGCCGCGGGCGCCAACACCGTCAACATCGCCACCACCGGCACCGCCACGCTGTCCCTGACCGGCGCGAACGCCAACCTGGCCGGCGACGGCATCACGCTGTCCTCGGCGGGCGACCTCACCATCGGCACCAGCAACAACCTGGCCGGCACTACTGTGGCCCTGACGGCTGGCACTGGCGTGGCCAGCGCGACCATCGATCTGAACGCGATCGTGTCGGGCAGCACCAGCCTGTCCCTGACCGGCGCGGCCGCCACCAGCACGCTGGACGCCGCCGGCCTCAGCGGCGCGCTGACGTTCACCGCGAGCGGCGACGGCACCGGCAACGTCACCGGCGGCCTGACCGCCACCTACAGCGGCATCGACAGCCTGGTCGGCGGCACCGGCATCGACACCCTGGTCGGCTTCAGGGCCTACACCATCACCGGCGCCAACAGCGGCACCGCGTCCACGCCAGGCTCCATGACCTGGAGCGGGATCGAGAACCTGACAGGCACCGCGAATACCGATACGTTCACCCAGAGCGGCGGCTCCCTGAGCGGCACCATCGACGGCCTCGGTCAGACCGACAAGGTGGCGGGCTATTCCACTTACGCGGTGAACGTCGGCGGCGGCACCGCGACCACCGGCGGCGTGACCGCCAGCCTGCAGGGCATCGAGACCCTCGAAGGTACGGCCGGGGCCGACACGTTCACGCTCTCCGGCGGCACCATCGGCACTATCGATGCGCTCGGTGGCGACGACACCGTCACGCTTTCCGCCAACACCACCGCCACCACCGTGCTGCTGGGGGCCGGCGCTGACACGCTCGACCTCGCGACTTTCACGTTGTCGGGCGGCGTCGACGGCGGCAGCGAATCGGATACCCTGGCCGGAGCGACCAGCTATACCGTCACCGGCAGCGGCAGCGGTACCTCGGGCAACATCACCGGCACCGCGCCCACCTGGAGTTCCTTCGAGAACTTGACCGGCACCTCGAACGTCGACAGCTTCACGTTCAACACGGGCGCGGCGCTGACCGGCACGGTCAGTGGCCTCGGCGGTAATGACGTCTTCACCCTGAATGCCAACGTCAGCGTCGCCCTGCTGTCCGGCGGCGACAACAACGACACGTTCAACCTCGGTGACGGCACGACCCTGCGCACCCTGACCGGCAGCATCGACGGTGGCAACGGAACCGACACGGTGGTCGGCGCCAGCAGCTACACCTTGACCGGCGCGGGCAGCGGCACGTCGTCCGGCCTCGTCACCGGCACCTACAGCAATATCGAGAACCTGACCGGCACGGTCAACAATGACACCTTCACTGTCAGCGGCGGCTCGCTGACCGGCACGGTGAACGGCGCGGGCGGCACCGACACCCTGAGTGGCGACACCAGCTACACGGTGAGCGGGACGGCCAGCGGCACCTCGGGCGCCGTTGCCGCCTGGCAGAGCATCGAGAGCCTGACAGGCAGCGCCGCCGCCGACACCTTCACCTTCCAGGCGACCGCGGTGATGACCGGTACGATCGACGGCGGCGGCAACGCCGACCTGTTCACCGTCACGGCCGGCGCTACCGTGGCGAGCATCGTCGGCGGTGCCGGCAGCGACACGCTGGCGGGCTCGACGTCCTACACGGTGTCGGGCAATGGCTCGGGCAGTGCCACGGGCGTCACCGCCTGGTCCGGCCTGGAGAACCTGACCGGCACGGCGGGCAACGACTCGTTCTCGTTCAACAACAGCGCCGCCGCCCTGACCGGCACGGTGGACGGCCTCGCCGGCAACGATACGTTTACGCTCACGCAGAACGCCGCGGTGGGTCTGCTGCAGGGCGGTGCCGACAACGACACCTTCAACCTCGGCACGGGCGCCTCGCGCACCCTGACCGGCAACATTGACGGCGGTACCGGGACCGACAGCCTTGCCAATTCCAACAGCTACTCGCTCACCGGCGTCGGTAGCGGTAACGCCGCCCACATCTCCGGTGGCACCTACACCGGTATCGAGAATCTGGCGGGAACGACGTCGGACGACACCTTTGCCGTTGCAGGCGGCAGCGTGACTGGAACGGTGAACGGTCTCGGCGGGAACGACCTGCTGAGCGGCGCCAGCGTGTACCTGGTCAACGGCGACAGTACGGGCACATCGAACGCGACCGGCGTGTGGTCGAATATCGAGAGCCTCACTGGCAGCAGCGGCGACGATACCTTCACCTTTGAAAACACCGCCACACTGTCCGGCCTGGTGAGTGGTGGAGATGGCAACGACCTGTTCGTAATCAACGGCACGACCGACGCCGATCTCCAGGGCCAGGTCGGGAATGACGTCTTCGAATTGCACAACGACGGCACGGTGTTGACGGGCACGCTCGACGGCGACGCATTCTTCGACACGACGCCTTCCGGCGACAGCAATTCCTTCCTCTTCTTCGACCGGGCCAGGCTGGTCGGATTCATCAATGGTGGTGTCGATTCCGCTGGCGAAAACGACGTGGTGGACCTGAGAGCGTCGGATATCGCCAACAGCGTGACTCTCGATGCCGGCGGCAATGGCGACTTGTCCCGCCTGTCGGGGGAGCCGGACTTCATCATTACCGGCACCTCCAACGGCAACAACGGTATCCGCGAATCCAGCTTCCTGCAGCCGGGCGCGGTATTCACCTCGGCGTTCACCTTCTGGTACATCGGCGGCGAGAATACGGGCGTGGTCGCCAACAGCCTGGCGGCCCTGGCGCTCTTCCTGACCGATCCGGGCAATGCCGGCAACCTGGGCAACTTCGTCACTTTCACCAATGTGACCGCCATTGCCGGCGGCATTGGGTCGGACGTGTTCTTCTTCGATTCCGATGGCCATATGACCAGCCCCGTCACCGGCGGCGGCGGCGCGGGTGTCGACAGCGTGGCGGGCTCCACCGGTATCGACCAGTTCACCATCACCGGCACCGACAGCATCGACATCAACGTGGGTGGCCTCATCACCCAGTTCACCAGTATCAACAACATCAACGCCGCGGCCGGCGACGGGGGCGGCGCAGCGCTGGCCGATACCGGCAACGATTCGGTCGACCTCAACAGCAATACCTGGACCGGCGACATCAACGGAGGCGCCGGCACCAATACGCTGCTTGGCGCGACGGGCTATATCGTCACCGGCAGCAACGCCGGCACTGCCACCCAGGTGGGCGGCACCTGGAGCCAGTTCCAGAACCTGACCGGCACCAGCGGAAGCGACACCTTCACCTTCAATACCGGCAGCGTCCTCTCAGGCACGGCCAACGGCCTGGATGGCGTCAACGGCTTCACGGCTAATGGCACGGCCAGCGTCGGCGCCATCGTCGGCGGCGCCGGCGTCGACACGGTGACCCTGTCCGGTACCGCCAACGTGGGCTCGGTAGGAACCGCTGGGGGCGCCGACGTCATCAACCTGAACGGTGTGGTGACCGTAACCTCGATCAGCGCCGGCGCGGGCGCCGACGTCGTGACGCTGAGCAGCAATGCCAGCGTCACCACGCTCGCCGGGGACGGCGAAAGCGACACCTTCAACCTCGCCGGCTTCACTCTCACTGGCAGCATCGACGGCGGTAGCGCCGGCGCCAACAGTGACACCCTCACCGGCGCCGACAACTACACCGTGAGCGGCACGGACGCGGGCACCAGCACCCAGGTCACGGGCGGCTTCAGCGACATCGAGAACCTCACCGGCACCGCCTCCGGCAACAGCTTCGTGTTCTCCGCCGGGTCCGCGCTCAACGGCACGGCGACCGGCGGCGCGGGCGCGGACAGCTTCTTGCTGGCGGGCAACGCCTCGGTCACCAGCGTCCAGGGCGGCGGCGGAGCAGACGTGCTGGACCTCGGCGGCTTCACCTTGACCGGCTCCTTCAACGGCGGCGTCGGTGGTGTCGACCAGGACGTCGTGACGGGCGCGACCGCCTATACCGTCAATGGCACCGATGCGGGCGCCACACCGCAGATCAGTGGCGGCTTCTCCGAAGTGGAGAACCTGACCGGCACCGCCGGCAGCGACAGCTTCAACTTCGACGCCGGCAGCGCGCTGACCGGTGACGCCGACGGCAGCGGCGGCGATGACAGCTTCGTCCTTGCCGGCAATGCCAGCGTCGCGAGTCTGCGCGGCAGCAGCGGAGATGACAGTTTCGACCTCGGGGGCTTTCTGCTGACCGGCCAGATCCTCGGCGGCCTGAACAACGACACGATCGCGGGCGCCAACCAGTACACGGTCAACGCCGCCAACGGCGGCGCCAGCACGCGCATCTCCGGTGGCTTCGTCGGCGTGGAGAACCTGACCGGCACCGCCGGCGTGGACAACTTCAGTTTCGCCGCCGGCGGCGCGCTGGATGGCGATGCGCGTGGCCTGGCCGGCGATGACATCTTCACGCTCACGGGCGATGCCGCCGCGGCGAACCTCATGGGCGACTCGGATAGTGACACCTTCAATCTCGACGGCTTCGTCTTCACCGGCGTCATCGACGGGCGCGGTACAGGCAGCAATCAAGACGTGCTGGCCGGCGCCAGCGACTACACCGTCACCGGCGTCAATGCAGGCACGTCGAACTTCATCGTGGGCAGCTTCACCGGCATTGAGAACCTGACCGGCACCACCGGCGCCGACAGCTTCGTGTTCAATGCGGGCGCTTCGCTGAGCGGCACGGCGAGCGGGCTGGGCGGCGCCGACAGCTTCACCCTGACCGGCGACGCGAGCGCGGCCACCCTGAGCGGCGGCTCCGAGTCGGACAGCTTCGACCTGAACGGTTTCGTGCTGACCGGCACCATAGACGGTGGCACCTCCGCAGCCGATGACGACACCCTCGCCGGCTCGGACAACTACACCCTGACGGCCGCCAATGGCGGCGAGACCAGCCTGATCACCGGCGGCTTCAGCACTATCGAGAGCCTCACCGGCACGGCGGGTGACGATACCTTCACGCTGAACGGCGGCAGCGTCACGGGCACGCTGGACGGTGGGCTCGGCGACGACGTGCTCAGCGGCTCGGCGAGCTACACGGTGACCAGTGCCGACACGGGTTCCGCCACCGGCGTGGCCCTGTGGCAGAACATCGAGAACCTGACCGGCACGACCGGCAACGACACCTTCACCTTCAATGCGGGCGCGTCGCTCACGGGCAACGCGCGCGGCCTGGCGGGCGACGATACGTTCACCCTCGCCGGCAACGCCGCCGCGGCCAACCTCATCGGCGACGCCGACGACGACACCTTCAACCTCGCCGGCTTCGTCTTCACCGGCGCGATTGACGGGCGGGGCACCGGCACCAACCAGGACGTGCTGACCGGCGCCAGCGACTACACGGTAACCGGCATCGACGCCGGCACTTCGAGCCAGATCAACGGGACCTTCGTCGATATCGAGAACCTCACGGGCACCAGTGGGGCCGACACGTTCAATTTCGATGCCGGCAGTCAGTTGACCGGGACAGCCAATGGAACGGGCGGCGCCGACAGTTTCGTTCTGCTGGGCGATGCCGCGGCGGGCAGCCTGCAGGGCGCCGCGGGTGACGACGTATTCGCTCTCGACGGATTCACGCTGACCGGCGCCGTCGACGGCGGCGCTGACAGCGACTTCCTGACCGGCGCGGACAATTACACCGTCACGGGCGCGAACGCGGGCCAGAGCACGCGCGTGACCGGCAACTTCACCAACATCGAGAATCTCACCGGTACGGCCAACGCGGACAGTTTCGTCTTCCATGCCGGCAGTTCTCTCAGCGGTAATGCCGCCGGATTGGCCGAGGCGGACACCTTCGTGCTGTCCGGCAACGCAAGCGTGGCACTGCTCGCCGGTGGTGGTGGTGACGACACCTTCAACCTCGCGGGCTTTTCACTGACCGGTTCCGTCGATGGTGGAAATGGCGGCAGTGACGTGCTCCGTGGCAGTGACACTTTCGTCCTGACCGGTGCCGACAGCGGCACATCGCCCGACGTGAGCGCGAGCTTCAGCGACATCGAGAACCTGACCGGCACCGCCGGCAACGACACCTTCACGGTGAATGGCGGGACGCTGTCAGGCGCCATCAATGGACTCAGGGGGGCCACCGATCGCATCGTCGGTGACAACAGCTACACCATCAATGGTGCGAACAGTGGCTCGAGCGGTGCGATCGCCGCCTTCGTCAACATAGAGACCCTGACCGGCACGACCGGCGCCGACAACTTCAACTTCCAGGGCGGCTCGCTGGCCGGTGCCGCCGAGGGTATCGGCGGCGCGGACACCTTCAACATCAGCGCCAGTGGTGGCGTGTCCACCATGCAGTTGAACGGCGGTGACGCCGACGACGTCTTCAATCTCAGCAACGACGCCGTGCTGACCGGCAACATCAACGGCGGCAACGGCAACGACACTGTCAATTTCGGCACGCCGAACGCCAATCCGCCCACCGGCAACACCGACCGTTCGCGAGTGGATGGCAGTGTCAACCTCGGCGCCGGTGCGGGTGATCGCCTGGACATCAGCGGTTCAGACCTGTTCACCGCGGTCGCCGTCGATGCCGTCGTCTCGGCCGAAGGCCGCTCCGGCTCCATCACCGGTACCAACGGCGATCCCGATCTGCTGAGCAATGGCTTTACCGGCGTGGACGACCTGCGTGGCAACGGCAAGGGTGCCATCGTCGGCGCCAACGCCGCGACCTTCTGGCGCGTCACAGGTACCAACCGTGGCGAGTTCTCCACCAACAGCTCGGCCCTCGGCGCCCCTGGCTCGGCGGCCGGTGTGAACGGTGCGTCGACGTTCATCAACTTCGCGATCCGGGGCGGCTCGGCGGCAGACACCTACATCTTCGACAGTGCCGGGTTCATCCAGATCGGCATCACCGACATCGGCGGCGCCAACGTGCTGGTGGGCAGCGCCGGCGCGGACACCTTCACCTTGACCGGCGCGCGCACCGTGGGCTTCAGCGTCAACGGCAGCGGCAATACCACGACCGTGACCGCCCTGGCCGGTTCGCTGGACATCGACGGCTCGGTGACCACGCTGCGCTTCCCGGGCGACACCGGCAACGACAGCTTCGTGTTCAGCGGCAACACCAACTGGCGCGGCGCGATCAACGGCGGTGGTGGGGTCGATACTCTGGATCTCTCCGGTCGCAGCCAGGCCGCGACCGCCACCGTGAGCGGCATCAGCACGCAAGGCCTGGTCGTGACCACGGCCAATTTCGCCGGTGAGTTCCGCAACATCGAAGTGCTGAATACCGGCGCGGGCGATGACCTCATCACCCTGGCGGTCGACCCGACCGGCAACACCACCAGCATCGACACCGGCGCGGGCATCGACGAGATCCGCTCGCTGGGCGACGCCACCTGGGTGGTGAACGGCGACGGCGCCGGCGTGATCCGAGCCGGCAACGCGCCCTCGGCGGCGAACCAGGTGCAGTTCAGCGGCCTGGAGAACCTCTCCACCAACGGTGACGCGACCCTCACCCTGCCAAGCACCGCCGGTGCCGCGGCCTCGCTCGCGGGCGCGTTCAGCGCGGATCGCATCGCGCTGACGCCGGGCGCCGTGTTCACCGGCAGTCTTGGTCTGCGTCTCGATGCGCCGGTCACCAGCAACGGCTCGCTGACGCTCAACCTGGGCAACGGTAACCTGGAGATGCGAGACAGCCTGAACGTGAACGGCAACTTCCGCATGGTCGGGCCGTTCGGCGATTTCCAGGCGGTCACCACCACCGGCAGCCAGACCTACGTCGGCGAGGCGCAGCTGAACGGCAACCTGAACGCCGGCGGCGATCTCAGCTTCAGCACCTTCCTGACCATCGTCGGCAACGTCGCGCTCAATTCCGCCACCAACGTGTTCGACTTCAATGGCGAGGTGCAGGGCAACACCGATGCGGTGCTGTCGATCGTGCCGACCGCCAACACCGACATGTTCATCGACCTCGAGGACGGCCCAGGACACATCGCCGCCGATCGCTTCGACACGTTCCGCGGCACGCTCGTGATCGGCGGCCTGTTCGAGGCCACGCCGGACCGAAACCTGCTGGCCGGCAAGCTGCTGTCGGCGCCCGCCGACTACATCACCGTCGGCAGCTCGCTCATCACCGGCGGTGACTTGATGCTGGTCGGCAGTACCGTCGACTTCAGTCAGGGGACCGGTCTCGAGGTCGGTAGCACGGACTCGCAGAACGGCGACGTGGCGATCCTCGCGCTCGGCGACGCCATCCAGAGCGGCAACAACGGCCTGACCGGCGGTGTACCGCTCGGCAACATCACCGGCACCGGCGGCAGCACCACCATGCGTTTCCTCGGCAACCGCGTGATGCTCGCCGCGCGCGGCGAGATCGAGAACTCGACGAACATGATCATGGCGCTGAACGGTGGCGACGTGCTGGTCGCGCAGAGCGCGCAGGCGGTGCAGCAGCAGGTCAACTTCAACGTGCAGTCGAACGCAACGCCGTCGGCGCAGAATGTCACGGACACGGCGCTCGTGGTCTCGCTCGGCAGCATACCGGGCGCGACCATCACCTCGCCGACCGGCCTGTTCCAGAACGCCCGGGTGTTCTTCCCCAACCCGGCGGCGATCATCACCATCCTGCAGGCGGTGGCCTTCGTCGACTCGTCCCTGTTCGAGGAAGACCTCTCGCTGTTCGGCGTGATCGGCGACGGTATCGCCAAGTCGCTCGACCAGTGCGAGGACGCCGAGGGCTGCGCGCCGAGCGTCACCGCCGAGCAGCTCGTGGAGCTGATCGGCGGCCTTGATGCGCGCATCGCCACGCTCGAGAAGGAACTTGCGGCCGGCGACATCGACCGTGCCAAGGGCGAGACCCTGCTGGCGCGCTACCGCGCCGAGCGCAAGAACTACACCGACTACCAGGCGCAGCTCGAGGCCTACAACGCGCGCCAGGCCGAGGAGCAGAGCGGGGGCGACGAGTTCGAGGACGTGTTCGAGGCGGAAGAGACTCCGGATGCCGCGCCGGCCGCGACCCCCGAGAGTGGTGAGGCGCCGGCCGCCGAAGACGCGCCTTCGCTGGAAGAGAACAGCGAGGACTTGTTCGCGCCGCTCGAGGACAGCCCGGTGCCCGAGGCGGCCCCGGCCGCGCCGGCGGCGACGCCGGACGTGGACGAAGGCTTCGAGATGCTGGAAGACGAGGCGCCGGCCGCAGCGCCCAGCGCGCCCGCGGCGCCCTCGTCACCGGCGCCCGCCGCGCCGGCCGGTGGTGATGACGGCGGCGGCGACGACTTCGAGGAACTCGAGGAACTGCCCGACGCAAGCTTGCTGAACGACAAGTTCACCCCCGGCGCCGTCAACCAGCTGGCCGGCATGCTGCGCCTCGACGCGCAGGGCGCGGTCACCTGGGAAGGTGACGTACTGCTACCCACCCTGCATCGCCGTTACTGAGTCATGAACGCACAAGCACTGCCCCTCCTGTACCGCAACGTCACGCCGCTCAGCCGCGAGCGTCACGGTGACTGGTTCATCGATCCCGACCAGGGTTACGCCTTCGCCGCCGGCACCAACTCGGTGTTCCTGACGGTGAGCGAGTTCGCCATCGCCGCGCGCGAGTTCGCCATCGTGTTCGCGCGCGACACGGTCGGCACCGCGGTGCCCGCTGTGCTGCTCGGACTGGCCAACGACAGCAACCTGATGATCGGCGAAGACGGCGCCTGGCGCGGGCAGTACGTGCCGGCCTACCTGCGCCGCTACCCGTTCATCCTGGCCGGACAGGGCGAGGCGAACGAGCAGTACACGGTGTGCGTCGACGAGTCCTACAGCGGCTTCAACACCGCCGCCGAGGGCGAGCGCCTGCTGGCCGAGGACGGCGCCCAGGGGCCCCATCTGGCCGCCCGCCTGCAGTTCCTGAAGGACTATCTGAACGCCTCGCAGCTGACCGCCAAATTCTGTGAAGCGCTGACCGTGGCGGACCTGCTCGATTCCACCCAGGCGAATATTTCCCTAAACTCGGGCGGCCAATTCCAACTCGGCGGCTTCTACTGCGTGACGCGCGAGCGCCTGCTCAAGCTGCCGCCGGATCGGCTGAAGTTCTTCCTCGAACAGGGTTACCTGGATCTCATCTACCTGCACATGCACTCGCTGGCGAACATGGACAAGCTGATGCGCCTGGTGGACAAGCCAGCGGCGGCCCAGGGCTGAGCGACGCGCCATGCGGCTCGCCGGGGTCAACGCCACCACGCGCATCGATGCCGCGCTGGACGCGACCTATGGACGTCACGGCCCGGCCGCCGCGCGCGCCGCGCGTCCGGCCGACGACTCTGCCGCCTACGTCCGCACACCTGAATTCGCCGCGCGACCCTCGAGCGGCTCCAACTCGCCTGCCGCGCTCCTCGGCGCCATGATCGACCGCATGGGCGGCACCGCCGCCTCCCGCCCCAAGGGCAGCTACGTCAACCTGCGCGTCTGAGGGCGACAGGCGAAGCCCCTGGATTCCCGCGTGCGCGGGAAAGACGGGTCGAGAGGGCGATAGGCATCGGAACGATCAGCGCCTTCGTTTCGACCCTGTCACCCCTGCGAAAGCAGGGGTCCATCGGCGGTCGGCGAAGCCCATGGATTCCC
>JAIEQK010000149.1 GCA_019747795.1 Gammaproteobacteria bacterium | reverse complement strand
AGGATGGTGGGCGTATTCGCAGACCTTTACGCACCCAGTCTCGTCATGCCTGCGCAAGCAGGCCTCCATGGGCTTCGCTGAGCGCAGAGGGACCCCTGCTTTTGCAGGGGTGACGGAGGACGGTGGGCGTATTCGCAGACCTTTACGCACCCAGTCTCGTCATGCCTGCGCAAGCAGGCATCCATGGGCTTCGATGAGCGCAGAGGGACCCCCGCTTTCGCGGGGGTGACGATGTCGTGGAGAGGGCGGAGTGGACTGCGGCACCGGAGCCGGCGCGTCCCGCGACGAGGCCATCCAAGTCGACTCCTCCGCCCACACACCGTCATTCCCGCGCAAGCGGGAATCCATGGGCTTTGCCGATGGCTCATGGACCCTCGCCTCGGCGACAGCGACGAAGCCTGGGGCGTCGACACTAGTCGATGCCTCACCGCGATTCAGCCGTCTCGTGATCCACGTTATGCTCCGCCGACGCGGCCGCTTCGATGCCGCGACGTGACGATCATGACGGGGGAGTGCACTGATGAGATCCGAGTTGAAGGGCTGGGTCGCGGGGCTGGCGCTGCTGGCGGGTAGCGCGCAGGCGGCCGACACGGTGGTGGACGACGCCTATCTCGCGAACGGGGGTGACGGCGGCAACTGGCCGGCCTACGGACGTACGTCCACCGAGCAGCGCTACAGCCCGCTCGATCAGATCAACGCCGGCAACGTGAAGAAGCTCGGCATCGAGTGGGTGCTGGACCTGCCCAAGGAGCGCTCGCTGATCGCCACCCCGCTGGTGGTGGACGGCGTGATCTACTTCACCGGCAGTTACAGCCACACCTACGCGGTCGACGCGCGCACCGGCAAGCAGCTCTGGGAGTTCGATCCGAAGACCATCGAGCGCGCGGGCGATCGGCTGCGCATCATGTGGGACATCAACCGCGGCCCGGCCTATTACAAGGGCAAGCTCATCATCTCCACCGTCGACGGCCGCCTGGTGGCGCTGGACGCGAAGACCGGCAAGCAGCTGTGGGAGGCGATGACGGTGGACCCGCGCAAGTCCTACTACGTGAACGGCGCGCCCAAGGTATTCCGCGACAAGGTCATCATCGGCAACGGCGGCACGGAACACGAAGCCGCGCGCGGCTACGTCACGGCCTACGACGTGAATACCGGCAAGCAGGCCTGGCGCTTCTACATCGTGCCCGGCAATCCCGCGGACGGCTTCGAAAGCAAGGCCATGGAGATGGCGGCCAAGACCTGGACCGGCGAGTGGTGGAAGCACGGCGGCGGCGGCAACGTGTGGAACGGCATGACCTATGACGCCGAGTTCAACCAGGTCCTGATCGGCACCGGCAACGGCTCGCCCTGGAACCAGAAGATTCGAAGCCCGGGGGGCGGCGACAATCTCTTCCTGTGTTCCATCGTCGCGGTCGATGCCGACACCGGCGAGTACAAGTGGCATTACCAGACCAATCCCGGCGAGACCTGGGACTACAACGCCAACATGGACATCGTGCTGGCCGACGTGAAGTATGGCGGGCAGACCGTGAAGGCGCTGCTGCAGGCGCCGAAGAACGGCTTCTTCTACATCATCAACCGCGCCAATGGTGAACTGCTGTCGGCCGAGAAATTCGGCAAGGCAACCTGGGCGGAGCGCATCGACCTCAAGACCGGCCGGCCGGTGGAAGTGAAGGGCGCCCGCTACGAGGACGGCGAGGAGATCGTGTGGCCGGGGCCGTGGGGCGCGCACAACTGGCACGCGATGTCCTACAACCCGAACACCGGCCTGGTCTACATCCCGGCCTACGACATGCCGGGCGCCTACAAGGACACGGGCATGGATCTCGCGGGCTGGCAGTCGCCGCATTTCCGCGTCGATCCGGGCGTCGAGTTCAAGGGCGAGGACGCGCCGGCGGACATCGCGCAGGCGCGCCTGCTGGCATGGGACCCCATGAAGCAGGCGAAGGCCTGGTCGCACGAGCTGCCGCCGATGTGGAACGCGGGCACCATGACGACCAAGGGCAACCTCGTCTTTCAAGGGCGCGCCGACGGCGAGTTCGTCGCCTACGACGCGGCCAAGGGTGATGTGCTGTGGTCCATGAAGATGGGCCTCGGCATTTCCTCCGCGCCGGTCACCTACACCGTGGACGGCAAGCAGTACGTGTCGCTGCTGGTCGGCTGGGGCGGCGGCGGCACGATCCTGGGATCGCTCGCCGCGCAGCACGGCTGGAAGTACAAGCTGCATCCGCGCCGGCTCTACACCTTCGCCCTCGACGGCAAGGCGCCGCTGCCGCCGTCACCGCCGCCGACGCTCGCGAAGCCCCTCGAGGCGCCTGAGTTCAAGGTGGACACCGCGCTCGCCGAGCACGGTCGCGCGCTGTACGCGGCGTCCTGCCTGTACTGCCACGGCGCAGGCATGGTGTCCGGCGGCACCGCGCCCGATCTGCGCGAGTCGCCCATCCCGACCAACCGCGAGGCCTTCGAAGGGGTGGTGCGCAAGGGCGCGCTTCGACCGAACGGCATGCCGCAGTTCGCCGAGCTGACTGACAAGGACATCGACGGACTGATGCACTTCATCCGGCTGCGCGCGCGGGAGTCGCTGTCCGGCGTCGCGGCGCGCTGAGCAGGCCCTGACCATGTCCCTGAAGGGCCGCCGCCCGCGCGGTCCTTCAGGGTGGACAGGCGGCAAGGCATACTGCGCGGGTGAATGCCGCCGCTGCCCCGCGCTTTCTCCTGGTCGACGATCACGCCGTCGTGCGTGAGGGCATGGCGCAGGTGCTGCGGCGTCGCTGGCAGGACGCGGTGGTGGACGAAGCGGCGTCGCTCGACGAAGCCGAGGCGCGCATCGCTGCCGACGCGCCGCCGGACCTGGCCCTGCTGGATCTGCACCTGCCGGAGCCGGAGCGGCCGACCATCGTTACCAGCGGCGGCGTGTCGGCCGCCGGCCTGCTCGACAACCTGCGACGCCTGCGAAGCGCGCAGCCGCTGGTCCCGGTGCTGGTGGTCTCGGGTCTGGTGGATGCCGAGCTCGCCCGCGCTTGCCTGCAGCTCGGCGCTTCCGGTTACCTGCCCAAGTCGGCCGCCACGATGGTCATGCTGCGAGCCATCGAGCTCGTGCTCGACGGCGGTCTCTACCTGCCGCCGTTCCTGGCCAGCGTTGCCACCGCGCCGCCGCCGCGGTCGGTCTTGACGCCGCGTCAACGGGACGTGCTGCGCTGTCTCGTACAGGGCATGGCCAACAAGGAGATCGCGCGCGCGCTCACGCTGGCCGAGCCGACGGTGAAGGCGCATCTCGTCAGCATCTTTCGCATCCTCGACGTCAGGAACCGCGCGCAGGCGGTGCTGGCAGGACGCGATCTGCTGGCGCGCGACCCGGGCTGAACGGCGCCGCCGGATGCGCGTCGCCAGGCAGTGACGGCAGCCCGTCGCTCGCGAGCCAGGCGCGCAGCCGCGCCGGCGTGAGGGGCTTGCGCGCCACGTCGATGCCAGCGTCGCGCGCCTCGGCCAGGACCTCCATCGGCAAGGCCTCGCCGCTGATCAAGAGCGCGCGCAGCGGCGTGGGGAGCGCGGCGCGCAGGGCTCGAATCACCTCGAGGCCATTGCGCGCGCCTGGCAGGCGCCAGTCGCATACGAGGCAGCTCGGCGTGGGCGAGCCGGCCAGGCCGTCACCGTCCGTCGAGCTCACGACGGCGCAGCCCCAGTGTTCCAGCAGGCGCGCGGTGGCGGCTCGCACATCGGGGTCGTCCTCCACCAGCCACACCACGAGGCCGGTGAGACTCGGTATGCCCGTGCTACGCGCTTGCTCTGCGTGGGACCGTGCCGTACGTACATCCGTGACCGTTGCCATCGACACCGCGAAGCATGAGCCGCGTCCCGGCCGGCTGCGCACCTCGACCCGATGGCCGAGCCGCTGCGCGAGGCGCTGCACGATGGAGAGCCCGAGTCCGAGACCGAGCGCGCGCTGCCGCTCCGGATTGCCGAGCTGCACGAACTCGTCGAACACGCGCGCTCGATCCGCCTCGGCGATGCCGCAGCCGGTGTCCCACACCTCGAGCGTCATCTCCGGCACGCCGTTCACGCGACGTGCGCGCGCGCCCACCAGCACGCCGCCCTCGCGGGTATAGCGCAGCGCGTTCGACAGCAGGTTGCGCGCGATGCGTTCGAGGTGCAGGCCGTCGCTCACCACCCACGCGTCGGTCGGTCGCAGGCGTAGCCGCAGTCCCGCGAGATCCGCCTGGTCGGCGAAGTCCGCGACCACGCGTTCGAGCAGCGGGCCCAAGGCGACGGGACCGAGCGTCACCGTGATGGCGTTCGAATCGATACGCTAGATGTCCATCAGCGCGTCCACCAGCGCGTCGAGCGCCTGCACCATCTCTTCGATGCGTTCGGCAGTGCGCGCCGCGCTGCGTCCCGCGAGTTCCGCGCGTGCCTCGGCGGCCAGCAGGCCGAGCGCGTGCAGCGGCTGGCGCAGGTCGTGGCTCGCGGCCGCGAGGAAACGCGTGCGCGCCGCGACCGCCTGCTCGAGCTGCGCGAGCGTGGCCTCGCGTTCGTGGCGCAGCCCCAGGCTCTCGTTCAGCAGTCGGGCGTGATGACGCATCAGGCCCGTCGCCATCATCGCCGCGATCAGGACCAGCAGCGCCTGGCCGTAACCCGCCAGGTTGCCCGCGGCCGCGAACAGCGCGGCCAGCGTCAGTGCCACCGGCAGCACGAGCGCGTGAAAGGCGCGCGGCAGCGGCGCCATGACGTTGATGCTGCCCACGCAGGTCAGGCAGGCGAGCGTCGCGCAGTACATCTGGCTGACGCTGTCGCGGGCGTCGAAGGCCATCAGCAGGCCCGCGGCCCACATGAGACCCGTGGCCGCGGCGCCGGTCACGGCGCGACGGGTCCAGCGTGGAGAGGTCGCGGCGAGTTCGGCGTCGTCGCAGCGCAGGATCGCGCGCCGCCAGGCGGCGCGGAGCGTGATCAGGGCGGCGCAGTAGGCGACCCAGGGTAGCCACCACGTGTCGGTGCTGGTCGAGCGCAGATAGGCCACGTGCCAGGCGACCAGCAGCACCGCGGCGAACAGGCTGTAGTGACTGTCGCGATAGAATTGGCGCAGGAGCGCGAGCCGCGTGCGCGGATCGTCCAACGCCGAATGGCCTGTCATCGGTCGCCCCATGCCACACATGATGCCGCGCGCGGTGGAGGCTGTGCGACCGGACAGGGCATCCGTTCGGAGGGGGGCCGAGCATCCGACCGGTCAATGGGCGAGGCTGGCGGCGCGGCCTAGAGTGGCCGCCATGAAAATCCTCCACTCGCTCCTGCGGCGTTGTGCCGCCCGCCTGGTCGCTGTCGCTCTGCTGGCCGCGCCCTTCCTCATGTCGACAGAGGGCCACGCCGCCATCGTCGCGCGGGCGCCGGGGCTGGCCTACGACAGCACTCTGAACGTCACCTGGGCCACCGATGCGCAGCTGTTCGACACCCTGGCGGCCAGCATGGGCGGGAATCTCGCGTTGGCGCGGGCCATCTACCGGAACCATTCGCGCGTGGTCAACCTGCCCAACCAATACTCGCCACCACTTACCGTTTTGGGCCTGCCCGGAATGCATCCGGTCTATACCCTCGTTGGCCAGGTGCAGCTGGTCAATGGCACCGTCGTGCCGTTTCCCGATTTCACCGTGACCCCGTCGCCTGGTCGGCGAGTCGAATTCAACTGGTTTGCCGCCCAGGCATTCGTCAACTACCTCAACGGCATCGATTACCTCGGCCACGATGACTGGCGCCTGCCGAAAATGCTGGATGGGGGATGCGTGATCGGGGTGAACGCCGGGGCGAACAGCTGTGCAGGTGGGCCGTGGAACGAAGTGCAATCCCTTTACGCTTCGCTGGGTCTACGGGAGGGAATCTCGTTGTCCAGCAGCGCCGGCCACAACGAGGCCTATGGGCTGTTCTCCGGCCGTTTCGGCGACAACGTCTACTGGCTGCAGGACGAAATTGAACGCATGCAGCCCCACTTCGACGAGTCCGGCGCATTCCTCGGGTTGACCGTTGATACCGGCAATTTCGCGTCGGCCCTGCTGGCCTTGGAGGCAATGGGCGCCGGGACCATCGATGGTGATACCTTCGCGGGCGACAAACGCTCGAAATATGCCCGCCTCATGATCCTGCGGGATGGCGACAGCGCGCCCGTCACCGAGGCCATCGGCGGCAACCCTGTACCGCTGCCGGCGCCCGTCGCCCTGTTCGCCAGCGGCATCGTAGTGTTGCTCGCAGCCCGCCGCAGGCGCACCGTCGACGGTTCCGCCGATACCTAGGTCAGCGTCGCCGCCCACGCGCGGCGGCGCCTCGCTCCGCACCTCACCTGGCGCCTCGTCACGGCGTGAGGCGCCGACCCGCGGCGCGTGGTCCGCCGCGGCGCCGCACACCCTCCGCACACCCTCATGTCAACCCACCTGCAGGGGCTGAACGGCCCTGACTGCCGCGCCGCACCTGCCTGCCCGCCGGGACGCCTCGTGGACCGTAACGGGTACCTCCGCAACAGCATCTGGCTGGTTTCATGAACGCCGACCCGGCGAGGCGCCGGTCCGCGCTTACCCGTAAGCACGTGGTGGGCTGCGTGACGGGTCGAGTACAGTCTGGTGGGCCCGGCCGCGCGAGTCGCCTGCAAACGCCAGCGCCGCCGTCGTCAAGAGCATTACATCGAGCAACGGGGAGGAGCGAGATGATCAGGGGAGCAAGGACCTGGCTGGCGACGGTGGCCCTGGTGGCCGCGAGCGCGCAGGCCGCGGATACCGTGGTGGACGACGCCTACATCGCGAGCGGCGGTGATGGCAGCAACTGGCCGGCCTATGGCCGCACGGCGAGCGAGCAGCGCTACAGCCCGCTCGATCAGATCAACACCGGCACCATCAAGGACCTCGGCCTGCAATGGTCGCTGGACCTGCCGAACCAGCGCACCTTGAACGCGACACCGCTCGCCATCGACGGCGTGCTGTACTTCACCGCGAGCTACAGCCACACCTATGCGGTCGACGCGCGCAGCGGCAAGATCCTCTGGGAGTACGATCCGAAGACCATCGAAGTGTCGGGCGATCGTCTACGTCTCATGTGGGACGTGAGCCGCGGGCCGGCCTACTACAAGGGCAAGCTCATCATCGCGACCGTCGACGGTCGCCTGGTCGCGCTGGACGCCAAGACCGGCAAGATGCTGTGGGAAACGGTGACCATCGATCCGCGCAAGTCCTACTACATCACCGGCGCGCCCAAGGTGTTCCGCGACAAGGTGATCATCGGCAACGGCGGCACCGAGCACTCGGCCGCGCGTGGCTATGTCACCGCCTATGACATCGAGACCGGCAAGCAGGCGTGGCGCTTCTACATCGTGCCCGGCAATCCGGCCGATGGCTTCGAGAACAAGACCATGGAGATGGCGGCCAAGACCTGGACCGGCGAATGGTGGAAGTACGGCGGCGGCGGCAACACCTGGAACGGCATCACCTACGATCCCGAGTTCAACACTGTCTATCTCGGTACCGGCAACGGCTCGCCGTGGAACCAGAAGATTCGCAGTCCCGGTGGCGGCGACAACCTGTTCCTGTGCTCCATCGTCGCGCTGGACGCCGACACCGGCGAGTACAAGTGGCACTACCAGACCAATCCCGGCGAGACCTGGGACTACAACTCCAACATGGACATCATCCTGGCCGACGTGAAGTACGGCGGCCAGACGGTGAAGGCCATCCTGCACGCGCCGAAGAACGGCTTCTTCTACGTCATCAACCGCGCCAATGGTGAACTGTTGGCGGCGGAGAAGTTCGCCAAGGCGACCTGGGCCGAGCGCATCGATCTGAAGACCGGTCGTCCAGTGGAAGTGAAGGGCGCGCGCTACGAAGACGGCGAGGAGACGGTGTGGCCGAGCGCCTACGGCGCGCACAGCTGGCACCAGATGTCGTACAGCCCGGACACGGGCCTGGCCTACCTGCCGACCATCGAGATGCCCGGCGTGTTCTCCGACAAGGGCATGGATCTCAAGAAGTGGACCTCGCCGAGCTTCCGCTTCGATGCCGGCGTGGCTTTCGGTGATGCCGACACGCCGAAGGACTACAGCACTTCGCAGCTCATCGCCTGGGATCCGATCAAGCAGCAGAAGGTCTGGTCGCAGCCGCTGCCGCCCAACTGGAATGCCGGCACACTCGTGACCAAGGGCAAGCTGGTGTTCGAGGGCAACGGCGAAGGTGAGTTCGCAGCCTTCGACGCGGTGACGGGTGACAAGGTGTGGAAGACCGACCTTGGGCTCGGCATCTCCGCGCCGGCCATCACCTACAGCGTCGACGGCAAGCAGTACGTGTCGCTCCTGGTCGGCTGGGGTGGCGGCGGCACGTTGCTCGGTTCACTCGCCGCGCAGCACGGCTGGAAGTACAAGGTCCATCCGCGTCGGCTCTACACCTTCGCGCTGGGGGCCAAGACGGCCATGCCGCCGATGCCGCCCAAGGCCTATGCGCAGCCGGTCGATCCACCGGACTTCAAGGTAGACGCGCAGCTCGCCGCGCACGGCAAAGAGCTCTACACCACCCACTGCCTGTGGTGCCACGGCGGTGGCATGGTGTCCGGTGGTTCGGCGCCCGATCTGCGCGAGTCGCCGATCCCGCTGACGCGCGATGCGTTCAAGGCGGTGGTGCTGGACGGCGCGAAGGTGCCGAACGGCATGCCGCAGTTCAAGGAGTTCAAGGACCAGGACCTCGATGGTCTGCTGCACTACATCCGGCAGCGGGCGCGGGATACGAAGACGGTGACCGCGGCGAAGTGAAATCTGGGGACACGATACGGAACGTGGGGAACGGAGCTCGGTATCGTGTCCCCGCAATCAGCCAAGGATTGAAGACATGAAACTCTATGATTGCCAGATGGCGCCCAACCCGCGGCGCGCGCGCATCTTCATCGCGGAAAAGGGTCTCGGCATCCCCAACGTCGAAGTCAGTATCATCGACGGCGCGAATCTCAAGCCCGAGTATCTCGCCATCAACCCCTGGGGCACGCTGCCGGCGCTGCAACTGGAAGACGGCACGGTGATCGCCGAGGCGCCGTGCATCTTCCGCTATCTCGAGACCCTGCACCCCGAACCCAACCTGCTCGGACGCGATGCCATCGAGACGGCGCGTATCGGCGCCTGGGAGCGGTTTGCCGAGATGAACGGCATGGGCGCCATCGGCGAGTTCTTTCGTAACCAGTTCGAACCGCTGGCGGATCGCGCGCTGCCCGGCTACGCCGGCGTCAAGACTCTGCCGGCCCTGGTCGAACGCGGGCGCCAGCGTGCGGCGTGGTTCTATCAGCAGTTGGAGGGGCGGCTCGCCGAAGTCGAGTACCTGGCGGGGGACCGCTACTCCGCGGCCGACATCACGGCGCTGTGCGCGGTCGATTTCGGCAAGGCCGTTGGCCTTGGCATTCCCGAGGGCTGCGCCCAGGTGGCCCGCTGGCACGGCCTGGTCAGCGCTCGGCCAGCCACCCAGGTCTGATCGCGCGCGGCAGGCAGAGGATCATCCCGACCAACGCCCGAATGCGGGCGGGCGCCCGGCGCAGGTCGGGCAGGACGAACCTGCCCGACCTGGGGCTGCGGCCTCAGCCGGCGGTGAGCACCCGATGCCGTCCCGCCTCCCGGCGACGCCGAGATAGCGAGAGCCCCACCAGGCCTGCACCGACCAGCGCCACGCTGGCGGGCTCTGGCACGCTCTCGCTGATCCGCGTCAGCGATACGTTGTCGAACGCGGTGTTGAAGTTGTTCGCCGCCGCGCCGTTGAAGAAGGTCAGGCTGGTGGCGGCGCTCGTCGCGGTGAACTGCAGCGAGAAGCGCATCCAGTCCAGCGCGCTGGTGGGCGCGTTGGGATTGGCGAACCTGGTGCGGCCGCCACCGTCGATGCTGACATCCACCGCGGTCGGGAAGAAGAACCGGCCGTCTGTCGCCGAGCCCACGTAGAAGCTCAACTCGTAGAGTTCGCCGACGATGGTCGTGACGGTCTGCGTGAGGCCGCTCAGCGTCGAGTTGGACGTCACGCCGGCGAGGTCGGCCCACTGGTTGCCGTCCTGGGCGACGAAGGCGATGCCGCTCTGGGAGAAGTCGCCGTCGACGATGGCTGTATCGATGCCCACCACTTTCCAACCGGTGATGGCGGTGGAGCCCGCGAGGAAGTTGGTGAAGCCAGCGTTCGGCACCAGCGGATCCTCGAACGAGCCGTTCTGAATGAGGTTGGCCGCGGCGGGCAGCGGCGCGGTGAGGGTGAGGGCCACACCCGCGGCGCGCAGCCGCCTGGCGTATCGGTCCATGAATGAATGTAGGTCCATTACAGTCTCCTTGCTCATTGAGCTTCCTTGAGAGTAGGCGCGTCGTGGGTCGATATCGAGCCAGCGAATTGTCAGCAATTGTCACGGCGCCGCGCGCCGGGCGGGTGCGCTGCAGGCCGGGCAGTCTAGCCCTCGATGCGCTGCTGCTCAGTGACAAATTGCCGGCCGCGACGACCCATGCTCAGTTCTTCAGCTGCTTCAGCCGCGGCATCACCTCGCGCGCGAAGAGTTCGACGCTGCGCCGCGTGCCGTCGACCGGCGCGCCGGGCAGCACGCCCATCAACACCAGGTGGGTGCAGGGCGAACGCTGCAGCAGGCCGGCGAGCCCCTCGTAGACTTCATCCGGCGTGCCGATGAAGGCCGGTTCACCGAAGAAGGTGCCGGTCTGTTCACGGATCATCTGCTCGGGACTCGCGATGGCGCGCGTCGCCTGGTCGTCGTTGTTGTCGTCGCCCGCTTCCGCCGCCCAGTCGCGGTAGAGCGTGAGCATGTGATGGACCGGGCGGGCGGCTTCCTGCCAGGCCTGCGCACGGGTCTCGGCGACATAGACCAGCACCATCTGGCTGACGTGGTAGTCGTCCGGCTCGCGCCCATTGCGCGCCAGCGCCTCGCGATAGCGCAGCCTGTGCTCCGAGGACACGCCGGCGAGATGACAGCCGAGGCGCGCCGCGCGATCGAGCGCCTTGTCGCCGCGTGCGCCGACCCACAGCGGCAGCGGCTGCTGTACAGCCGGCGGCATGATGTGCGTGTCCTTGAGGTGATGAAAACGGCCTTCGAAGTTCACCGTCTCGCCGTCCAGCAGGCGGCGCAGCAGCGGCAGTTGTTCGGCGAAGCGCGCGCCGCGTTCGCGCGGGGAGCGGCCCATGCCCTCGAACTCGGCGACGCGGTAGCCGAGGCCGAGACCGAGATCGATGCGGCCGCGCGAAATGAGATCCGCGGTCGCGACGTCCTCGGCAATGCGCACCGTGTCGTGCAGCGGCAGCAGCAGCACGAAGGTGCCGATGCGCACGCGCGTGGTCCGCGCTGCGATGGCGGTGGCGAGTGGCAGCAGCGCCGGCGAATAGCCGTCGTCGACGAAGTGATGCTCGGTCAGCCACACGTGATCGAAGCCGAGACTCTCGGTGTGCACCGCGAGATCGAGATCGGTCTGGTAGACCTCGGCCCACGGCCGGCGCGCGAAGTCGGGATTGCGAAACGGGAACAGGAAGCCGCAGTCGATGGCCATGGCCGCTCCTCGCGAGGTTCAGGTCGAGGCCTTCAAGGCTAGGGAAGTCGGAACCTCACGCGCCATTCCACGGACGAGGGTAGGCACGCGGCGTCCAGGCTTTGCCGCACTGCGATGATCGCTGCAACCGACGATCCGGGCTTGCGGGCGGGCCTGCGATGGGCGGACACTCGAACGCGACACACACCAGGGGAGCAAGCATGTCAGCAGTCCTGTCCATCCCGAACGCCCGCCGCTTCAGCACCGGCAGTCGCAACGACAACCCTCGCGAGTGGACGCCCTTCGCCTGGGAAGACCCGCTGCATGGCCCGCAGTGCAAGGGCGAGGTCGCGGTGATCCGCCCGGAAGGCACGTCCGGCAGCCTGGCCTCGGGCCTGTGGCGCACCGGTCATCACATCGCCGGCTGCGAGGCGGACGGCTCCTGCGATATCCACTACTCGGCACCGCTCGGCGACGAGACCATGGTCATTCTCGAGGGCTCGGCGCTGATCACCGAGACCGCCACCGGCAAGACCCATCGCATCGGCGCCGGCACCATCCTCTCCCATCCCAAGCACGTCGATCTGCACTGGCAGATCGATGGGCCCTTCCTGAAGAAGTTCTGGGTGATCTGGGACAGCCCGCAGGCCGCGACGCGCGAAGACCATCTCTACGTCGCCAATATCAGCGACGAACCGGCGGTGTGGACGCCCTTCCAGTGGAACGAACCGGGCCACGGCATGCAGACCTGCGGCGAGATTCACTGCATTCGCGCCACCGGTTCCACCGGCACCTACATGTGTGGCCTGTGGCGCACCGGCGTCGGCATCGTCGGCTGCGCGGCGGACGGCACCGCGGTGGCGCGCTACAGCGCGCCGGCCGGTGACGAGACCAGCTTCATCCTCGAGGGTCGCGCGCACGTGGTGAACGAGGAAACCGGGGAGGAGTTCGATCTGAAGGCGGGTGATATCGCGTGCTTCCCGTCAGGCACGCCGGTGCGCTGGACGTCCACCTCGCGTTATCTGAAGAAGTTCTGGGTGATCACCCAGGAGAATGCACCGCGCAGCTGAGCGCGGTCGAACGTTCGTTCGAGACTTCCAGTATCACGGACGCCGCGAATCGCGCGGCGTCCGCCGAGACTCACGCCGCCTTGCTGGTCGCCGTGTAGCTGCCGCCGATGTAGGCCTGGAGCTGGCCGATCAGCCAGTTCTGCTGCTTCAACTGCTCCTTCACCACGTCGCCGATCGAGATCATGCCGATCACGCGCTCGTTCTCGACCACGGGCACGTGGCGGATGTCGCGCGCGATCATGAGCGCCATAGAATCTTCCAGCGGCTGCTCGGGGTTGACCGTCAGCACGGCCGCGGTCATCACGTCCCGCACCGGCGTGGCGGCCGCCGCGCTGCCCGGCAGGCAGACCCGGATGGCGCAGTCTCGCTCCGAGAGGATGCCGACCAGCTTGTCATTCTCCAGCACCAGCACGGCGCCGATGCGGTGTTCGGCGAGCACCGCGAGCGCGGTCTCCACGGAATCCCCCGGCGCGACCGAGAAGAGCGTTGCGGACTTCGCCGCGAGCAGTTCACGAACCTTGATCATCATGTTTAAAACTCCTTGCGCCTGAGCGCTTTGACATCATTGGAACAGTGAAACCGGTTGAACGCCCGTGGGCGGCGTTGGGGCAGCGGGCAAGGTCTGGTGCGGCGAGTGGCGCGGTCCGGGGCGCTGCCCCCTGTCGGGAGGCCGAACTACGTGGGCTTTGATACGCAGCCGGTCGCGAACCGGATCTCCCGCAAGTCGTGGCGGACTCGCGGTCCAGGTCCGGGGCGCGTGAGGCCAGGCCGTCGGCGTCAGCCCGGGATCAGGGGCGGGGCGCGGATTCGCCCGGGTCGGCGAGCCGGCGCCAGAATGCGGCCTCTTCCCCCACGCCGTTGCGCGGGTCGGCGCAGAAGCTCGCCCGGTCGGGATAGGCGGTCAGCCGGCCGTTCTCGAGCCGCGCGAACGCGTCACCCACGCGCAGCGCCTCGCCGAGATCGTGCGTCACGAATACCGTCGCGATGGCCTGTGGCCGCACGCTGTCGAGAAAGAGCGCCTGCATGGCCGCGCGCGTCGAAGGATCGAGGCTGCTGAACGGCTCGTCCAACAGCAGCAGCGCGGGCTTCACCACCAGCGCGCGGGCGAAGGCGACCCGCTGGCGCTGGCCGCCGGAGAGGGTCTCGGGGCGTCGGCGTGCGAACCCCGCGAGGTCGAGCGCGTGCAGCCACGACTGCACTTCGCGTTCGATGTCCGCGGCCGACGCGCCGCGCACGCGCAGACCGAAGGCGATGTTCTCGAACACGTCCAGGTGCGGAAAGAGGAGCGCTTCCTGGGACAGGCAGACCGCGCCGCGCGCTTCCGCCGGCAGCCCCGTCACGTGCTGGCCGGCGAGGGTGATCTCGCCCGCGTCGGCGTCTTCCAGCCCGGCGAGCACGCGCAGCAAGGTGGTCTTGCCCGCGCCGGAGGCGCCGAGCACGGCGAGCACGCTGCCGCTCCGCACATCGAAGCTCACGTCTTCCAGCACGCGCTGCGCACCGAAGGCCTTGCGCAGGCCGCGCACCTCGAGAGAGGGCGTCTCGGCAGGCGGTGAGGTCACGGCGCTTCTCCACGCGCCGCCGCAGGCAGCAGTAGTGCCGGGTTCCACAGCAGGGCCAACGCCGGCGGCGCGATGAGCACCAGCGCGCTGGCGCTCGCGAGGCGCAGGTCGCCCGCGCCGAAATAGTCGAACACGGCGAGCGACAGGGTCTGCACGCGGCCCGCGCCCAGCGTGCGCACCAGCGCGAAATCGAACCACGACATCAGCGCGGTCTGGAACAGGCAGAGGCCCAGCAGACCGCGCGCGAGCGGCAGCTCCACCCGCAGCAGGCGCGCGCCTGGCGCAGCGCCGAGCGTGCGCGCGAGATCGAGCAGCGCGCGGTTCCGCGCGGTCCAGAAGCCATGACATAGAAGCACCGCGTAGCCGTAGGCGAGCGGCAACTGCGCGAGGAACACGCCGAACACGTTGCCGCGCAGCCCGAGCCAGCCATAGCCCTGGCCTATGCAAGCGCCGTATACCACCGGCGAGAGCGCGAAGGGCAGGGCGGCGAGTGTGAGCCAGCTTCGCTGCGCGGCGGGCATGCGCAGCGCGCGGCTGGTGGCGAAGCCGGCCGCGGTCGCGGCGAGCCCCACGCTGAGCGCGAGCAGGAGAGACGTCCCCGCGTGGCCGGCAAGCGCGCGGCCATCGGCGCCGAGCGCGAGCCATGCGTCCCATTGCCAGCCCCGCGGCCACAGCGTCGGGTAGCGCCAGCTGCGAGTGCAGGACAGCGCGATCAACCACGCCAGTGGCGCGAGCAGCAGCGCGCCGAGCGGAATCGCCACGGCCTTTGCCAACCTAGCGCGCATGCGTGTCCCCGCGTGATGCGACGAGCGTCGCCGCGCCACAGCCGGTCGCGACCAACGCCAGGTAGAGACAGGCCATGGCGTAGCCGTAGGGCCGCGTCGCGAGGTCGTAGCCGCTCACCGCCTGGGCGATGGCGACCGACACCAGCGGCGGGCGGGCGCCGCCGATCATGAGCGGGACCTCGTAGGCGCCGAACAGCGCGAGCGCGTACACGAGAATGACCGGCCGTGACTGGCGCAGCAGCAGCGGCAGCGCTACGCGTCGCCAGGCCACGCCGGGCGCGGCGCCGAGCGCGCGGGCCTGCTCGAGCAGCGCCGGCAGGCGCAGCTGTGCGGCGAGACGCGCGAACAGGAGGGTGAAGAACGGTGTGACGAGCGCGAGATGGGTGAGCAGGATGCCGCGCCCGTCGGCGTCGTAAACCAACGGCGGAAAGTCCGACGGTGACTTCACCCAGCCGAAGACATGCGCCAGGCGCGACAGCACGCCGCTGTCGCCGAGCATGATGAAGGCGATCAGACCCGCGGCCACACCGGGCACCGCGAGCGGCAGGCACAGCAGGCGCGCGACGACGCCGCGTTCGAGGGCCGCGCCGAGCGCCCGGTAGAGCAGCAGGGCGAGGACAAGCGCCAGCGCCAGGGTGACGGCGGTCAGCGCCGCGCTGAACGCGAGGGAACGCCAGAACTCGCCCGTGCTGAAGAGCAGACGCCAGCCGCCCGTGTCAGGGTGCGTGGCCGGCGGCCAGCTCGCGAGTCCCAGGCTCTGGGCGCCGGCCAGCGCCAGCGCGAGCGCGAGATTGCCGCCGACCACGATCGCCAGCAGCAGCCGCCAGGCGCGGCCCTCACTCAGCGACGAAGCGCGCACGGAAATCCCGTTCCAGTCGGATCATCACCTCGGGGCTCGGTTCGGCCAGCGCGCGCGCGGCGAGTGCGCCGCGCGGCGGTGCGTGACGACGCGCCTCGGCCTCTGCGAAGCGCGCCGGCCAGGGTGCGGGCAGTCGCGCGACGTCCAGCACCGTGCCATCGCCCCACACCGTGGCGCGCTGCTTCTCGAGCTGCGCCTCGGCGGACTGCAGTTCGTTCACAACTACCAGCGCCGCGGCCTTGTGCGCCGCGCGCGCTGGAATGCCGAGGTAGTGGGTGTTGGCGAGCGTGCCGCTCGCGAGTGCGTAGGCATAGGCGCTCGCGGGAAACAGGCCGCTCAAGACTTTGTTGTCCACCTCGCCGTCGTTCATGCTCATGCTGAAGTCGACTTCGCCGTTGACGAATAGTTGATGGAGTTCTCCGACACCGCGGGGAAAGCTGCGCCCCTCGCGCCACAGCGCCGGGCGCACGTCGCGCAGCCAGGCAAACGCTCGGTCGCGCAGCGCCATGTAGCGCGCCTCGTCGAACGGACCGTCCAACGCCGTCCGGTCGTCCGCCAGCGCCAGCATCAAGGTCTTCAGGAAGCTCATGCCGGTGAACGCGCGGTCGAAGGTGAAGCGCCCGGGATGGGCCTTGATCCAGGCCGCGAGCGCGGCGACGTCGTGCGGCGGCGCGGGCACCCGCGCGCGATCGGCGATGAGCAGCAGCTGCACCGTGCCCCACGGCGCCTCCATGCCGGCCACCTCCTGCTGGAAGTCGCGCGCGATGCGCGGATTGGCCCAGTCGACGAAGGCATCGCTGGGCAGCAGGTCGGTGAAGGGCCCATAGAGCGCGCCGAGTTGGCGCAGCTTGTAGAAGTTCTCACCGTTGATCCACAGGAGATCGTAGGCGCTGGTGTCGCGCCCGCTGGCGAGCTCCGCGGCGAGCAGGGCGGGAATGTCGCCCTGGGCCGGCACGATCTCGAGCTCGATCTGATGTCGCGCCGCAAGGCGCGGCGCGATGAACTCGCGCAGATAGCGGTTGATGGCGGGATCCCCGGCCCACATCGCGAAATGCACGGTGGCGCCGCGGGCGGACTGCTCGATCTCGGGCCACGGGCGACCGCGGGGATCGTCCTGGGTGGGTGCCGGAGGCTCACCGCAGCCGACCAGCAGCAGCATCACCACGAGTACCGCGGCGGAAACGGGGACAGACCACGGTTTCGCAGAAACCGTGGTCTGTCCCCGTTTCCGCACGGCGCTGTCGCCCATCTCAGAAGCGATGCGTCAGGCTCACCATGAAGCTGCGCGGCAGTTCGGGCAGCACGTCGGTGGAGCCGAAGTAGCCGCCGTCGAAGATCGGCGCGAAGTTTTCTTCGTCGGTGAGATTGAAGATCTCGGCGCGCACGTCGGTGCGCAGTGGGCGATGGTAGTAATGCACGGCCGCATTCACGGTGAACTGGTCGCGGATGCGCACCGTGTTCAGGAAGTCGAGGCGAAAGGCGTTGGTGTACTGTCCGTTCACGCTCGCACCCACGCCGTTGTCGAACTCGTAGCTGACGAGTCCCGAGATGAGCACGCTCGGCAGGCCCGGCACGCGCCGGCTGCTCGGCCCGAACACAGTGAAGCTCGGACTGCCGACGCCGGTACCGGCGACCAGGTCCGGCCGGGAGTTGTCGAAGGCATCGTTCACCGTGCGCGAATCCTGGAAGGCCAGGCTGTCGTCGAAGCGCGCGTTCAGGTAGCTCGCGCCGACGTTGGCGTAGAGATGACGATCGGGCCGGTACATGAGCTGGCTCTCGATGCCGCGGGTCAGCACGCCGCTGTTGCTGCCGTCGCGGTTGCGGAGCGAACGGGTCTGGTCGAAGAGCGCGACGTCGGCATACCAGGCGCTGCCGGGCGGTGCGAACTTGAGACCGAACTCGTGCAGCTGGCTCGCGGTGGCGAAGTTCTCGGGCGCGATGCGATTGCCGGCGCCGAGCACGAAGCCGCCGCCCAGGCTGTTCGACGTCGATTCACTGTAGCTCACGGTGAAGTAGGCCATGAGCGCCGCAGTCGCCTGGAACTGCAGACTGCCGTTCGCGCTCGCCAGCAGCGCGTTGGCGGTATCACGGGCGCGCGACACGCCAGCCGGCGGCGCGCCGTCCCGCGCGGTCACCCAGAAGGCATCGCCCCGGCCGCCGAACAGGAGCCGCCAGCGGTCGGAGAGCTGGGCGTCCTGCTGCAGGAAGAAGCCCAGTTGCCAGGCCGTGGAGTCCGTGGTGTCAGACAGGCGGAAGTCGCCATCACCGTCATTGTCGACGTCGTACTGCGCACCGGGCGAGACGAACAGTCCGCGACGCAGTTGCACCAGCGCCGCACGCTGCGCGGCGGTCAACGGAATGCGGCGATTGACCAGGGGCCCCGCGAGATCCACCGGGTTGTCGGCCTCGGTGGTGAACTGGCTGAAGCCGAGCACGTCGTGGTAGCGGAGATCGAGTCCGATATCGGTCTGCTGACGACGCGCCGCGCCGAACAGCGGCAGCGCGTAGTCGGCGATGAACTCGATGCGGTTCTCCACCGTGTCGGCGCCGTCGATGATCTCGACGAAGCTGTTCTGCGCCACTGCCTCGCGTTCGAGGTGCTGGTAGAGCGTGCGGTTCTCGATGCGCCACAGGTCGTTCAGACGGTGACTCAGATGCAGGTTCACCGCGTAGCTGTCGGCGCCGTTGACGTCGTCGGGGTCGGTGTAGGTGCGGCTGCGTGGCAGCTGGACGCTGCCGGTCGGTTTGATCACGGCGCCCGCGGCGGGCACGCGCGAGCCGTTCGCCTGGCGGCCCTGGCCGGTGATGTAGCGGCCGTCGTCGATCAGGTCCTGGGTCGCGCGGTTCCAGCCCGCGTTGTCGGTGAAGTCGACGTCGAAGTATTCGAAGCTCGCGTCGAACAGCGTGTTGCCGTCGGGTCGATGGCGGAACGCGAGGTAGACGTCCTGGCTTTCATAGTAGCCGTGATCGTAGAAGCTCTCCTCGTCGCGGTTCTCGACCGACAGGCGCACGCCCGACACGCCTGCGACCAGCGGCGTCGAATAGTCGAGCTGCTGGCGAAACCGGTCCCAGCTGCCCCCCTGCACGCGCAGTTCACCGCGACGGGTGTCGAGATCCGGTCGCTTCTGCGCGAGTTCCAGAAACCCGCCGACGCGCTGCGTCGCCCCGAGCACCACCGGCGCCGGCCCCTTCACCACCGTCACCTGGTCGAAGGCGTTGAACGACAGCGGCAGCCCGAGCCCGTTGTTGCCGCCCTGGCGGCGGAGACCATCGACGAAGATCTCGCCGAGTTGGCCGCGGATGCTCGGCAGGCTCTGCTGACCGAAGGTGTTGGCGCCATAGAGATTGGGCGCCACGCGGTTCAGATCCCTGAGTTCCACCACGCCGAAGCGCTCCATGAGCTCTGGCGTGACCGCGGTCATGGCGCGCGGCGTGTCGGCGAGTGCCCGCGCACTGCCAAAGGGACCGCTCACCGTGAGATCGCTCGGCAGGGCCGGGCCCCGGGCCGGATCGCGCCAGCCGCTGACCGTCATCTGTTCGATGCCCGACGGCTCTGCCGCTGTCGCGCAGAGCGCCAGCGCGTAGAGAAGCACGAAGGTGGCCGGAGCGTGGAAGGAACGTCGCATGCGACTCGAGTCTTGGAGAGCGAACGGGAGATTCTACGACCAAGGCGCGCCGCCAGGTGGGCGCGCGGCGTCGAACTCAGGCGGGGTAGGCTGCGGCGCCGCGAGCGCAGGGCTCGGGTGCCGCGGGACAGGCTTTTAAGGCTAGGTGAACCGAATGCCGTGGTAGTTGCCCGAGGCCGCTTCTTGCAGATGCTTCGCGTATTCCGCCCCACCGGTGGCGAAGATGTTGTAGCGGGTCTTGCCGTACTCGTGGCCTTCGAGGTTCGAGTTGTAGCCCGTGATCCAGCTCTGCGCCTTGTTGATCAGAAGACCCTCGTAGCTCTTCTTGACCGCCTCGAACCAGTCCTGTTGGGCTTGCTCGGTGACGTCGAAGCGGGTGTGACCCTTCTGCCAGAGATGCTGGAGCAGCGGCACGTTCCAGTCGATGGCGACCTCGGAACCGCGCGGGAAATTGGCCGCGGCGATCTGCGGGCCGCCCAGCATGATCATGTTGGGGAAGCCGTGCACCAGCATGCCGAGATAGGTCACCGGGCCGTCCGCCCATACGTCCTTCAACTGCCGGCCGCCCACGCCGCGGATGTCGATGTGCTCGTAGGATCCGGTGAAGGCGTTGAAGCCCGTCGCATAGACGATGATGTCGAACTCGAACTCGCGATTGGTGGTGCGCAGGCCTTTTTCGGTGATGCACTGGATGGGCGTCTCCTTGGCGTCCACCAGTTCGACGTTGTCGCGGTTGTAGGCCTCGAAGTAGCCCGTCTCCAGCGGCAGGCGCTGCACGCCGAAGCCGTGATCCTTGGGGATCAGCTTCTCGGCGACGACCGGATCCTTGACCCGTTGGCGGATGCGATCCGCAATGTAGGCCGAGAATTCCGCGTTGGCCTTTTCATCCATGAAGATCTCGGGGAAGTTCGACAGCCAGATGCTGAAGCCAGGTTCGTCGTAGAGCTTGTCCCAGAACGCCTTGCGCTCTTCCGGCGAGACGTCGTAGAAGCTGCGCTTGTCGGGCTCGTGCTCGAAGGCTCCGGGCGAGCGCGCGCAGGCGGCGAAGATCTCGTCGTAGCGCGCGCGGATGGACGCCATCTCTTCGTTCGAGATCGGCCCGTTGTTGAGCGGCGCGGCCCAGTTGGCACGCCGCTGGAACACGGTCAGATGGGCGGCCTGTTCGGCCACTCGCGGAATGATCTGGATGGAGGTCGCGCCGGTGCCGATGATGGCGACGCGCTTGCCGGTCAGATCGAGCGGCTCGTGCGGCCAGTCACGGGTGTGGAAGGACAGGCCCTTGAAGTCCTGCATGCCGGGGATCTTCGGCAGCGTGGGGGTCTCCAGCGGGCCGATGCCGGTGATCACCACGCGCGCGGTCAGCGTGCGGCCGTCGTTCACCTTCAGGCGCCAGATATTGGCGGTCTCGTCGAACACCATCGATTCGACCCGGCAGTTGAACTGCATGTACTTGCGCAGATCGAGCTTGTCCACCACGAAGTTCAGGTAGCGCAGCGTCTCCGGCTGCGGCGAGAAGCGCTCGGTCCAGTGCCACTCGTTCAGGATCTCCTTGGAGAAGGAGTAGCCGTAGGTGTAGCTCTCGGAGTCGAAGCGCGCGCCCGGGTAGCGGTTGTTCCACCAGGTGCCGCCGACGCCCGCGTTGGCGTCCAGCACGATCGCGTTCACGCCCAGGTCGACCAGGCGCTTGATCTGGTAGATGCCCGAGACCCCGGCACCGATGACGATGACCTCGTGGTCGTAGGGCGCCGGTTCCGGCGAATGGGAGTCGAGCTGTCGCGCGGTGCTGGCCATGGGCGTATGCCTCGAATGTGGTTTCTATGCCACGCATCATGCGACCGCGCGCGGCCGAAGAACATACTCCTTTGGTGGGGCGGAGGGGCCCGAAGGCGGGGTGGGGGCTTGAGGTGGATCAAGCGTGTGGTCGATCGCGATCCCCCGAGCGCGCGACGCACGGAGGATTCAGGCGAGTTCGAGCGCCGTGCCGCGCACGTTCACCTCGCGGCCGACCCATTCCTCCGTTTCCAGGCGCGCGAGCAGCGCGGGCGCGGCCTGGTTGATCAGCGCCCGTCGCCCGTCCGCGGTATCCACCAGGGCGAGCAGCCCCGGTGGCTGGTCGCGACGATGCAGGG
>JAIEQK010000006.1 GCA_019747795.1 Gammaproteobacteria bacterium | reverse complement strand
GACCCAACTGACTACCGACCACGCCGCCTTCATGCGGCGACATGGCCTTAATCAGAGTTTCCTTCAGTCCGACATTCCGTTCCAGAGCCCTTCCCCGGCCCGGCATATAAATGGCGGGTTGAAGCCTGGCCTACAGACTGCACAAAAAAATGGCGCCCCGAAGGGCGCCATGGCAGAGCTGAATCGGGCGTCCTGCCTCAGACCGATGTTTTGGCGAGAGCGTCTGCCTGCCAGCCACCGAGATTACGGTCGCGCAGGGTGTCGGAATCGTCGATGTGCGAATCCATGACGAACTTCGGCTTGAACACGCGAATCCACAGCGGAATGACGGTGATGGCGCCGATCATGTTGCTGGTCAGCAGCAGGCACAGCAGCAGCGCCATCTCGCTGTTGAAGCGCAGCGAGGAGCCCGGGATCCAGTAGATGATGCCCGCCATCACGGTCATGCCGGTGAACAGAATGGCCGCGCCGGTGGTGCGCATCGAGGTGACGATGGCGTCCAGCAGCGAGCGGTGGCGCATTTCCTCCTTCAGGCGGTCGAGCATGTAGATCGCGTAGTCGACGCCGACGCCGATACCCACCGAGGTCACCGGCAGGGTGTTCACGTTCAGGCCGATGTCGCGAATGGTCATGAACGCGCGGTTGGTCATCACGCAGATGATCAGGAGCACGAACACCATGAGCCCGGCGAAGATCGAGCGGTAGGCGATCATGATGGCCAGGGTCACCAGCGTGATGATGGTGATGGTCATCTTGAGGTCCGAGATCTCGGTCTCCTCGTTGGCTGCCGCCGTCGTGCCGATGATGCCGCCCGCGAGCAGCGGGGTCACACCTTCCATCTTGTGGGTCTCGAGGAAGGCCTTGGCCTTGGCCACCGCCTCGGACACCGTCTGGCCGGTCGCATCCTTGTAGAACACCGTGAAGTTGGCGATGCGGCCCTCGAGGTCCATGTACTCCAGGATCACGCCCGGCACCGCCGCGCCCGCCTCGTACATGAACAGCGTGTTGCCGATGTCCTTCTGGGTCGCGGGGATCAGCGACCAGCGCGGATCGTCGTAGTGGTACAGGCGATTGATGGAGCGCACGAGGTGCGGGATGTCACGCGTGCCGCCGAAGTTGGAGGTGCCGGCCATGTAGCGGCCGAACTCTTCCATCATGGCCACCACGGCCGGGTCCTTCATCTTGTGGGGCTCGTTGCCCTCGAAGAAGATGTTGAACTGGTTCGCGCCCGCGAAGCGGTCGGCGATGGTCTTGGCGGCGACGTTGTATTCCTGGTCCTGGAACAGGATGGGTGAACCGGGCTGCTTCTCGCCGATGTCGACGTGCCACCCGTACCAGAACGCCCAGACGGTCAGCGCGATGGCGCCCACGAAGATGGTCGAGGAGGCCTTCGGTCCCACCAGGAACACGCCCATGTTGTGCATCATGCGCGACGGCAGATGCTTGTGCTCTTCCTGCACGGTGACCTTGGGGGTCGGCAGCACGGACATGATCAGCGGCACCAGCACCGCCACAGTGATGAGGTTGGAGGCGCCCCAGAACGAGCAGTAGATGCCGAGCTTGGCGATCAGCGGCATGGAGGACAGGGCCAGCACCAGCAGCGCCATGGCGTCGGCCAGGATGCCGAGGCCGGCGGGCAGGATCAGCTCGCCCATGGCGATGCGCACCGCCTGTTCCTTCTCGCGCCCGACGCGGATCTCGTCGTAGTAGCGCTCCATCATCTGCACGCAGTGACTGGCGGTTCGGGCCGAGATCAGGATCGGCACCACCAGGATCAGGGGATCGAGGTTGTAGTGCATCCAGCCGACGAAGCCGAGGCCCCAGATGGCGGACAGCGCCGTGCCGAGCGTCGGCACCACCACGCCCGTGATCGAGCCGAAATGGATCCACAGCAGCAGCACCATCACCGCGCCGGTGACGCCGAAGATGGTCTTCAGCTCCTTCGAGTAGAAATAGATCCAGCCCTTCAGCATCGGCTCGCCGGCGATGTAGAGCCGCGTCTGACCGTCCTTCTCCACCTCTTCCTTCAAGCTCTGCAGCTTGGTGTGGATGTCGACGTAATTCAGACGCTCTTCGTCGAAGCCGGCCACCACCAGCGCGGCGCGGCCGTCGGTGGACAGGTAGGTGCCGTAGACGATGTCGTTGTTGAACGATTCCTCGCGCAGCTGCTTCAGCGCCTCGGGATCGGTCGGCAAATCCTTGGGCAAGACGGATTCGGACTTGATGAGACCGCCCGCCGTGGTGCGGATGCGCCGAATCTTGGGATGCGCGATGCTCGCCACCTGGTAGTGGTTCACGCCGGCGATGAGATCCACCTGCTCGGTGATGTGTACGATCTTCTTCAGCGTGTCGTGGGTGAACACGTCGCCGTTGGGATCGGTGACCTCCAGCGCCATGGTGACCACGTTGGCGCCGCCGAAGGTCTGCTTCATGCGGTTGTAGTTGACGATGTACTCGTGCTTCGCGGGCAGCAGGTCGGCGAAGCGCGAGAACACTTCGATCTTCGAGATGTGCAGGGCCAGCAGGATGGTCGGCACCAGGATGACCGCGAACGAGAACCACTTGCGGTCCATCATCCAGTTCGCGATGGCGTGACCACGGGTGATGCGTGGCGGCGGTGGCGGCACTACCGAACTCATAAGCGACTTCTCCTGCGATTCAGCGCGACTACGGGCCGGGGACCCACGGGTTCCCCTCGAACGACCCCGCGCAGCGCGCCCGATGCCCGGTAGGCCGTTGCGCCGGCCATGTGGACCATCGTCGATGTCGCGCGGGTCGCTGGTGCCTTGGCGGCGACCTGTAGGAATCCCCCCCTGCGGCGGTCGCGGCACCGGGCGGGAGTATATGCGCGATGCTGGGGCACGCCTAGGCGTCGCGGCCGTGAGTGCCAGGGCTTGGCGCGCGACGTCCCAGGACGCGACATGCCGGTCGGCGACGGCGCTTCGCTGCGGACTGCTGACCCGACTGCCGCGGTCGCCTACCCCGCGCCGTGACCGGGTGTCCCTCCGCCCGACAGCACCGCGCGGGACGCCGCATCGCCGGTCGCGTTGTCGTCCTGGTGCGCGCGCAGGATGAAATCCGGCCGTGTGATTCGCACCAGCAGCGGCAGCAGGGTCACGGCGCCGAGCATGTGACTGGTGGTCAGAAGCCCGAGCAGCAGGGCCATCTCGGCGGTGAAGCGCAGCGAGGAAGCCGGCACCCACCAGGCGATGCCGGCCAGCACCGTCACTGCGGTGAACAGCACCGCCGCGCCGGTGGTGGCCAGCGCCACGCGCAGCGCGTCGTCGAACTCGCGGTGGCGCACCTCCTCGCGAATGCGGTCCAGCATGTAGATGGCGTAGTCGACCCCGAGTCCGACGCCGACCGCGGTGACGGGCAGGGTGTTGACGTTGAGCCCGATGCCGCGCAGCCCCATGTAGGCGCGATTGATCAGTACCGCCACCGCCAGTACCGCGAACACCAGCAGCGCCGCGTTGGCCGAGCGATAGGTGACCAGCACCGCCGCCATCACCATGGCGATGATCAGCACCGTCTGGCGCAGTTCCGACAGCGCCACCTCCTCGTTGGCCGCGGCCGTGGCGCCGACGATGCCGCCGGCGAAGCGCGCGGTCACGCCCGCCACGTGGTGTTCGTCCAGCCAGCGGTGCGCCGCCTGCATCGCGGCGAGGATGGTCGGGCCGGTGGCGTCACGGAAGAACACCACGAAGTTGGCCACCCGCCCCTCGAAGTCCATGTACTCGGTGATCACACCCGGCACCGCGGCGCCCGCCTGGTACATGAACAGCGTGTTGCCGATGTCGTTCTGCGTGCGCGGCAGGAGCGACCAGCGCGGATCGTCGTAGTGGTAGAGACGGTTGACCGCGCGCACCAGGCTCGCGATGTCGCGCGTGCCGCCGACCCCGGGCTGGCCCGTCATGAAGCGCGCGAAGTCCTCCATGTGGCGCACGACCGCGGGGTCCTTGATGCGCTCGGGCGCCTCGGCCTCGAAGTAGATCGAGAGCTGGCTCGCGCCGGCGAAGCGCGCCGCGATGTGGCGCGCGGCGACGTTGTACTCGGCGTCCGGGTAGAGGATGGGCGAGCCGGCGCGCTCCTCGCCGATGAGCTGCGTGCGGCCGAACCAGGCGCTCGTCACCACCACCACCAGGCAGGCGAGCAGCAGTGGCCGCGTGCCGCGCGGTCCGGTCAGGAAGCGCGCGAAGCTCGCCATCAGGCGCGCGTAGACATGGCGCTCGAACGCCACGCGCTGGGTGGCCGGCAGCGGCAGCCAGGGAAGCACCAGCGGCACGAGCAGCACCACGGTCACGAGATTGCTGAACGACCAGAAAGCCGCGAAGACGCCGAGCTTCGCGATCAGCGGAATGGACGACACGGTCAGCACCAAGAGGCCGACCACGTCGGTGAAGATGCCGACCGAGGCCGGCACCATCAGCTCCGCCATGCAGGTCTCCACCGCCGGTCCGCGCGCCTGCCCTGCGCGAATCTCGTCGTGGTAGCGCTCCATCATCTGCACGCAGTGGCTCGCGGTGCGCGCCGAGATGATCATCGGCACCACGAGGATCAGCGGGTCGAGGTTGTAGCCGAGCCAGGCGACGAAGCCGAGGCCCCACACGGTGGACAGCGCCGTGCCCATGAGCGGGATCAGGACCCCGGCAAGACTGCGGAAATGGGCGTACAGCAGCAGCGCCATCACCACCAGCGTCATGCCGAAGATGCCGCGCAGCTCGTGGGCATGGTGGTAGATCCAGCCCTTCAGCATCGGCTCGCCGGCGATGTAGAGGCGGGTCCCGCCGTCCCGCTCGACCTCGCCCTGCAGTTCGCGCAGACGCTCGAAGATGCGCTGGTAATCGAGTCGCTCCTCGTCGAAGCCCGCCACCACCAGCGCGGCGCGACCGTCGGTGGCGACGTAGGTGCCGTAGACGATGTCGTTGTTGAAGGCCTCCTCGCGCAGGCGCTTCAGCGCGGCCGGGTCGCGCGGGATCTCCAAGGGCAGCACCGGCGTCGACTTGATGGTGCCGGTCGCGGTGGTCTCCACGCGCCGCACCTTGCCGTGGGCGATGCTCGCCACCTGGTAGTGATTGACCCCCGGCAGCTTGTCGACCTCGTCGGTCAGCAGGCGCAGCTTGGCGAGCGTGGCGAAGGTGAAGATGTCGCCCTCGCCCACCACCTCCAGCGACATCGCCACCACGTTGGCGCCGCCGAAGGTGGCCTTCATGCGGTTGTAGACCTGGATGTAGGGATGTTGCTGCGGCAACAGGTCGGCGAAGCGCGAGTAGATCTCGAGTCGCGGCAGCGCGCCGGCCAACAGCAGCGTGGGCAGGACGACGAACAGCAGGCTGGTCCAGCGATGCGCCAGGCACCAGGCGGCAACGCGTCGCGAACACGGCATGTGATGGGACGCGGGCACGACGCTCCTCGGCACGATGGCTTCCACGGTGCGTCCCGCCGACACGCCGGGCGGCACCGGCGGTGCTACCCTAAGCGACCCCGGCATCGGTCACAACCGCGAGCGCTCCCATGAACGCGCAACCAGAACCGTCTCGAGACACGACTTCCCTGGCGCGCCTGCGCTTCGACAACCGTTTCGTCGCCGAGCTGCCGGCCGATCCAGAGACGCAGAACTTCCGCCGGCAGGTGGCCGGGGCCTGCTACTCGCGGGTCGCGCCCACGCCAGTCGCGGCGCCGGCGCTGGTGGCCTGCGCGCGCGAGGTCGCGGCACTGATGGATCTCGATGAGCGCAGCTGCCAGGACGCGGACTTCACCGCCGTGTTCGCCGGCAACGCGCTGCTGCCGGGCATGGATCCCTACGCGACCTGCTACGGTGGGCACCAGTTCGGGCACTGGGCCGGACAGCTGGGCGACGGCCGCGCGATCAATCTCGGCGAAGTGGTGAACCGCGCCGGGCAGCGCTGGGCGCTGCAGCTGAAGGGCGCCGGCCCCACGCCCTATTCGCGCGGCGCCGACGGGCTCGCGGTGCTGCGCTCCTCGGTGCGCGAGTTCCTGTGCAGCGAGGCCATGCATCATCTCGGCGTGCCGACCACCCGCGCGCTGTCATTGGTCACCACCGGCGAGCAGGTGATTCGCGACATGTTCTACGACGGCCGTCCGCGCCCGGAGCCGGGCGCGGTGGTGTGCCGCGTCGCGCCGTCCTTCACGCGCTTCGGCCATTTCGAGATCCACGCCGCGCGCGGCGACCTCGCGACCCTCGAGCGCCTGGTGAGCTTCACCCTGCGCACGGACTATCCCGAACTCGGCTACGACCCCGCCGCGCCGCTCGCGGCGCGCCGCGAGGTGATCACGCGCTGGCTGGCCGAAGTCTGCCGGCGCACCGCGGTCATGATCGCGAAGTGGATGCAGGTCGGCTTCGTGCACGGTGTGATGAACACCGACAACATGTCGATCCTCGGTCTCACCATCGACTACGGCCCCTACGGCTGGCTCGAGAATTTCGACCCGGACTGGACGCCCAACACGACGGACGCCGAGCGTCGTCGCTACCGTTACGGCCAGCAGCCGCAGATCGCGCTGTGGAACCTGGTGCAACTCGCCAACGCACTGCATCCGCTCATCGAGGACGTGCCGCCGCTCGAAGCCGCGCTGGAAACCTATCGCGGCGCCTATGCCGAGGCCTGGAGCACGGGCATGGCCGCCAAGCTGGGACTGGGCGCGCTCGCGGGCGAGGCCGACGAGGCGCTGCTCGGCGAACTGCTCGCCCTGCTCGGCCAGGTCGAGACCGACATGACGCTGTTCTTCCGCGCGCTCGCCGACTTCACGCCGCTGGACGCCGGCGAGCCCGACCTCGAGGGCTTCCTCGCCCTGGTCGGCGAGGCCTACTACGTGCCCACGCAGCTCGACACGGACTACCGCGCGCGGCTCGCCGCCTGGTTGGCCAGCTATGCCGCGCGCCTGCGCGCGGACCCGCTGTCCGCCGCGCGCCGCCGCGAGGTGATGCGTGGCGCCAATCCGCGCTACGTGCTGCGCAACTACCTGGCGCAGCTCGCCATCGACGCCGCCGAGCAGGGCGACAACAGCAAGGTGCATGAGCTCCAGGACACCCTGCGCCGCCCCTACGACGACCAGCCCGGCCGCGAGCATTTGGCCGCGAAGCGGCCCGACTGGGCACGGCAGCGCGCCGGCTGCTCGATGCTCTCCTGCAGCTCCTGAGGCGGTCCGATGCTCGACTACGACCTCTCGATCATGAAGCCCGACTACGACGGCGGTTCGCTGGTCAATCTCATGCGCTCGCTCGGCGACGCGCTGGGGGCGCCGTCCAACGGCTACGCGCCCTTGCGCGCGCTGCCGGCCACGCGCCTCGGGGGCGCGGCGCGCGTGCTGCTGCTCGTGATCGATGGTCTCGGCCAGGCGCTGCTCGATCAGCTCGGGCCGCGCAGCGCCCTGCGTGAACTCCTGGCCGGCACCATGACCTCGGTCTACCCGCCGACCACCGCGACGGCAGTGACCACGCTGATGAGCGGGCTCGCGCCCCAGCAGCACGGTCTCACCGGCTGGTTCATGCACTTCAGGAAGCTCGGCGCCGTGACCGCGGTGCTGCCGTTCATGCCGCGCTATACCCGCGCCACCATCGCGAGCGCCGGCGTGCCGCTGCCCGCGGTGGTGGACACGCCGAGCTTCTGCGCCGGCGTCGACGGCGCGAGCACGGCCCTGTTGCGCGCATTCATCGCCGATTCGGACTTCAGCCAGGCGGTGCTCGCCGGCGCGCGGCGCCAGGGCTATCGCGACCTGGACGACTTCACGACTAAGCTCACCGCGCTGGCGCGCGGCGCGAGCGACGCGCGCTACGTGTATGCCTACTGGTCGGACTTCGACCATGCCTGCCACGTGCATGGGCCTTCGAGTCCGCAGGTGGCCGCGCACTTCCACGCGCTCGATACGGCGCTCGCCACGCTCGCCGAGACCTGCGCGCGCCACGGCACGGCGCTGGTCATCACCGCCGACCACGGCTTTCTCGACAGCGGTCCGGCAGAGCGCGTGGATCTCACCGATCACCCGCGCCTCGCCGACTGCCTCAGCCTGCCGTTGTGCGGCGAACCGCGCTCGACCTACTGCTACGTGCGCCACGACCAGGCCGAGGACTTCGCCCGCTACGTGGAGACCACGCTCGCTGAATTCACCACCCTCGTACCAAGCGCCCGCCTGGTCGAGGACGGCTGGTTCGGCCAGGGCACACCCCATCCCGAACTGCACGCGCGCCTTGGCGACTACACGCTGCAGATGAAGGCCCGCTACACCATGCGCGACACCGTCACCGGCGAACGCGACATGGACCTCCACGGCATGCACGGCGGCGTGACCGCCGCCGAACAGCAGGTGCCGCTGCTGCTGGCGGTGTAGGGCCGATTTCAATCGGCCATGCACGGCCCTCGACAGGCGCCGTGCATGGCGGGTTGAAACCCGCCCTACATTGCCGATTCGCATCGTGCGGGATCGGGGCCTGTGCCCTCCCCTGGCGCCACGCCTCCCCACCGCCTACGCTCAATCGAGGTCATGACACCTGGGGAGGAGGAGTCTCATGCAGTCCATCGTCAAGGGCGGGTGCATTTCCGCCGATTCGCACATCGTCGAGGCGCACGACACCTATCGCGCCTACATCGAGCCCCGCTACCGGGACAGCGCGCCGCACATCGCGCGTGACGACAAGGGCAACGACATCTACGTCATCCCCGGCATGACCGACAAGATTCCGCTCGGCCTGGTGGCCGGCGCGGGGGTGTCGGCCCAGGATCTGAAGAGCCGTCGCGAAGGCACGCGCTTCGAGGACATCCACCGCAGCGGCTCGGACCCGAGCTACCGCGTCGCCGACCAGGAGCGCGACGGCGTGGCCGGTGAAGTGCTCTACGCCTCGGTCGGCATGGTGCTGTGCAACCATCCTGACTTCGACTACAAGGACGCCTGCTTCACCGCCTACAACCGCTGGCTGGCCGAGTACTGCGCCGGCGCGCCGACGCGCCTGTTCGGCCTCGCGCAGACCGCGGTGTGCTCGGTGGAGTCCGCCATCCGCGACGTGCGCCGCGCGCGCGAGATGGGCTTCGTCGGCATGATGATGCCCGGCAACCCGCAGCACGAGGACTACGACCAGCCGATGTACGACCCGCTGTGGGAATGCTGCGCGGATCTCGGCATGCCGATCTGCTTCCACATCCTGACCTCCAAGGGCTCGGACGTGAACACCGTGTTCCAGGGCGCGCGCGGCAATCGTATCAACGGCTTCATGAACATCATCCGCGGCGTGCAGGACATCATCGGCCTGTTCGTGCTGGGCGGCGTGTTCGAACGCCATCCGAAGCTCAAAATGGTCTGCGCCGAGGGCGACGCGGGCTGGCTGCCGCACTACATGTACCGCATGGACCACGCCTACGAGCGCCACGGCTACCACATGGAAGCGCGCGGCCTGTCGCGCCTGCCGAGCGACTACATCCGCGAGAACGTGTACTTCACCTTCCAGGATGACTGGGTCGCGTTCAAGACCGCCGACCAGGTGAACGCGCAGCGTCTCATCTGGGCCAACGACTTCCCGCACAGCGACGCGACCTGGCCGCACTCCCAGGCCCTGCTGGCCGAGCACACCGCCTGCGTGAGCGAGGAGACGCGGCGGATGATCCTGCGCGAGAACGTCAAGGAACTGTTCAATTTGCCTTGCTGAGGTGCCGCGGGCTGTAGGGCCGATTTCAATCGGCCATGCACAGCCATGGACAGGCGCCGTGCACGGCGGGTTGAAACCCGCCCTACAACGCCGATTTCAATCGGCCATGCACAGCCATGGACAGGCGCCGTGCACGGCGGGTTGAAACCCGCCCTACACATGCAATGTCGGACTGAAGCCCGACCTACATCAGCCACACCACCGTCGCGACCACCCAGCTCGCTTCGTTCGCGGCTTCACCGATGGCCATGCCGAGACGGTTGCGGTCGAGTCCCGCCTCGCGGATCGACATCAGCACCTGCCACAGGCGCAGACAGATGGTGATGTGGCCGGCGGTGAAGGCGACGATGGAGATCCCCGCGCCGCCCTCGCGCAGGATGTTCCAGGCGAGCGTCAGCTGCGGCACGGCCTTGCAGAACACCGCGTAGGCGGCGTGCAGCATGGGGTCACCGAGCCGCAGACCGCGCGCGCGGCCGATGAGCGTCGCGAGCGTCACGCCGCCCAGGGTGAGCCCGGTGGTGACGGTGTCGACCAGGTTCCAGCGCGCCTCGGGCGCGAACAGCAGGAACAGCAGGTTGGCGCCGCACAGCGCCGTCCACAGGCAGTAGATGATGATGGTCTGGCGCGACAGGCGGCTCGCGAACGCGCGATGGGCGCGCACCGCGAGGCCCAGGTTCACCGCCAGGAAGGCGACCCAGAACAGCATCCACGAGATGCTGACACCCTCCACCGAGTCCAGCATGCGGCGCAGCTGCGACAGGCCCATGGCCAGCGCGCAGGCCGCCTGCACGTAGAACAGGCTGTCGGCCAGCAGGCGCGAGCGCCGCTGCGGCGCGAGCGTGGCGCTCACGCGAGCGCGACGAGCGCCGAGCCGCTGGTCTTGATCTCGCCGTGCTGGTTCTCGGTCGACACTTCCAGGCGCACGCAGCGCTCACCGCCCTGCTCGAGTTTCTCCACCACCCGCGCACGCGCCGTGATCGCGTCGCCGATGCGGGTCATGGCCATGAAGCGGGCCTGGAACGAGCGGATGGCACTCTGCGGCACCCATTGCGTGAGCACGCGCCCGCCGTAGGCCATGATCAGCATGCCGTGGGCGATGACGTCGCCGAGGCCGGACTCACGCGCGAAGTCGCTGTCGACGTGCACCGGGTTGTGATCGCCGGACGCGCCGCAGTAGATGGCCAGGTTCACCCGCCGCAGCGGCGGCAGTTCGAGCGGCGGCAGTTCGTCGCCCACCGTCAGCGCGTCGTAGTTCGGCAGCGTCATGGCGTTCACCTCAGGCCCAGCGGATGACGATGGTGCGGTCGAAGTCGGCGACCGGCGCGCCGGCGGCGTCGGTCACATGGTTGCGCTGCACGAGGAACTGCAGCGCGCCGTTCTTCTTCTCGTAGATGTCGATGAGCTCCGCGCTGAAGGTCAGCGTCTCGCCGGCGTGGGCCAGGCGGTGATAGGTGAACGACTGCTCGCCATGCAGCACCTGGCCGAGAGGAATGCCGAGTTCCGCGAACCAGTCGTAGGGATCGGCGCGCTCCATCTCCAGGCAGAAGAAGAAGGTCGGCGGCACCGGCAGCGACGGATGACCGGCGGCGCGCGCCGCGGCCTCGTCGCTGTAGACCGGATCGGTCTCGCCGATGGCCTTGGCGAAGAGCCGCAGGCGCCCCTTCTCCACCTCGACCTCGAAGGGCTTCTGCCGGTAGCCGATGTGTCGATGATCGATCATGGCCTCACCCTCAACGACGAAGCTTGCGGAAATCGCGGATCATGCGCCGCCCGAAGGGCGTCAGCAGCGCCGGCGCCAGGCGGAACAGCGCCCACATCAGGTGCGCGTAGAGCGGGAAGATGATCACCGCGCGGTTCTTCTCCACGCCCTCGAGAATGCGCTGCGCGGCTTCGTCGGCCGACACCTTCTTGAACGGGTTGGCGGCCATCAGCCGCTCGCGGTCGGCGTTCAGGACCTCGCTCGCGGCGAATATGTTGGTGTCGATGAAGCCGGGACACACCACGCTGACCTTGACCCCCAGGTCCTCGCCTTCGATGCGGAGCGCGTGCGACAGGCCGACCACCGCGTGCTTGGTCGCGCCATAGGGTGCGTTGGTGGGAAAGGGAATGAGTCCGGACAGCGAGGAGATATTGACCAGGTGGCCGTGGCCCTGCGCGGCCATCGCCTTGAAGGCCGCGTCGGCGCCGTGGATGACGCCCATCAGGTTCACTTCCACGACCTTGCGCCAGTGCGCCACGGTGAGATCGCGCGCGTCACCGCCGACTGCGATGCCCGCGTTGTTGAAGAACAGGTCCAGGCGCCCGTGGGTGTCGACGACCTGCGCCACCAGGGCCGCCACCGCGTCGGCGTCGGTCACGTCCAGCGCGTGCGCGCTGCCGGCGCCGGGCCGCATGCGCTCGATGGATTCCACCACGCCCTGCGCGCCCGCCAGGTCGACGTCGCTCACCACCACCTGCGCGCCGCGCCGGGCGAGTTCCAGCGCCAGGGCGCGGCCGATACCCGACGCCGCACCCGTGACGATGCACACCTGTCCCGTGAACTGCATGCTGCTCCCCGCTGCCCGGCCGTGCCGGTCTCACACCCTGGGCTAAGATGATACCTGCATTCAACCCGAGCCCGGAGACCGCCCATGAGCCTTCTGTCCTGCGTCGAAGTCGAGCCGACGCGCCCCGCCAACGCGAGCGTTATCTGGCTGCACGGACTCGGCGCCGATGGCCACGACTTCGAGCCGGTGGTTCCGCATCTCGGGCTCGCGAGTGAACTCGCGGTGCGTTTCGTGTTTCCCAACGCGCCGCGCATGCCGGTGACCTTGAACAACGGTTTCGTCATGCCGGCCTGGTACGACATCCTGAGCCTGGACCTCGATCGACGGGTCGACCAGTCCCAGCTGCGCGCCTCGGCGGCGGCGGTCGGCAAGCTCATCGAGCGGGAGAACGCGCGCGGTGTGCCGAGCGCGCGCATCGTCATCGCGGGTTTCTCGCAGGGCGGCGCCGTGGGCTTCGAGCTGGCGCTTACCTGGCCCGAGCGGCTGGCTGGCCTCGTCGCGCTGTCCACCTACTTCGCGACGCAGGCGAGCATAGAACCGCACGCGGCCAATGCCGGGCTGCCGATCCTGGTCGGCCATGGCACGCAGGACCCGATGGTGGACGAACGCTTCGGTCGCGCCAGCGCCGCGCGGCTGCGCGATCTCGGCTACGCAGTCGACTACCGCGACTACCCCATCGAACACTCGGTCAGCCTGGAGGAGATCAAGGACATCGGGCAGTTCATCAATCGCTGCCTGGCCTGAGCGCCGCGCAGCCGACGCTCACACCGCGTGGCGCGCGAAGGCGCGCGCCGGATCGGGGCCCTTGCGCACGTGCATGCAGCGCGCTGGGAGGTCCATGACCACGGTCGCGCAGCTGCCGATGAGGCCGCCGCCCATCATGGGCTCGGGCCGGTAGGTCACGCGGATCGAAGCCTTGCCGCCGTCGTTGAAGTCGAGCAGTCGCTTGACGCCTTCGACGTCCGCGCGCGGATCGGCCGCGAGCAGCCGGCGCGCCGCGGCGAGACGTTCGGGTGAGGTGTCTATCTCGTAGCCCTCCGGGTCGCGGTCCGGCGCGATGCAGTGATTGGTGTGCACATAGCCGCCCTCCACCGCCGGCACCTCGCCGCTGCGGGTGCCGGCGAATTCGAAGCTGACCGCCTGCCCCTGGTCGTCGGCAAGGAGGAAATGACTCGACTTGCCGAGCCCGGCCCTGTCCAGGAGGCGGCGCGCCTCGGCGAGCGAGGTGCACTCCAGGAGCGCGCGCAGCAGCACGTGTACCGGCACGCCCTCCAGTCCGTGGGGCGCCACGAGGAAATTGAGGCACACGCCGAGGCCGGCCGAGTTCATGCCGACCTTGGCCAGCTGCCCGGGTTCGGCCATGGTCAGGATGCGATGACCATTGGGATAGGTGCAGCGCGTGAGGACGATGAGATCCTCGAGCGGTGCCAGCCAGTCCCAGGTCTGGCCGAGCGTGCGCGTGGCCGGTACGTAGAGCGCGGTGCACTCGCCGACCCGCGCGTTCAGGATCTCGGTGCGGGCGTTCAACGCGTGCATGGTCCAGCGCTCGAGCCCCGCACCCTCGGCGATCGCGTCGATCTCATCGCCCAGATCGGGACTGAAGGCGCCGATCAGCTCGCGCACCTTGGCCGTGCGCCGCTCGATTTCCGAGGGCGAGAGCTTGCTGGTGGCGAACACCGTCTCGGCGTAGTAGCGCCAGGTGCGGCGCACACGCTCACCATAGTGCGCGCCGTAGGCGAGGCCGCGGGCACGACCGTCGCCGGCCACGTCGAGGATCGGCAGGACGTCAGTGGCGGCCGTCATCGTGCTCTGCGCCGCGCTCACGAAGCGACCCGCGACGCAACGCGCGTCGCCTTGGGCACCAGACGCACCGGCAGGCGCTTCAAGCCACCGACGAAAGTCGACTGCACCCATTCCACGTCGCCCGTGATCTCGATGCCGTCGTAGCGCGCGATCAGTTCCTCCATGGCGAGGCGGATCTCGAGCTTGGCCAGCGGTCCGCCGAGGCAGAAGTGCGGGCCGGCGCCGAAGCCGACGTGCAGGTTGGGGTGACGGGTGACGTCGAACTCGTAGGGTCGCTCGAAGGCCGCCTCGTCACGATTGGCCGAGGACAGCCACAGGATGAGGCGATCGTTCTCGCGCACGGCCCGGCCGCCGAGTTCGGTGGCGGCGGTCGCGACCCGCATCAGCGAGATGACCGGGTTCGACCAGCGTACGAATTCTTCGGCGGCGAGCCTGAGCAGCTTGGGATCGGCGCGCAGCAGGTCCATCTGCGCCGGGTTCTGCAACAGGCCCAGCACGCCGCCGGAGAAGGCGTTGCGCGTGGTCTCGAAGCCCGCGAGGATGACTTGCACGGCGTTGTAGGTGGCTTCGGACTGGCTCATGGCCCGCCCGCCGACCTCGGCGTTGGCCAGGCTGGTCAAGGGATCGGCGTGGGGACAGCCGCGTCGCGTCGCGACGATGGCCGCGCTGTAGTCCTTCAGGCACTGGTAGCCGAAATCCATGGTGGCGGCCGCGCTGCCGCGGCTGCATTCCGGATCCGAGCCGCCGATGGCCATCTTGCCCCAGGTCAACAGGCGGTCCCAGTCGGCGGCGGGCAGGTCGAGGATGTCGCAGATCACCGCCATCGGAATGCGTACGGCAAGATCGGTCACGAGGTCGATCTCGCCGTGGGCCGGCAGCGCATCAAAGATGCGCCCGATCAGCAGCCGCGTGCGCTCCTCGTTGTCGGCCAGTGGCTTGGGCATGAAGGGCTGGGCGATGGCCTTGCGGAACTCGGCGTGGCGCGGCGGATCGATCATCGCGACGTTCTGCCCGACGCCCCACGCGTCCCGCGCGATCTTCGCCATCTCCTCGTCCAGCACCGGGAACACGCCTTCGCGCTCCGAGCTGTAGAGCACCGGCTCGCCGAGCACTTCCTTCACGTCGGCATGGCGGAACACCGACCAGTAGCCGCGCCCGTCCGGGCTCGCGGTCCAGTGCACCGGGTCCTCGCGCCGCATGCGGTCGAACAAGGCGTAGTGGCGTTCGCCGGCGAAGAACGCCGGGTCGTTCAGCAGGGCATCGACTTCCACGGGACTCACCTCCGCTCGGCTCGTGCCCCGATTCTAGGCAGCCGCCGACGCCGCCGGCCATTCCCCGCTTGAGCGGCTCGGCTATAAGCCTGGCTTATCGCTCGTATAGGGCCAGCGTCGTTTACACCATGCGCCCTCGCGCCTAAGCTGCGCCATCGCCGGCCTGCCGGTCGGCGCCCCCACCACCCCTGGGCGCTCACTCGAGCGCCGCCGCACGCGGAGAGTGACGATGGATTTCGGATTCGTATTCATGGGCGACATTCACATCCACAAGGACGTGAAGTACGCCGAGGACCACGGCTTCACCCACGCCTGGCTGTACGACACCCAGATGCTGGGCAGCGAGGTCTACGCGGTGATGGCGCTGTGCGCCGATCGCACCTCGAAGATCAAGATCGGCCCGGGCGTGACCAATCCGTCCTCGCGCATCGCGCCGCTGTCGGCCTGCGGCATGGCGACCATCAACGAACTCGCGCCGGGCCGCGCGATCATGGGTATCGGCACCGGCAACACCACGCGCCGCACCATGGGCATGCCGGCGGCCAAGATGTCGGAGCTCGAAGAGCACGTGCGCATCTGCCGCGACCTGTTCGACGGCAAGATCACCGACTACAGCGAGGGCGATCGCCATCGCAAGATCAAGTTCCTGAATCCCGACCTCGGGATGATCAACATCAAGGACCGCATTCCGATCTACCTCGCGGCCTCCGGCCCCAAGGTCGCGCAGCTCGCCGGCCGCATCGCCGACGGCGTGATCCTGTTCGGCGCGGTGCATCCCGACCTGGTGAAGTGGATGATCGGTAACGTGCGCAAGGGCGCGGAGGAAGCGGGCCGCGATCCGGACAAGATCTACATCCTGTCCATGACCGCGTTCTACCTGACCGACTCCGACGAGCAGATCGAGACCCGCGCGGTGCGCGAGGCGGTCGGCCCGATGGTGGCCTCCTCCAGCAACATCTTCGCGCTGTCCTGCCACAAGGATCCGAGCGCCATGCCGGGTTCACTGCGCGACGAACTGATGGGCTTCGCCGACGTCTACCGCGAGCCCAACGCGCCCATCGAGACCCGTCACCTCAAGCTCTACGAGGGCTACCTGCAGCATCTCAAGGACGAGCACGAGGCGCTGATGACCAAGAAGATCATCCAGGCCACCACGCTGACCGGCACCAAGGCCGAAGTGCTCGGCATGATCGAGGCGATGCGCGACGCCGGCGTGCACCAGGTGGCGGTGCAGCCGATCCGTCCGACCCGCGAGGTGGTGGATCAGTTCGCGAAGGAGATCATGCCGCGCTTCGCCTGAGGGCACGCGGCGCCCGGCCGCGGCAGGTCGGCGGACCTGCCGCTCAGGCCTGCTGGTGAAAGCTGCCGAACAGGTGGCGCCGCTCGGCCTCGATGCCCTCCAGGCTGTAGGTCTTGTCCACCGCCGCGGCGGTGGCTTCCGCCGCCACCCGCGCCAGGGCCGCGTCCGCGGCCTTGCCCACCGGATACGCGCGCTGCTGCGCGATCATCCAGCCGCCGCGCGACTCGGTCGCCGGTGGCGTCTCCTGCGCCGCAAGCGCCGTGTCCGCGACGGCGACGCCTAAGTCCATGGCCGGCTTCAGCACGCGCCCCAGCGCCACGTTGGCCGCGGCAAAGGCCGCGCCCAGCGGTCCACCGAACAGCGCGCCGCCGGCGATGCGAATGGCCGGGGCCGCGACGTCACCGGTCAGCTTGCGGTAGAGGTTGCCGACCACCGGGATGTGCTGCAGTGGATTGATGAGGTCCAGGACGTCGCGAAAATTGAAGCCGTCATCGCCGAACAGCTTCACGCCGCCGATGGCGAACGGCTTGCCGGTCTCGGTCGACGGACGTTGGTGGGCGATGGGGGTGGGTGAATAACCGGGCAATGGACGAGCCTCGTGAAGCGAGACTCACGATGCAAGGGGCGTGCCGGTGGCGTCGGTGGCGATTGGCGAAGCCCATGGATTCCCGCTTGCGCGGGAATGACGGGTCTGGAGGACGAGGTGCGAGGGAACGGTCCGCGCCGTCGCTTCACCTCCGTCACCCCTGCGAAAGCAGGGGTCCATCGGCGGTCGGCGACGCCCATGAATTCCCGCTTGCGCGGGAATGACGGGTCTCGAGGACGAGGAACGAGGGAACGGTCCGCGCCTTCGTTTCGACCCTGTCACCCCTGCGAAAGCAGGGGTCCATCGGCGATCGGCGAAGTCCATGGATTCCCGCCTTCGCGGGAATGAGGGGTCTGTCGGGGACAGGGACACGTCGAGCGCGCCACCTCGCTTCACCTCCGTCACCCCTGCGAAAGCAGGGGTCCATGGGCGATCGGCGAAGCCCTTGGATTCCCGCTTGCACGGGAATGACGGGTCTGTGGGGGAAAGGGACACGTCGAGCGCGCCACCTCGCTTCACCTCCGTCACCCCAGCGAAAGCAGGGGTCCATCGGCGATCGGCGAAGTCCATGGATTCCCGCTTACGCGCGAATGACGGGTCTGTGGGGGCAAGGGACACGTCGAGAGCCCCGCCTCGCTTCACTTCCGTCACCCCTGCGAAAGCAGGGGTCCATCGGCGATCGGCGAAGTCCATGGATTCCCGCCTTCGCGGGAATGAGGGGTCTGTCGGGGACAGGGACGCGTCGAGCGCGCCACCTCGCATCACCTCCGTCACCCCTGCGAAAGCAGGGGTCCATCGGCGCTCGGCGAAGCCCTTGGATTCCCGCTTGCGCGGGAATGACGGGTCTCGAGGACGAGGTGCGAAGGAACGGTTCGCGCCTTCGCTTCGACCCGGTCACTAAGACCCCGGCAACACGTCGCCATCACCCGGCCCGCGCTTGCCGCCCGCCCGGCAAGACCTGCCGCCTCAGCGCAGGTAGTCGAGCAGCACGCGCGTGATGTACTCGGGCCGGTCCAGCATCAGCCAGTGGCTCGCGCCTTCCACCCGCAGGTACTGCCAGTCGGCATCGACCCAGGCCTGGGAGCCCACCATCTGCACCTCGGTGAGATAGGCGTCGCCGCTGCTCCACACGCCGAGCGTCGGCACGCGCACGCGCGGCAGCACCCAGCCTTCGCGGGTCCAGGTGTCGAGGTCGACGTTGGCGCGGTACCAGTTCAGGCCGGCGGTGAGCGCGCCGGGGCGCGACAGGTCGCGTATCCACGTCTCCATCTCGCTGTGATGCTGGAAGATCTCGCGGAACCATTGCCAGTCGTCGCGGGTGAGGATCTCCTCCGCTTCGCCGACGCGCATGAACAGCAGCATGTACCAGGCGAGTCGCCGCTGCGCGATGCCGGCGGCCCACAGTGAACTGAGATGCCCGACCGACAGCGCGACGTGGCGCACCACGCGCTCCGGATGCAGCGCCGCGAGCCCCCAGCCGACCGCCGCGCCCCAGTCGTGACTGACCAGCTTGACCCGCTCCACACCCAACTCATCCAGCAGCGCGAGGATGTCGCCGATGCATTCGGGCAGGCGGTAGGCGGCCACATCCTGCGGCTTGTCCGACGCGCCGAAGCCGCGCTGGTCGGGCGCGATGACGCGAAAGCCGGCGTTCACCAGCGCGGGGATCTGGTGGCGCCACAAGTTCGCCGAATCGGGAAAGCCGTGCAGCAGCAGCAGCGGTTCGCCCGCCCCGACCTCGGTCAGGTGCAGGTTGTATTCGCCGACGTTGATCATGCGCGTCGTCATGGGTGTCTCCAGGTGCCGAGCGGCCATTATGCCGCGCGGCGCGCGATTGACGCTCGAGGGCCCGGCCGGAACAATGCGGCGAGCGAACTCGAAGGAGGCGTGCCATGAACGACACTGCAGCGATACCGGTGCTGGACATCGTCTCGGACGTGGTGTGCCCGTGGTGCTATGTTGGCAAGCGTCGGCTCGAGCGTGCGCTCGCCACGCTGGAAGACTTTCCCATCACCGTCCGCTGGCGCCCCTACGAGCTGAACCCCACCCTGCCGCGCGCCGGCATGGACAGACGCGAGTACTGCGAGCGCAAGTTCGGCTCGCTCGAGCAAGCGCGGCGCCTGTATGCGCGCGTGGAAGCGGCCGCGGCCGAAGACGATCTGCCCATGCACGTGGAGCGCATCGCGCGCACGCCGAACACGCGCAGCGCCCATCGCCTCGTTGAACTGGCCGGCGAACACGGCTGCCAGGACGCGGTGGTCGACGGCCTGTTCGCGGCCTACTTCGTCGAAGGCCGCGACGTCGGCGACCCCGCCACGCTGCGCGACATCGGCCTCGCCGCCGGGCTCGCCGGCGAGGCCATCGACACCATGCTGAACGACGCCGCCGGTGACGCCCTCATCGAAGCGACCGAGCGCGCCGCGCGCGAGGCCGGCGTGGACGGCGTGCCGGCCTTTCTCTACAACGGGCGCCTGCTGTTCAGCGGCGCGCAGAGCCCGGAGACCATCGCGCTGGCGTTGAAGCGCGCGCGGGCCCGCGGCCTGTGAGCGAAGTCGCGCCGCGCATCGCCGCACCCTGCGCGGCCAATGACTGGCTGGGCGCGCACGTCGAGCTTCTGTGCGCGAGCTTCACCCGCCTGACCGGCCGTGAACTGCTACCCGCGCCCGCCCACGGTACCCGCGGCTACGCCGCGTGGCAGGCGCCCTTCGCGCTCCTGTCGCACGGGCTCGAAGCCGACCCGCTGTTCAACTACGGCAACCGCACCGCGCTCGCGCTGTTCGAACTGGACTGGCCGGCCTTCGTGCTGCTGCCGTCGCGCGCCTCGGCCGAGGCGCAGCGCCAGGAAGCGCGCGCCGAGCTCATGCGCAAGGTGCTGGAACAGGGCTTCATCGACGACTACAGCGGCGTGCGCATCGCCGCGAGCGGCCGGCGTTTCGTGATCGAGAACGCGACCGTGTGGAACGTGATCGACGACGCTGGCCACATGCACGGCCAGGCCGCGACCTTCGCCACCTGGCGCGACCTGCCGGGCTGAGCCGGCCCACCGCAGAGCGCGCCCGAGTGCGCGCGCCGACCTTCGAACTTCGAGGAGCTTGAGACCGCATGATTCTCCCGCGCCCGCGCATCCTGCTGACCAACGACGACAGCCACGATTCGCCGCTATTCCACCTCGCGATCCGCGTGCTCGCGCAGTTCGGCGAGCTCGACGTGGTGGTGCCGGCCACCGAGCAGAGCTGGAAGGGCAAGTCCATGACCCGCTACGGCGCGCTCTACGCCGAGCGCATCGACCTGCACGGCACGCCGGCCTGGTCGGTGACCGGCACGCCGGCGGACTGCGTCAATCTCGCCATCTACCAGCTGCTGCCGGCGAAGCCGCACCTGGTCGTCTCCGGCATCAACATCGGCAAGAACGTGGGGCTCGGCTTCACCCTCGCTTCGGGCACCATCGGCGCCTGCCTCGAAGGCAATATCGCCGGCCTGCCGGGGCTCGCGCTGTCGCAGGAGATCACGCCGGCGGAGTTCCGTCACTGGGACCAGGAACGCAACTTCCTGCCCGAGACCAGCGCGCGCTTCGCCGCCATCGTCGAGCGCATGATGCCCGCGGTGTGGCGCCAGTTCGTCCTGCCCGACGACTTCGAGGCCTTCACCTGGAACGTGAACTTCCCGAGCACGCCGGCCGCCGAGCTGGAAATCGTGCGCGCGCGCTTAGGCCTCAGCTGGTACGGGGGCTGTTTCACGCGCAAGGGCGACCAGTATCACCACGCCCTCGCCACCGCCGAACTCGACGAGGCCCCCGACACCGACGACATGGTGCTGCGCGCCGGGCACGTGAGCGCCACGCGCATCGACGTACGGACCTTGGGACAGCATTTGTAGGTCGGGTTTCAACCCGACATTCGGGTGTAGGTCGGGCTTCAGCCCGACATTCGATTCCAGAGCTTGCATCGAAGCCCCGGAGCAAATGTCGGACTGAAGTCCGACCTACAGGAGATCCTCCAGGAACCACGCCGCGAAGGCGTGGCGGCCGTCGAGCCCCGCCTTCTGGTACAGCGCCGAGGCCTGGGTGCGTACCGTCTTCTCGGCGGTGGCGCGCAGCGCGGCGATCTCTTTGAGGCTCAGCCCCTTCAGCAGCAGCCAGCCGATCTCGCGCTCGCTGTCGGTCAGGCCCCAGGCGACGAACTGCGCGTTGATCAACTCGCCGAGCTGGCGCCGCGCGTCGCGCGCGGCCTGGTCGCCG
>JAIEQK010000187.1 GCA_019747795.1 Gammaproteobacteria bacterium | reverse complement strand
CACACGACGATGAAACTCAACCGGGTGGGGAAATTTAGGTTACCAAACTGGGGAATTTTGGGTTGCCGTTGACACTTTGGGGGCCGAATCGCTTGAGCACGCGGCACAAGCGAATGATTTCCTCGCCATGCAGAAATCCGTTGGTCTGATGCACGAGGGCCTCGACGCACTCGGCGCAGGCATCGCGGCGCGGCGGGTCTTGGCCGAAGGCAAGGCGCCGCGCAACCTCGCGCTAGACTGGTTTAAGCGCGAGATGAACCTCGCGTCGCCAATTGGCCCTGAAATGGCAAGCGCGCGGCCCGGCATCGCGTCGTTTCATCTTTTTGCAATGGTTCTGCTCGTCACGTTCGCGATCGTGATGGTCGCGATGTATTTCTTCAAGATGCGCCGCACAGCCGCTTTGTTCAAACGTATCGAACCCGGTCCGGACGGACCGCCGCCCAGCGGATCGCCACCATCGAACGGCGGACCCAGTGGGTCTGCGCCCACAGATTCTCCAGGTGCAGGGGGAGCCGAAGCGACCCTGTCGACGCGAGCGTTATCCGCTGTCCCCGTTTCGCAGGAGTCCACGCCTGCGACCGCAAATTGGCGCGGTCGGCTGCGGGTGGGCAGCATCGTCACGGAAACGCCGAACGTCAAAACCTTTCGCCTGCTGTCCACCACTGACGATCGGCGCCTGCCTTTTTCCTTCATCCCGGGCCAATTCCTCAACACAACGTTCTGGATTGGCGGTGCACGGATGAACCGCTCCTATTCTATTTCCTCCTCTCCGACGCAGCGCGGATACGCCGAGCTGACAGTTCGGCGTGAGCCGCGTGGCGCAGTCTCCCGTCACATCAATGATTTGCTCAAGGTTGGCGATCACGTCGACGTGGAGGGCCCGGTCGGCAAGTTTACGTTCGATGGCAGTGAGGCGAATAGCGTCGTCCTTATTGCCGGTGGTGTGGGGATCACCCCGATGATGAGCATCGCGCGCTATCTCACCGAGCAGGCGTGGGCCGGGGACATCTTCCTCATCTACGCTTGTCGTGCGCCAGCAGATTTCATATTTGCGAATGAGCTTGCAGTGCTCCAGCGGGCTAATCCGAAGCTACATGTGACGGTCACGATGTCTCGCCCGGAGGGAACCGATTGGCCGGGGCCGCGCGGGCGCCTCACCAAAGAATTGCTCACGCAGGCGGTACCCGACCTTGCGGCGCGGAGGGTCCACTTGTGCGGGCCACCCTCGATGATGGAGGCGACTAAAGCCCTCCTCACAGCATTAGGCGTAGCGGCCGAGCAATTGAAAACCGAGGCGTTCGGCGCGCCCAAACCTGCGCTGGGCCCGGGCGGGACGACCTCTAATCCTACTGTCGCTGCTAGTGGGCCACTGGTCACATTCTCGAAGCACAACAAGTCGGCCAAAATTCATGCCGGACAGACCATTCTTGAGCTGTCGGAAGAACTCGCCATCGGAATTGAATTCTCTTGCCGGGTTGGCACCTGCGGCATTTGCAAGGTGACGATGACCTCCGGAGAAGTCGAGATGGCGGTGGAAGACGCCCTTAGCCCTGAAGACAAAACCAATGGCGTCATTCTCGCCTGCCAAGCCAAGCCCAAGGCCGCTGTCACGGTAGAGGCGTAAGACGATGAAAGCGCGTGAAGGTATCATCGTCAGCGGCGTGGTATTTCTTTTATTGTTGGCCTGGTTAGGCTTTCTTGTCCACCGCGCGCCGAGATTCGCGGGCAGTGGTATCGGAGCGGCATTCGGGATCGCGGGCGCTGTGCTCATGGTCGTGCCGCTCGTGTACACGGTCGCCAAACGCATCCCCTCGATCAAGGCGCGTTTAACCGCGCGCCTGTCATTGCAGACAATGCTCAACCTGCACGTGTATACCGGCATTCTCGGCCCATTGCTCGCGATCATCCACACTGGTCACAAGTACGACAGTTGGCTCGGCATTGCGCTGACTTCAGTGATGCTCCTCGTCGTAGTCAGCGGGTTTGCGGTCCGTTATCTGCTGACCTATGTCGTGCATGAGATCACCGACAAACTGGCTCTGCTACAAACTGCCAGAGGCGATCTAGACAGCGCGTGGGGCGCGCTCGAGCGATTGCCGGCTAAATTGAGAGCCTCACCTGAAGCACCAATTATGGCCGCAAGCCTCGCGTCTCTCGGGTTTTCGAGCCAAGTAGGGGCCCCCGCCCGAGCAGTCACTCAAATCGCCGAATCTGTAGCTGACCTAGAGTATGCGATCCGCATGCACGAGTTCTTCAAACGCTGGTTCAGTCGATCGCTGAAGTTGCACATCGTGCTCTCCATTTTTCTCTATGTGCTTCTGGCCCTGCACATCGGTTCAGGCATCTACTTCGGGCTGCGGTGGCTGCAGTGAAGCAGCTTTCGCTGTGGATCGTGCTAATTGTTGCAGTCACGACGGCAACTTCGCTCGCGTTCGTTCATTTCGAGCCGATTTCCGCTATGTGGCAACAGCTCGTACGTCCGGGGCCCCTGTCTCCTCGGCACGCTTCTTTGGGTGAGCGCTGCATTGCATGCCACGAGCCGACTGTCGGAGTTACGGTCACCAACTGCACAGCATGTCACGCGAATTCCGAGCGACTGCTTAGCCGTCAGCCGACCGCGTTTCACGCGAGCATCGAGGAGTGTGTAGCGTGCCACATCGAGCATGTGTCTACGAAAATCCGACCGCTCGCAATGGATCATGTGGCTCTTGCGAAAGTCGGCGCACGTACCCTTGCGCGCGCATCGCGAAGTGATGCTGACAGCGCAGCCACTCTACGATCGCTAGAAACTTGGCTCCGCATTCGAAGTCCCCAACATCTCGATGCCGCCACCGCGCGCGAAGCCCTAAACTGCGTCGGATGCCATGATCGCCAAGACCCGCATTTGAGGCGCTTCGGTAGCGACTGCGCACAGTGCCACACGTTCGGCTCATGGATCATAGCCGGCTATCAACACCCGCCAGCCCAGTCCAGGGAGTGCGTCCAGTGCCATCAGCCGCCGCCCAGTCATTTCATGGAGCATTTCTCGATGATCTCGCAGAAGTTCGCAGGCAAGGAACATGCGCAGGTTGATCAGTGTTTCGAGTGCCATAACACCACCAGCTGGAATGACATTTTGAATGTCGGTTATTACAAACACCACTGAGAGGAGCGAAATATCTCTCATTGGGGAGACGGTCTCGTTAGGGCGTCCGCCGATGCGGCCACAACCTGTTGCATCTCACCGGCGAACGAATGCGTGATGAAATGACGGAAAATTGACCACTACGCGATGATGTGAGAAGGCACAATAAAGATGAACGACGGCAACGAGATTAGCAGTTCAGCAGGTCGACGAGTGACGACAAATGACAAAATAATCGATCCTTGCAACCCTTCTGCATTGAGAGCTCAAGTTCTGGGCGGCGACGCACATTTATCTACGAATTCGATAACTAGATGCTGGACACAGGGGAGAGCGAGAGCCCGCAGATCTCCTCCGCAGGCGCCGTACATGGGACCACGTTCGCGCTTGTTTTGTCGAATGACGTTTCTGGCCAGTGCCATGAACGCTACCGATATTTTATTGAGGGCGTGCGTGCCCATCGTGGGTCGCAAGGGACAAGTACGGGTGGGTTACATCACAGATTGGTGTCGCCAAATATTCAATCCGATATTCAATTAGGAATAGCGCAATGCAACTCGGAATGGTTGGGCTCGGCAGAATGGGCGCCAATATGGCCCGGAGACTGATCCAAGGGGGCCACAAGTGTGTGGTTTTCAATCGCTCGCCGCAGCAGGTACGGGACCTAGTGAAGGAGAGCGCAGTCGGGGCCGCCTCTCTTGCGGATCTCGTAGGAAAACTGCAGAAGCCGCGGGCAGTTTGGTTAATGGTGCCTGCAGCAGTCGTTGACTCGGTCATCGCCGATTTACTGTTGTTGCTTGAGCCTGGCGATATTGTGATTGATGGCGGGAACTCGCATTACGTAGACGATATCCGACGCGCAAGGCAATTAGCGCCCAATGGGATTCACTATGTAGATGTGGGAACGAGCGGTGGCGTGTGGGGGCTGGACCGCGGCTATTGCCTTATGATCGGCGGTGAGGAAGGCGTAGTGCGACACCTTGACCCCGTCTTCGCAACGCTGGCCCCTGGCCGCGGAGACATTCCCCGCACGACGGGGCGCGAGAGTATGGGCGGCACTGCGGAACAGGGCTATTTGCATTGCGGAGCAAATGGGGCCGGGCACTTCGCGAAGATGGTCCATAACGGCATCGAGTATGGCCTCATGGCCTCCTATGCCGAAGGGCTCGGCATTTTGCGCGATGCTAATATCGGCAAGCGACTGTCCTCCCCGGACGCGGAGACCACGCCCCTGCGGGATCCTGAACACTATCAATTTGATTTCAACCTGAGCGATATTTCTGAGGTATGGCGCCGAGGCAGCGTCATCGCATCATGGTTGTTGGACTTGACTGCGAAAGCGTTGGCGGACGATCCGAACCTCGCGCAGTTCGCGGGTCGGGTGTCAGACTCGGGCGAGGGTCGGTGGACGCTCAAGGCAGCCATCGATGAAGGAGTGCCTGTGCCGGTGCTTAGCACAGCGCTATATGCACGATTCGCTTCGCGCGGCGCGGCAGATTTCCAGGGCAAGCTGCTCTCGGCAATGCGCTATGAATTTGGCGGCCACTTGGAAAAGTCTGAGAAATGAAGCGCAGCGCATGAGCAATCCTCGCTCCGATGCTCTGGTTTTCTTCGGGGCCACCGGCGACCTCGTTTTCAAGAAGATTTTTCCGGCGTTGTACTCGATGGCGCGACGTGGGCACCTTCAAATGCCTGTTATTGGGGGCGCGAGATCGGACTGGACAAATGAGCAGTTCCGGGCGCGCGCTCGTGCGAGCGTTGAGAAACGCGGCGATTTTGACACGTCAGTCTTTGCGAAGCTGGAGGAGAGGCTCCAATATATGCACGGTGACTATGGCGCTCCAGCCACTTACGCTGCACTCCGTCAGGTGCTCGGCGGTGCCGCCCATCCGCTCCTCTATCTTGCGATCCCTCCTAGTGTATTTTCGAGTGTCGTCGAGGGCCTTGCCCAATCAAACTGCGCCGATGGAGCGCGCGTTATTTTGGAGAAGCCCTTCGGCCGTGACCTCTCGTCCGCGCAGACGCTGAGCGCGACGCTTCATTCGGTCTTCGACGAGTCATCTGTCTTCCGCATCGACCATTACCTTGGGAAGGAATCGGTACAGAATCTGCTGGTTTTCCGCTTCGCCAACACCTTCCTCGAGCCGTTCTGGAACAGCAATTATATCGACAGCGTGCAGATCACGATGGCCGAAAGCATGGGCGTTGAGGGCCGTGGCCGCTTTTATGAGGAGGCCGGCGCAATTCGTGACGTGATGCAAAACCACTTGCTTCAAGTCGTGGGCTTCCTTGCAATGGAGCCGCCGACGGCAACCCATCATGAGTCAATCCGAAATGAGCAGGCGAAGGTGTTCAGGATGATCCGCCCGCTTGGCCCAAACGACCTGGTGCGGGGGCAGTTCCTTGGCTACCGCGAGCAGGACGGTGTGGCCCGCGACTCGATGGTCGAGACTTTCGTTGCTGCCCGGCTTCGCATCGACTCACCGCGCTGGGACGGCGTGCCCTTCTTCATTCGGGCCGGCAAATGCCTCCCTACGACGATGACGGAAGTACTGGTCATGCTCAAACCGCCCGCGCTTAGTAACCTGTGTCCGGGACAGGCGAACTATGTGCGCTTCCGACTAAGTCCCGACGTGACGATTGCTATCGGCGCTCGTGTAAAGCGCCCAGGAGATCTTCTGATTGGCGATCGGACGGAACTCGAAGTAGTCAATCAGCCGCACGGGGATGAGATGGAAGCCTACGAGCGCCTCTTAAGCGATGCGATGGTCGGCGATGACACTCTCTTTGCGAGTCAGGACGGCGTAGAGGCCGCGTGGGCGGTGGTCCAACCCGTACTCGGGTTGGCAACGCCCGTACATGAATATCAACCTGGCACGTGGGGCCCATCTGCGGCTGACAAGCTTCGTGCAGGTCCTTGTGGCTGCGCCAGTCCGGTCTGGTTGCTACCCCACGGCAAAGACGAGACCTCCAGATGAAGAATGAGTCGACGATTCGCCAGTCATCCGGCGGCGTCGGGTATTTCCCGAGGCCGCAATGAAACCAACATTCCAATCCTTGGGTCGGAGGCGTTTCATTCGCGGCTCCGCCGCCCTTGGCCTATTAGCGAGCCTGCACCGCAGCATGCCCGCTTACGCGACAGCGCGGGCCGGTTTGAATGAGCGCTCGGTCGGTGATCCCGAGGTCGGCGCGATAGATCTTCTTATCCGCAAGGAAATATTAAAGTTCGGTGAACGACAAGGGCCTGCCGTCACTATCAACGGCACGGTCCCGGGTCCCCTCGTGGGTCTACGCGAAGGCTGCGACGCACTAATACGAGTCACGAATGGTCTCGAAGACGACACGTCTGTTGTTTTGCACCGGAACCTGCCCCGGCATTTGCATTTAAAAATGACCCACCCCTTGGAGCCAGAGTATGGCTCAGCCCTTCGTCGGTTTTCTAGTTTTAATCTCCTTCGGTGTCTGTGTTGAGCTGTGCTTGAAGCGGTAGCGTTCGTTGCCCGTCTCAACGATGTGGCAGCGATGAGTCAGGCGATCGAGTAGCGCCGTCGTCATCTTTGGGTCGCCGAACACCGACGCCCATTCAGAGAAGCTCAGGTTCGTCGTGACGACCAGACTGGTACGTTCGTAGAGCTTGCTCAGCAGATGGAGCAACAGTGCGCCGGCGGACTGACTGAACGGCAGATAGCCGAGTTCGTCGAGGACCACCACGTCGGCGTAAGTCAGCCGATGCGCCAACTGCCCGCTCTTGCCCTGGGCCTTCTCGTGTTCAAGCAGGTTGACCAACTCGATGGTCGAGAAGAACCGTACCCGACGGTGATGATGCGCGATGGCCTGCAGCCCGATAGCTGTCGCCAGGTGGGTCTTACCGGTCCCGGCGGTGCCGATCAACACCACATTCTGCGCGTCGTCGATGAAGTCACCGCGATGCAGCCCGCGCACCAACGCTTCGTTGACAGAGCATTCATTGAAGTCGAAGCCGGCCAAGTCACGGTAAGCCGGGAAGTGCGCAGCTTTCATCTGGTAGTGCACCGAGCGCACCTCGCGCTCAGCGACCTCGGCCTTGAGCAGGCTGTCGAGTACGAGCGCGGCCCCGTGCCAGGCCGGCGAGCCCTGCCGGGCAAGCTCGTCGATGGCCTGCGCCATGCCGAACAGCTTGAGCGTTCTGAGTGTCGCACTCATCGCTTCAGGATGCATGGCCCACCCCGCGCAACCGGTCGTAACGACCAACGTTGGCCACCGGCTCGTCGGTGAGTTGTAAGCGTGGCGGCGTCTCGATGGGCGCAGGCACCTGCGGCTCGACTAGACGGGCGAGCAGGTTCAGCACGAGCTGCTTCGATGCACCCCCCGAGTCGAGCGCGAGTTCGACCGCGTACAGCACCGACTGCTCATCGTGGTGCAGAACGAGGGCCAAGATCTCGATCATCTCACGGTCACCGCCCGGCCGTTTGAGCAGCACGCCCTGCAGACGCTTGAAGGCGGTTGGCAACTCGACGAACGGTGCGCCATTGCGCAACGCACCGGGTTTACGTTGCACCACCGGCAGATTGAATCGCGCCGGGATCTCCGGAGGCTGTTTCGTCTAAGTCAGGCAGCCAGGGCCGACTCGGTCATTTGATGATTGTAGGCTTCTTCCTTCTCCGCCGGTGGGACGTCTCCAATCGATTCGAGCAGGCGACGATGATTGAACCAGTCGACCCACTCCAAGGTGGTGAACTGCACGGCCTCGAGAGTTCGCCACGGTCCGCGGCGACGGATGGCCTCGGTCTTGAATAGCCCGATGATGGTCTCGGCCAGCGCGTTATCGTAGGAGTCGCCGACGGTACCGACCGAGGGCTCGATGCCGGCGTCCGCTAAACGCTCGGTGGAGCGAATGGACAGATACTGCACCCCGCGATCGCTGTGGTGGACCAGGCTGCTCTGGCGCTCGACCTGACGGTCGCACAGCGCTTGCTCCAGCGCATCCAGCGCCAGATAGGTCCGCAGCGAACTCGATACCCGCCAACCGACGATGCGCCGGGCGAACGCGTCGATGACGAAGGCCACGTACACGAAGCCGCGCCAGGTCGCGACATAGGTCAGGTCGGATACCCACAGTGCATTCGGCCGAGAGGCCTGGAACTGCCGGTTCACCCGATCGGCGGGGAACGCTTCGGCGACATTCGAGAATGTCGTCCTGGTTGCCCGTCCGCGCACCACACCCTTCAGGCCGAGTTCGCTCATCAACCGCTGCACCGTGCAGCGTGCCACCGCGAACCGCTCGCGGTTGAGCTGTTTCCAAACTTTGTGAGCGCCGTAGACCTGCTGACTCTCATGCCACACCCGAGTAACCGCGGGCTTGAGCCGGGCGTCGCGCTGTCGCCGGGGCGGCAGCCGCCTCGGATCTAACTCACGCGCACTGTGCTCGTAGTACGTCGATGGGGCGATCGGCAGCACTGCGCAGATCGGCTCGACCCCGTACCTGGCCATATGGCCGTCGATGTAGCGCACCATCACTTCAGTCGGCGGTCGAGCTCCGTCTGGGCTAAAAAACGCAGACGCGGTCTTCAGGATCTCGTTGGCCCGGCGCAGTTCGCGGTTCTCCCGCTCCAGGGCCTTGAGACGCTCGTGCTCGTCCGTGGTCAGGTCCGCGCGCCTCCCCCTTCATCCCGCTCGCCCTGCCGCACCCTCTTGCGCAGCCTCTCCGCCGTGCAGCCGATCTTCGCCGCAATCGACTCCATTGCCGCCCATTCCGACTCGTAGTGCGGACCGTAAGCTCCGCCTGGCGGTAGACACCGACAACTGGACTTTTCTGGCAGCATTGAAGCCTGGAGGGAAGTTCGATGAATAAGTCTCGGTTCACGGAATCGCAGATCGTGGCGATCCTGAAAGAGGGCGAGGCTGGCCTACCGGTCGCCCAGCTCACGCGTAAACATGGGATCAGTGCGGCGACCTATTACGGCTGGAAGTCGAAGTACGGCGGGGCGGGTGTTTCCGAGCTGAAGCGTCTACGAGAGTTGGAGGCCGAAAACGCTAAGCTCAAGCGCATGTACTCAGAGCTGGCGCTCGAGAACAACGCCATCAAGGACGTCCTAAGCCGAAAACTCTAACGCCGTCAGCCAGGCGCGGGGCCATCCGGATCATGACCGAGGAACACGGCGTCTCGGTCACTCGCGTCTGCCAAGCAGCCCGGCTGTCGCGGGCGGCGTACTACAAGCCGGGCATTGGTCAGATGGCGAGGGATCTCGAGCTCGTGGCGGCACTGCAGGCTGTGGCTGCCGAAGGCCCGCGCTGGGGATTCTGGAAATGCCACGAACGGCTGCGGTCATTGGGCTATGAGTGGAACCACAAACGGGTTTGGCGAGTGTACTGCCGACTACGCTTGAACCTGCCGCGCCGAACGAAGCGAAGGGTGCCAAAGAGAGCGCGCCAATCGATGGTTGTCGAACCACGGATGAATGCCCTTTTGGGCGCTCGACTTCATGCGGGACACGCTCTACAGCGGCAAGGTGTTCCGGACGTTCAATGTCATCGACGAAGCGAACCGCGGAGCCTTGGGCATCGACATTGGCGTCAGCCTCCCCGCGAGCCGGGTCATCACGTTTATGGCGCAGCTGATCGATATGCATGGTCGGCCCCAAGCGATCCGCTGTGATAACGGCCCAGAGCTGACGAGTCGGGTGTTCACGGACTGGTGCGAACAGCAGCGCATCGAGCTTCGTTATATCCAGCCCGGCAAGCCCGATCAGAATGCCTACATCGAACGCTTCAACCGGACCTACCGTGAAGAGCTCCTCAGCGCCTATCTGTTCGAATCGCTCACCGAGGTTCGGGACCTCACCGAGGATTGGTTCGACCGCTACAACGAAATACGGCCTCACGACGCACTGGGAAGTCTGCCACCGGCGCGTTACCGCGACCTCGTGCTCGCATGATGTCACCCCGATTCTTCGTACCTGTCCAAAACTGGAATAAGGTGCTTTTCGGGTCCTTGTAGCAGCAAGGAGACGAAGCGATGAAGAAGTCGAAGTTCACCGAGGAGCAGATCCTGTTTGCCCTCAAGCAGGCGGACGCCGGGGTACCCGTTGCCGATATGTGTCGGCAGATGGGGATCAGCGAGGCGACGTACGACGTCTGGAAGAAGCGGTATGGCAACCTGGGCCTGCTCGAGGTCCGCGAGTTGCGCCAGTTACGCGACGAGAATGCCCGGCTGAAGCGCCTGGTGGCCGATTTGACGCTGGATCGGCACGTGTTGCAGGAAGTGATTAAAAAAAAGATCTAGCGACCGCCAGGCGGCGTGAGATGGCCCAGTGGATCCGGGACTGCTTCAAGCTGAGCATCCGCCGGTCGTGTGCATTGGTCTGCTTTCGGAAGGCGACCTGGTACTACCGCTCGCAGGCCCGAGACAGCAGTGTTCTGCGGAGGCGGATCCGGGAGCTGGCAATGACCCGGCCGCGCTTTGGCTACGAGCGGTTGCATATCCTGCTGAGACGGGAGGGTTGGCGGGTGGGACGCAACCGGGTCCATCGCCTGTACAAACTGGAGGGCCTCCAGGTACGCATGAGAGTGCGGAGGAACAAGCGTGCCAGCCTGCATCGTGGGCCGGTGCCGGTGGCGACGCAGGGTGGACAGTACTGGGCGATGGATTTTGTTCATGACCAGCTGTCGAGCGGCAGGAAATTCCGGATGCTGACGGTGCTCGACAAATGGCATCGGCAGTGCGTGGCGCTGTAGGCGGATTTCCGTCTCACCGGCCAAAGCGTCGTCGACGCCCTAAACGCAATTGCCTTAAAGCGTCGGCTCCCGGTCGCGATAATCGTTGACCACGGCACGGAATTTACCTCCGAGGCGCTCGACGAGTGGTGCTATCTCCGCGGCGTGAAGCTCGACTTCATCCGACCGGGCAAGCCCACCGAGAACGGGCTCATCGAGTCATTCAACGGCAGGCTTCGGGACGAGTGCCTGAACGTGAATGAGTTTGCTACGCTGGATCAGGTTCGGTCGGTGCTGCGGTCGTGGCGACATGATTACAACCACCATCGCCCACATGGTTCGCTGGGTCGACTGACGCCCAGCGAGTTCGGAATGAAAGGTCAGAAAACCGACCCGGAGGCATCAAAACTCTAGTTATCAATGGTCCGAAAACCGGTGTGACCTCATGGTCGACCCTTCTCGGCGAAAAAGGCGATCCCCATTTCGGGCCGTTACATATCGCGAGTTATATATTTCTAGGCAATGGCTTTTAACTGCTGTCGAACGCCTGGAATGTGCTTTACCACGCCCAGCGTCGGCATAAATTGGCGACCGCAGGGCCTTACGCGCGTATCCGCCATCCGCAATACGTGGCGTCCGTCATGATTCTGCTGGGCTTTCTGTTGCAGTGGCCGACATTGCTTACCCTGCTGATGTTTCCGGTTCTTCTGGCCATGTATGGGCGCATGGGTGTCTCCGAAGAATCCGAGATGCGCGTCGCGTTCGGCGCGGAATTCGACCGCTATGCGGCCCTCACCCCGCGGTGTATTCCCAAATTGACCCCTACAACTTCGGTTCGCTGATGCCACCCTGCGAACGTTGGCAACAGAAACGCGAGGCAAGACGATGAAATGCGCCCTTAGTAGGAAAGTCAGGCCGGAATTGACTGTGGGTGGTTTGGCTCCGCTGGATCCCGAAGCCAAAGCTCCAGGGAATGGTCTCGCGCGTCATGCTTCCGATGCGACACAGGCACTGCGCGATCCGGTCTGTGGCATGCCGGTGACGGCACAAAGCGAACATGATCACCAGCTTGTCCCCGGCGGGCCGACCTATTATTTCTGTAGCGCACATTGCAAGGCGCGCTTCATCGCCAATCCCAATCAATTTCTAACATCCATGCAGGCGGGCGATGCCGCTTTACCGGAACCGGTGACAATGGCGCCGGCGGGCGCCATTTATACCTGTCCCATGCATCCGGAAGTGCGCCAGGATCACCCTGGCAATTGTCCAAAGTGCGGAATGGCTCTGGAGCCCGAATTGCCGGCGATGGACGCCGATGAGAACTCGGAGCTGCGCGACTTCGAGCATCGCTTCTGGTGGACCCTGCCACTGACAGCCAGAGTTTTTGTGCTCGCGATGTTCGGCTATGTACTCGGCTGGATGGATATGGCCGTACGGAGTTGGGTCGAGCTGGCACTATCCACTCCCATGGTCCCATGGGCCGGCGCGCGGTTTTTGGGCGCGGCTGGATGTCGGTGGTGAAGCGTAGTCCGAATATGTGGACACTGATTAGCCCGGGGACCGGCGCGGCCTTCGTGTACAGCGTTGTGGCGACGGTGGCGCCGCAGGCATTTCCAGACTCGTTCAAGGTGATGGGGCGGGTAGCGGTGTATTTCGAAGCGGCGGCCGTGATCATCTCTTTGACTTTTCTCGGCCAGATACTGGAGTTGAAGGCGCGTTCGCAGACCTCGGCCGCCCTCAAGTCTTTGCTCGGACTTGCACCCAAATCCACCCGGCGCATTGGCGCGAACAGAAGCGAGGAGGAAGTCCCGTTGGCGCATGTCCACGTTGGAGACATTCTGCGCGTCCGTCCGGGCGAAAAGGTCACCGTGGACGGCGTTGTGTCCGAAGGCAGTAGCGCGGTCGACGAGTCGATGCTGACGGGCGAGCCGCTGCCTGTCTCCAAACGTGTGGGAGACCAGGTTATCGGCGCGACACTCAATACCAGCGGCGCGCTTGTCATGCGTTCTGAGAAGGGCCGGCTCTTCTACCATACTCGCGCAGGTAGTGCAGATGGTGGCGCAAGCGCAGCGGTCGAAGGCGCCGCTACAGCGTATGGCCGACACAGTTGCGGGCTATTTCGTGGCCTCGGTGGTGAGCGTTGCGGTTCTTACGCTGTTGGCGTGGGGACTGTTCGGGCCGGAGCCGCGCTGGGTTTACGGCCTGATCAATGCTGTTGCCGTACTCATCATCGCCTGTCCCTGTGCACTGGGCTTGGCGACGCCGATGTCCATCATGGTCGCAAGCGGGCGGAGTGCGACTCAGGGCATTTTGTTTCGTGACGCCGCTGCTATCGAGAACCTGCGCAAAGTCGACACCTTGATTGTCGACAAGACAGGCACGCTCACGGAAGGGCGGCCTGCATTTGAACGGGCTATGCCGTTGCCGGGCTACGAAGCGAACGAACTCTTGCAGCTGGCCGCGCGCGTCGATCAAGGCAGCGAACACCCACTGGCGGATACCATCGTCAGCGCAGCGCGCTCGCGCGATTTGCAGCTCGAGATCGCTGAGAACTTCGAATCGGCTTCTGGCGTCGGCGTGCGCGGACGGGTCGGCCATCGCAGTCTCGCCCTTGGCAAAACGTCTCTGATGCAAGAGGCCGCCGTTTCCGTGACTGCCCTCGACCCCCAGGCCGACGCGTTGCGCAACCAAGGCGCCAGCGTGATCTATCTGGCCGTGGATGGCCAGCTCGCGGGGCTGCTCGCCGTCACCGATCCGGTTAAATCAAGTACAGCAGAAGCGCTCGCGGCATTAAAGGCAGCGGGCGTGCGCATTGTCATGGCGACTGGCGATGGATTGCTCACGCCAAGGTCTGTCGGTGCTCGCCTCGGTATCGACGAGGTGTATGGTGAGGTGAAGCCGGCGAACAAATAGGCGTTGGTAGACAAGTGTCAGAAGCAAGGACACATTGTCGCGATGGCCGGAGATGGCATCAATGATGCGCCGGCCTTAGCCAAGGCGGACAAGGGGAATCGCCATGGGTACCAGTACGGATGTGGCGTTGAACAGCGCTCAGATGACGCTCATGAAGGGTGATCTGCGCGGAATTGCAGCGGCACGCGTACTGTCCAAATCGACGGTACGCAACATGAAGCAGAACCTGGCCTTCGCTTTCATGTACAACGCGCTCGGGATCCCGCTTGCCGCCGGCGTACTGTTTCCGTTCACAGGTTGGTTGCTCTCGCCGATGATTGCGGCATTGGCCATGAGTTTCAGTTCTGTATCGGTTATCGCAAACGCGCTCCGACTACGACATGGCTAGGTTGCTTAGATTCCACTTTCAAGTGCAACACGGTAAGGACCTATCGAAGAGGGCTTCTTACGGCGTTCTGATGCCGAGCCGCTCACGCGGTCGGTCATTGCGTTCTATCGCAATTCGGTCGCAGTGCGTCTGAGTAAGGTTCTTCAAGCAAGAGCCCTTGGGAAGACACTGGCGGATGAGCCGTTGGTGTCTTCGTTCAAGCCACGCTCCCAGGAGTGGTGAGGGCTGGCGCAATGGACGAACATGCCGGTCTCTGTTTCGAAGTCTTCGTAGCCATGGAACTCGGTGGCAATGTCGAGAGTGATGGTTCGAATGTGAACGCTGAGACGCTTGATGGTGCGGCGCATGGCCTGGTAGGCCTACTGCTCGACTAGAGCGGTCACCACCGTGATGATGCTTAAGGGGAGGATCGCCCGATGAGGGTCAGGATACAGTGGTACTGGTCACCGCCGATGATGGTATCGCCTCACCAGTGGGCCGGCTGGCAGCGTCGCTCGATGACAGGCGGTCGGTCACTGATGTGGCGCTGACCGATGAGTCAGCCACGGTTTCCGGGCTCCCGCGCCGCTTGCGCTCGAACTCTGAGACGACGCACAGACATCGCCAGAGTTGGCCACCCTGGCGCCGGTCGAGGCGCAGATAGCGGTAGATGGTCTCGGCGCTCATGGTGGGTCGTCCATGAAGCCGGGCGCGCCCGACGATTTAGACGGGGCTCCATTTGCGTCGAATCGCGCGGGCGATAGGCGCCCAGTCCTGTGGGCCGTAGTGCAGATTCCGGCGTAACCGCCGGCGCCTAGCGACGGCGTACTGCTGGGCCTTTTCGGGGTGGTAATGTCGGTCGTGGGTGGTCGCGGTCCGGAGCACCTCCCGGCTGATGGTCGAGGGGGGCTGCGCTCGAGAAGTTGGGCAGTAGTTCTCAATGAATTACCTTGGCAGCGCCAGCGGGCAATGGCATATGATTCTGCTTCGGAGAGCTGGTGGTATCCCATGTCGTCACCCTAATCTTGGACGAAAAGGATGCCGGCAGTATCAACGGCTCTCCTCCTCCGTGGGATGGAAATGTTGCCCTTAGTTTGGCGGACCGCGATTGCCGTCATCTAGCCATTAGCGATGCAGATGCTAAAATGTAAGTGTTTGCGATTGGAAGGTTGAGTGCCATGGTGGAATCTATTCATAGGCTTGGGGCAACACTAGTGTTCGCAGCGGCCATGCTAGGGGTGTTTGGACTATATCCAGGCGCAGCTATCGCTATTGAACCAAGCGAAGATATAGGCGAGCGGATAGAAGCGGCTGCCACTAAAGCAGATCACGAAGCTATTGCGGTCTTTTATGACGAAGAGGCAAAACGCATCGATGCTGACGTTGCTCGCCATAAGCGCATGTCAGCGGCATACAAAGGAGCACGTTCACTTCGGCAACTTGGTCTTCGCATGAAGAAGCATTGCGACGAACTAATAAAGGGATACGAGGACTTGGCAGTGGAAACGCGAAGAATGGCACGGGCGCACCGCGAGATGGCGACAGCTCTGCCATAGATTATTTCGCCATAGCTAATTTATGCGCGTGTGAACATACCGTGACTTTTTGATGTTACATGTTTTCTCAATGCGACGGTATAAGCAGATTCGTTGCCGATACTTGTGCGACTCCGATTGACCAAAAAAGTGCTGCTTGGCAAGCGGCAGCGTCCCTAAGTAGGGCGACAGATTAGCAGGTTGGTGAAAAACCCGGAACTTCGCCGAAGAGGGAGGATCTGATCGGACTCGTTGAGTGAGTGCGAAGCTCCGGGAGTAGGCGTGATGCGCGGTCGAGATAGCAGGCAGGACACGATGTTCAGCTACATATCGCTGGATTCGAGGGTACCGAGTGACCATCCGTTGCGTCCGGTGAGGGCGATGGTCGACCAAGCACTCACGACGATGTCGCGGAACTTCTCGCAAATTTACTCGACTGAAGGTCGACCCTCGATTGCGCCAGAGCGTTTGTTGCGAGCCTTGCTGTTGCAGGTGTTCTATTCGGTCCGCAGCGAGCGGCTGCTGATGGAGTCGCTTGGTTACAGCCTGTTGTTTCGTTGGTTCGTTGGGCTGAGCGCCGATGAACCTGTGTGGGACCGCACGACGTTCTCGAAGAAACGCGACCGCTTGCTCGAAGGCGACGTTGCACGACGCTTCTTCGAACTCATCCTGGGTCAGGCCGAGCAAGCTGGACTGACCAGCGACGAGCACTTCAGTGTCGACGGCACGTTGATCGAGGCGTGGGCGTCGCACAAGAGTTTTCGTCGCAAGCATGGGACTGATGACGACAACCCCGATGGCACCGGGCGCAATGCAGGTCGCAATTTCCACGGGGAAACTCGTACCAATGACACCCACGCGTCGACGACCGATCCGGATGCACGGATGTACCGCAAGGGCAACGGGGTGCCGGCCAAGCTCTGCTTCGCCGGCCACGTACTGATGGAGAATCGTCACGGCCTGGTGGTCGATGCTACCGTCACCGAGGCGAACGGCACCGCAGAGCGGACGGCGGCGCTTGAGATGCTGGCGCGCCGACCCGCGTCGCACGCCGCGGTCGGCGCGGACAAAGCCTACGACACTCACGACTTCATTGCCCAGGCCCGCGCCCTCGGCGTGACCCCGCACGTGGCGCAGAATGACAAGCGTCCTGGCGGCTCGGCCATCGACGGCCGCACCACTCGATACCCGGGCTACGACCTGAGCCAAGTCATCCGAAAGCGGATCGAAGAGGTGTTCGGGTGGGGCAAGACTGTCGGGCCGATGCGCAAGACCAAACTCAGAGGACTCGCCCGGGTGGGTTTCCAGATGCTCCTGACGATCGCCGGATTTAACTTGATCCGGATGCGCAACTTGATACCGGCATGAAGCGGTGAGAGCCACATCGGCCTCCTGCAACAGACACCTTACTCACGGACAAACGCTCATGGCCAAGCACACTGCCAACACTGCAACAGCCCTTACAGTGTCCACCAACCGGCTTTTTCACCAACCTGTTAGAGAGCGCGGAGTCATAAACCAATTGCAACACGCTATCGTCTCTGGGTCGCATTAGAAGCGGCGAGCCGGGATACTCATCGTCATTATTTTCTGGCCGGAGAAGGATGCCGTCGATGAAGTATTCGCTGGCCACAGCTGCGGAGAGGTATATGCTCGCCGCCCCCCTTTTGGCCAGGTCATACTTTCAGCGAGATTGCCAGGCAGTTTGACCTGCCCGGCATTTTCCCGACCAAGGATAATTTGAGAGGATGGCTCCGGAGAGGAGACTGGAGCCATGAAAAAGACACGATTCAGCGAAGAGCAGATGGTCAAGATCTTGCGAGAGGCGGATAAGTCGCCGGTCGCGGAAGTGGCCAAGAAGCACGGGGTGAGCGACCAGACGATTTACGGCTGGCGGCAGCGGTTTGGCCAGCTAGCACCGGAGGACGTTCGTCGCCTGCGGCCGCTGGAACAGGAGAACGCCCGGCTCAAGAAATTGGTGGCGGAGCGCGATCTGGAGCTGGACGTCATGCGGGAGATCAACCAAAAAAAATGGTGAGCGCGTCGGGCCGTCGGGCGCAGGTGGCCCACGCGCGTGAGCGCGGAGTTTCGGTGCGTCGCGCATGCGAGCTGATGCCGGTGGCGCGGTCGAGCCTGGATTATCAGTCGCGTCCGGCGGAAAAGGACACGCCGGTGATTGCGGAGATGTGCCGTCTGGCCGGTCAGTATCCGCGGTTCGGTTACCGTCGGATCCACGTGTTCCTACGGCGAGCCGGGCATGTCCTGGGCGCTGACCGAACCTATCGGTTGTGGCGGCAAGCCGGTCTACACGTGTCAAACGACACCCAGTTTTACGCGATAAGGCGACATCCAGATTTACGCACCACGGTTCGGGGAGTGTAGTCACTGCCGCTGGACGTCCAGCGACTGCTCGAGGTCACGCATCTGATCGACCAGTCCTGTGGCACGGCCGACCACCTGCGCACATTCCTGGTAGGTCGCGCAACGAATTTTAAGTGACGGAAATTGTTTAATCTTCTCCGGGGCGTCCGTTGCAAGAATGTCCCACGTAGGGCAACCGCGGGCAACTGATCCCCGCAAAAATCCCGCAGACGACAGCGGGGCATTGCTTGTTCGTGAACTTGGTTGTGAGCGGCAGAGATTCTTGTTTATTTGCATCTCCGGCTAATCCTCCTTGACGAACTAAATGCAATTCTGGCTGATTCAGGAAGACGTCTGCGCTAATTCCCACAACTATAAAATGGGAAATTCCGACCGGGTCAAGGCACGGCGCAAACCGCGGGTCAATCCGAGGTGTACGCCGAGGTGCCCAGGTCAATGCGGGTGACGATGGTGCAGATCAGGCACGTGTGCATGACTATGCGTAAGCGTTTCATGGTCGTGCGGATGTGCGTGCGGAACAGACGGTGGCCATGATTGGGGATGGTCATGGTGGTGGTGTGCATCGTGCCAGTGCCAGTGGCCGTGCTGCTGCGGATGGTGGGTATGCCGATGCTGGTGAGTTTCGGTAAGGTGCAGCCACACGCCGGCGGCCATGCAGATGCCCGCCGCCCACAAGGACCATGAACTCGCCTCGTGCAGTAGGAGTACTGCGATCACTGCGCCGACAAACGGGGCGGTGGAGAAGTAGGCGCCAGTCCGCGCGGCGCCTAGTCCACGCAGTGCAAGGATGAACAACACCAAGCTCAGCCCGTAGCCGGTCAGGCCTAGCCCCATTGCCGCGACAGCATCGGCTGTCGTTGGCAGCGGCGCTCCGACGGCAGTGGCGATCCCGAGGTTGGTGGCGCCGGCGATGAGGCCTTTGCCGGCCGCCAGAAACAGAGCGTCATTGCCCGCGATGTCGCGAGTGAGGTTATTGTCCAGCGCCCAACACACACACGCTGCCGCTATCGCGAGTGCTCCGGACATTTGAACCTCGGTGGGGCCGGTCGGCGACCAGGAAAGTATCACCCCGCCCAGGATAATGAGCAGCATGCCGGCAACGACCCGTCGGCCGGCGTTCTCACCGAAGGCAAGCCACGCAATACAAGCGGTCAACACCGCTTCCAAGTTGAGTAACAGCGAAGCATGTGCGGCCGAAGTGTGGCGCAGGCCGACCATCAACAGTAGTGGTGCGAGCATGCCGCCGCAGGCGCAGGCGGCCAGAAAGCGATAAGCGTCGTGCGAGGACAGGGATGGAACCTGCCAGCGACGATCCCGGAGCAGGCGCAGCAGACTCAAACCGAGACCGCTGCCGGCGTATAGCAGACCGGCGAGATACAGCGGGTGAACGCTCGCCACCAGCAGCTTCGCCAGTGGTGTGCTAACCCCGAACAGCAGGGCGGCAAGCAGCGCTGCAGCGGCAGGCGCGTTCAAAGCAATCGTCTCGACCGTAATGTCACGCTCGGACGCCGCGCCGGTCAATCGTGGCCATCAAGGTGGTGTTCCAAGCGCCCGCCAGCCACCGGCCGGTCTGGTGTGGGCACGTGCAACGCGAACGTGGACGCACGACCGCCGCGACTCAGTATCACGGGATGGTAGGGCACGGCGAAACTGCTCAGCTCGCGGCCGTCTTTGTCATCGAGATACAGGTGAACGTGTCCGCGTAGCGCGCGCACGGTGCGGGGTGCAGTGCGTCGGATACTTCCATCCAGAATCATCCCGCCGTCGTCGTCGGTCAGGGTGCCTCGCATCCAGACGAAGGGACCGTCCTTGATCGCGAGGGGGGTGGCCTGCACCAAGGCCGTGACGAGCCATAAACCTAAGCAAAGAAGCAAGCGTGAAGCGTTCATCGCGGGACTCCTCGATTGAGCATGTCGTCATTGTATGAGCCGTTTTCTATCTCTTCGCCAGTGAACTTCCAGCGCCGTGCGACTGCGTGATAGAGCGCCGGCAGCACCAGCAGGGTAAGCAAGGTTGACGACAGGATGCCGCCAATGACCACGGTGGCAAGAGGGCGTTGCACTTCGGCGCCGGTGCCGACCGCGATCGCCATGGGCACGAAGCCGAGCGAAGCCACCAGGGCCGTCATCAACACCGGTCGCAGGCGGCGTACCGCGCCTTCGCGTACCGCCTCCAGAAGTGGCCGTCCTTCGCTGCGCAGATCGTTGATGCAGGCAATCATCACCAAGCCGTTCAGCACCGCCACGCCGGACAGCGCGATAAAGCCGACCGCCGCCGAGAGTGACAACGGTATGCCCCGCAGCCACAGCGCGGCGATGCCACCCGTCAGCGCGAACGGAATGCCGGTGCACACCAGCAGTCCATCGCGCACGTTGTTGAAGGTGGTGAAGAGCAGGATGAAGACCAGCAAAAGCGACATCGGAATAACAATCTCAAGCCGAGCGACCGCCGATTGCAACTGTTCGAAGGTGCCACCCCAGTCGAGCCAGTAGCCCGCCGGGAGGGCGAGGGCGGCAATTGCACTATCGGCCTCGGCCACAAAGCTGCCGATATCACGGCC
>JAIEQK010000258.1 GCA_019747795.1 Gammaproteobacteria bacterium | reverse complement strand
ACGTAGGGCCGCATGTCGCCGACCGCGACCTCGATGTTGTACTGCTGGTCGATCTCTTCCTGGGTGGTGAACTGGCGATAGAGCTTCACGGCTGGGAAATCCTCGGGAACGGAGCGAAGGCGCTGCGCCGGGCCATCGCCCGGCGCAGCGCCCGACATCACTTGCGGAAGGCGGGGATCACGTCCTTGGCGAACATTTCCATGCTGTTGCGGATGTGCTGGGGATCCAATCCCGACATCGCCATGCCGCACACCAGGTGCGTCACGCGCCCGCGCTTGACGTAGTCGGCGATCATCTCGCGCACGTCGTTCGGCGTGCCGACCAGCGCCGGTTCGCCGAACACGTCGAACTCCTGCTTGGCGATGATCTCGTCCACCGACGGAATGCCGTGCACGGCCTGGTCGTCGCCGGGCTTGTCGTTGGCCTCGGAGAACCACTTGGCGTAACAGCTCGCGGTGTAGTGCAGCGATTGCGCACAGGTTTCCCAGGCCTGCGCGCGGCTCTTCGCCACGTGCACCCAGCGCAGCTGCGCGGTGGAGTATTCCTGCGGGTTGCGGCCGGCCGCGACCAGACAGTTGTCGTAGTGCTCGACCAGCGACGGCGGGCCGACCACCTGGAAGTGGAAGCCCATCTTGGCCGCGCGCTCGATGGCCTTGGGCGCCAGCGCGCCGATCCAGATCGGCGGATGGGGCCGCTGCACGGCCGGCGGCACGATGCGGATCTCACGCAGCTTGGAGAACTTGCCGTCGAAGGTCACTTCCTCGTCGGCCAGCAGGCGCTGGATCAGCGCGATGCCCTCGTTCAGGCGCGCGCCGCGCTCGGTGTGCGAGATGCCCTGGTCGGCGAATTCCTTGCGGCGATAGCCGAGGCCCACGCCGAGGTCGAAGCGCCCGTTGGACAGGAGATCCACCGTCGCCGTGTCTTCGGCGACGCGCACCGGGTTGTGCAGCGGCAGCAGGATGAGGAAGGTGCCGATGCGGATGCGCGTGGTGCGGGTGGCAATGCCGGCCGCGATGGGGAGCAGCGACGGCGAGTAGCCGTCGTCGACGAAGTGGTGCTCGGTCAGCCACGCGTTGTCGTAGCCCATGGCCTCCGAATCCACGATGAGGTCCATGTGGTTGCGGTACAGGTCCTGCCACGGCACGCGGTTGAAGGACGGGTTGCGGAACGGCCACAGCAGGCCGAAGCGTAGATTCATGACACTCTCCCCTTGGCTCAGGAATTTGCCGGCGGGCGCCGACCTGACATCCGAGTGTGCGGGATCAGGCGCCTGCGGCCAACCGCGGCGCGAGGTCGCGCGCGTGGTCGTGCCAAATCGGGTCATCTCTCAGATCGATGTGCGCGCCGCGGGCCAGCGCCGCGCGCCACGGCACCGGGCTCGGCAGCAGGCACAGGGTCAGCACGTAGCGCGGACCATGGCGCGGGGTGAGCCCGCTGTGCAGCACCCGCGCCGGCTGGAACAGCACGGCGTCGCCGGCGCGCGGATGGTGGTCATAGGCGCTGAGCGGCCGGCCGGCGAGCGCGGCCAGGCGCTCCAGCGAGCCGGTGCGCCGCCGCCCGCGCGCGAACACGTAGCCGCTCCGGGCCACCGCCTCGCTGCCGTCGAGGTCCAGGTAGGCGGTGCCGCCGCCGTGCTCCTGGTAGTCGTTCAGGTAGACCAGGAGCTTCAGGTGCGCGCGCGGCCCCTTGTCACAGTGCCACATGAAGGACACCGAGGCCGGCGCGTCGCCGGGCGCGGTGCGCGACAGAGTGTACCAGTAGACGAAGTACTCGCTGCGAAAGAACTCCAGGCAATGCTCGTCCACCGTCGGCGTCAGTGCGGCTTCGAGCAGCTGCCCGACCAAGGTCGGGTCGCCGAGATCGTAGCCCTCGAGCTTGGCCGAATCGCGCTTCAGGCGCGCCACGGACTGTTCGGCGCTGACCATCTCCAGCAGCTGGCGGGCGCGGCCGGCCGACATCACCTCGAGCGCGGTGAAGCCCGCGGTGACGACCGGCCCTGGTGTCGCGCGGGACGGCAGCGGACGGCTCAGGGCGGCCTGGCAGCGCGCGTGCCAGGCGCCGTAGCCGCGCTCGTCGTCGAACTCGGCGAACACCCGCGCGGCGCGCGCCGGGTCCAGGTCGGGCTCCAGCCAGCGCCGCAGCTTGCGCAGCAGGATGGCGGGACCATGCCGGTTCAGCGGAATCATGCGCGCCGCGCTCCTGCGTTCATTCCGGCAGGCCGAACACCCACAGCACGCCGCCCTGCGGCACCTCGGTGTGGGTGCCGAAGGCCTTGTCCAGGAAGTCCTGCTTGCGCTGCGCGTCGACGCCCCAGCCGGACTGCACGGCGATGTACTGCTTGCCGTCGACGCGGTAGCTGACCGGCACGCCGACCACGCCGGAGTTGGTGCGCTGCTGCCAGAGAATCTTGCCGTTGGCGGCGTCGAAGGCGCGGAAGTAGCGGTCGTTGGTGCCGCCGGCGAACACCAGCCCGCCGGCGGTGGTCAGCACCGGTCCCCAGTTGTGCGACTTGAACGACTGCGTCCAGACCTTCTTGCCGGTCGCGAGATCCCAGGCCTGCAGTTCGCCGATGTGCTCGCGCGCCGCGGGGGTCGGCAGCACCTCGATGCTCTTGAACGGCATGCCGAGGTAGAGCTCGCCGCGCTTGTACTTCGCCTTGGTCTCGCCGGTGAAGGCGCTGCACAGGTTCTCGTTGGCCGGGATGTACAGGAGCCCCGTGTCCGGGCTGTAGGCGGTCGGCGGCCAGTCCTTGCCGCCCCACAGGCTCGGGCAGAACTCCACGCGGTTGCCGGCGCTCGGTACCTTGCTCGGATCGTAGGTCGGCCGGCCGGTCTCGGGATCGAGCTTGGCGAACACGTTCTGCTGCACGTAGGGCTGGGCGGCGACGTAGCGGATGTCCTGCGCGCTGCGTTCCAAGAGCCACAGGTAGCCGTTGCGTCCAGCGTGGACCAGCGCCTTCACGGTCTTGCCCTGGCGCGGCACGTCGATCAGCAGCGGCGCGTCCACCTCGTCCCAGTCGAAGGAATCATTGGGGTGGTACTGGTGATGGGCCTTGATCTTGCCGCTGTCGACGTCGAGCGCGATGACCGAGGTCGCGTAGAGGTTGTCACCCTTGCGCATCTCGCCCATCCACGGCCCGGCGTTGCCCGTGCCCCAGTAGGCCAGCCGCGTGGCGGGATCGTAGGTGCCGGTCACCCACACCGGCACACCGCCGCGCTTCCAGGTATCGCCGGGCCAGGTGTCGTTGCCTGGTTCGCCAGGGCCCGGCACGGTGTAGGTCTTCCACAGCGACTCGCCGCTGTCGGCGTCGAAGGCCTGGATGAAGCCGCGCACGCCGAACTCGCCGCCCGACACGCCGACCATCACCTTGCCGTCCACCACCAGGGGCGCCAGCGTCATGTAGTAGCCGGCGACGTAGTTCTCGACGGGCTTCTCCCACACCACCGCCCCGGTGCGCGCGTCGAGCGCGACCAGGAAGGCGTCGACGGTCGCGAGGTAGACCCGCGAGCCCCACAGCGCCACGCCGCGGTTGGTCGGATGCAACTGCACGAGATCCGCCGGCAACTCGCGCCGGTAGCGCCACTTGAGGTTGCCCGTGCGCGCGTCGAGCGCCAGCACCTGGTTGCGCGGGGTGGTGATGAACATCACGCCGTCGTTCACGATGGGCGGCGACTGGTGCGCTTCCTCGACGCCGGTGGAGAAGCTCCACAGCGGCTTCAGCTGCGCGACGTTGGCGCGATCGATCTGCTTCAACGGCGAGTAGCCCCAGCCGTCGTAGGTGCGCCGGTAGTTGAGCCAGTTGTCGGGTTCCGGTGTCGTGAGCCGCGCGGCGGTGACCGGGGTGTAGGCGGGCGCCGCGGCGGCAGCGGGCGGGTCGGCCTGCGCGTTCAGGACGAATAGCGCACTGGCGAGCGCGCAGGAAGAGACCAGGCGAACGAGGTTCATGCTGCGCACCTCACGCGGCCGGCGCGCCGAGCGGCGCGCTGAAGGGTGCGGCGATCAGGATGCGCTCGCCGTCCAGCTTCAGCGGCAGCGCCGGCAGCGGCCGCGCGGTCGGACCGGTGACGCGCGCCGCGCCGTGGGCTGGGTCGTATTCCGACGAGTGGCAGGGACAGACGAAGTGCCGCTTGTCCTCCGCCCACTCGCTGACCGCGCAGGCGGCGTGGGTGCAGATGGCGGAGTAGGCGACCATGCCGTCCACCGCCCGCGCGCGGGTCGCGTCGTCCAGGCTGGCCGGGTCCAGGCGCACGAGCAGGATCTGGTTCAGGCGCGCGTTCTCACGCGTCACGCCGGATACCGGGTCGCGCGGCCACACCGAGAGCGGCGCGGCGTTCAGCACCACGTCGGCGGGTGTCACCGCGCGCGCCTCGTCGTCCCACGAAGCGAAGGCCAGTTCGTCACCGACCGCCGCCGGCGCCTTGCTCGGATCCTCGGCCGCGCGCGCCAGCAGCGGCACGCCGAGGCCGGTGGCGAGGGCCGCGCACAGCAGGCGGCGGCGTGGAAGCGAAGCGCAGTCGGCCGGGGCCGGCGCGTCAGTCGGCGGAACGCAAGACATGCAGAGATCTCCCCATCGAGCGCCGCGTGTGGCGCGGCGATGCGCGCAATGTGTCATCGCCAACGCGCGGCTGGCAAGCGGGGCGCCGAAAACGCGAAGGCAGCCCGCAGGCTGCCTTCGAGAACGGCGCGAGGTCGGACTCAGGCGCGGCGGCGCAGCGCTCCGAGACCGAGCAGGGCGGAGCCGAGCAGCAGGGCGGGCGCCGGCAGTGGGATCGGCGCCGGGGCGGAGAGCGACACCGAGACGTTGTCCAGGCCCCAGCTCTCGTCGGTGAGTTCCTGCAGGCCGACGCCGAAGAAGCTGAGCGCGAGGCTGGACGCCGTATGGTCGAAGGTCAGCGTGATGCGGTAGACCGAGTCGTCGTCACCGGCGCCGCCGCCGAAGAAGTCGTAACCGAGCGTGCCGACTTCGAATGCGCCGGAGAAGGCCGGCGAGCCGGGCAGATTCGGGAAAGGCTGCGGGTAGGACTGCCGCGCGCCGATCGCGCCGACTTCGGGCCGTTCGCTCTGATCGATGTTGGAGAAGGTGGTCAGCAGGCCGGTCGCGGAACCCGGCGTCACATCGGCCAGCGACACGCCGAACATGTCCGGGCCGCAGCAGAAGTTGCCGAGCGGGCCGTTGCCGTCCCAGGAGTTGATGACGTAGACGTCGAAGGTGACGGTGACCTTGTCATGTGCGGCGAGGCCGGTGAGGTTCAGGGTCACGATGTCGTTGGTGAAGCCGAGATTGACGCCGTCATTGCGGCCGAGGAACAGGCGGTTGGCGTCGGCCGGCGCGGTGTCGCGGCCGAGGCCGCCGCCGAAGGTGCTGATCGACCATTCCGCGCCCACGCCGGTCTGGAAATCGTTGCTGTAGACCGTATCCGCCGCGGCGGTGGCGCTGGCGCCGAGTGCGGCTAGACCGAGCAGGCAGGACTGGAACTTCATGTGACGTCTCCATGACATGGCGGGCCGCAGGGCCCGGAATGGCGTCGAAGCTAATCCAGCCGCGCGCCCCACGGAATGCCGCGATTGTGAACAAACGTGGCGGCCGGTATCAGTTCGCGTTCCTGGTCGTCGGGGACAGCCTCGCCGCCATGGGGCACAATTCGGGTGCCCCGGCCGACCCAGAGACATGCGCGCGTGAGCAGCCCTCGTCAGCTTCACCTCGGCGCCTTCATGCGCCCCATCAGCATCCACACCGCCGCCTGGCGTTTCCCGGGCGCCTGGCCGGACGCCAACTTCAACTTTGCCCACCAGGCGCGCCTGATCCAGACCCTCGAGCGGGGCTGCTTCGACGCCTGGTTCATGGCCGATCACCTGGCGGTGCTGAACATGCCGATGGCAGCGCTCAAGCGCAGCGCCACGGTGACCTCCTTCGATCCGCTGACCCTGCTGCCGGCGCTCGCCACCGTGACCTCGCGCATCGGCCTCATCGCGACCGCCTCGACCACCTACAACGACCCCTACCACGTGGCGCGCAAGTTCGCCTCGCTCGACCACCTGAGCGGCGGTCGCGCGGGCTGGAACGTGGTCACCTCGGCCAATCCCCACGAGGCGCAGAACTTCGGTCGCGAGGAGCATCTCGAGCACGACGCGCGCTATCGCCGCGCGCGCGAGTTCTACGAGGTGGTGACCGGGCTGTGGGACAGCTGGGCCGACGACGCCTTCGTGCGCGACGTGGAGACCGGCGTGTTCTTCGATCCGGCGCGGCTGCACGTGCTCGACCACCAAGGGCCGGAGTTCCGCGTGCGCGGGCCGCTGAACGTGGCGCGACCGGTGCAGGGCTGGCCGGTGATCGTGCAGGCCGGCAGCTCCGAGGCCGGGCGCCAGCTCGCCGCCGAGACCGCCGAGATGGTGTTCTCCGCCGACACGACGCTGGACGCGGCGCGCGCCTTCTATGCCGACGTGAAGGGTCGCATGGCGCGCATCGGTCGCGATCCGGCCCACCTCAAGATCATGCCGGGCTGCTTCATCGTGGTGGGCGCCACCGAGGCGGAGGCCCAGGCGCGCAAGCGCCAGCTCGACGACCTGGTGCATCCCGATTCCGGCATCGGATCGCTGTCGGTGATGCTGGGCTGCGATGCCCGCGAGTTCGACCTGGACGGACCGCTGCCGCCGGTGCCGGAGAGCAACGCCTCGCAGAGCGGGCGCGCCAAGATCGTCGCCCGCGCACGCGCCGAGGGGCTGACCGTGCGCCAGCTCGCGCAGTGGATCGGCGGCGCCTTCGGCATCCTCGAGATGGTCGGCACGCCGTCCTGCATCGCCGACCAGATGCAGGCCTGGCTCGAAGGAGAGGCCTGCGATGGCTTCAACGTGATGTTTCCCTACCTGCCGCTGGGGCTCGACGACGTGGTCGAACGGGTGGTGCCCGAACTCCAGCGCCGCGGCCTGTTCCGCCGCGCCTATGCCGGCACGACGCTCCGCGAGCACCTGGGCCTGCCGCGCCCGGGCAACCGCTGGTTCGACGCTCAGGCCTGAGCGCCTGGGCGGCAATCCTTGCCGCCCGCGGCTCAAGCTTGCCGCGCGGCGGCCGACACAGGAGCGCATCGGGGGAACAATAAGGAAACCATCCACGTGAGCATGCCTGCCGTCCAGCTGGACATCGCAACGCCGGGCGAACGCATCGCCCGCAGCCTCATCGACGACACCGCGGCGCTGGTTTCACCGCCCGACGTGTGTCTGAAGATCAACGAACTGGTGGCCGACGACAGCACCTCGCTCGAGCAGATAGCGCTGGTCGCGATCCGCGACCCCAACCTCACCGCGCGCATGCTGAAGCTCGCCAACAGCGCCTTCTACGGTCTGCCCGGGCGGGTCGACACCGTGACCCGCGCCGTGATGCTGCTCGGCATGGGCGAGATCCAGAAGCTGGTGTGCGCGATCTGCGCGGTGCAGAGCTTCTCGCGCCTGTCGAGCGCGGTGACCAACATGAATTCCTTCTGGCGCCACGGCGTGTACACCGGCCTGGTGGCGCAGGCCATCGCGCGGCGCGCGCGCGTGCTCCATCCCGAGCGCCTGTTCGTCGCCGGCATGCTGCACGACATCGGCACCCTGCTCATCAACAAGCGCTTCCCCGAGATCGCGCAGTCGACCATCGTCGAGGCGGCGGGCGCGGAGGACGTGCTGGCGGGGCTCGAGCAGCGCGACCTGGGTTTCGATCACGCGATGCTCGGCGGCATGATGCTGGAGAGCTGGAAGCTGCCCGACACCCTGATCGATTCGGTCTACTGGCACCACGCGCCGAACCGCGCGCGGCGCGCCGCGACCGAGGCGGCGATTTTGAAAGTGGCCGACGACGTCGCCAACTGCTCGGGTACGGGCAGCTATTCCGAGCGCATTCCGCGCGAGCAGGAAGCCGATATCGCCTGCCTGAAGCAATTCGGTATCGACCTCGACTGCACCGGCGAAGAGCTGATGGACGAGGTCGACCCGCAGTTCATCGAGGCCATCTACCTCATCGTGGCTTGAGCCCCCGTCACACGCGCGCCGCGAATCGCGGTGCGCTGCCCAGGCTGTCGCGCCCGTCGTTCACGCCATAGGCCAGCGCCAGGCGCGCGATCTGGTTCATGAGGGCGGCGTCGGCGCCGCCGTCGGCGAACGTCCCTCCGGCGCCGAACAGCGGCGCGTCGCGCGCGACGTCCGCCTCGCTCGTACTCGTCACGCCTGCGTCTTCCTCCAGCGTGCGCCATTCGGCGTTCAACACTTCGCCCGCCACCGCCGCGCCGTCCGGTGCAGCCACGCCCGCGTCGCGGGGCGCGTGCAGCACCTTCAGCCGCTGCAGCAGGCGATCGGCCAGGCGCGACACCGACCAGGAAAACTCCTCGCGCGTGAGCCGGCCGTCGCCGTCGTGATCGAGTGAATCGAACAGCGCCGTCGCGGCGGACGCGCCGCCGCGCTCGGCCTTGGGCCCCGACGCCGCAAGCGCCTGTTCGAGATCGCCGGCCTGCAGGTAGCCCTGGCGGCGCGTGTCCAGGCGGGTGAAGAGGTCGTCGGCGAGGCGCGCGGCCTCGGGCCCCTGGTTGCGCTTCAGATAGCGCAGGGCTTCCATCGACAGGCGTGGTGCGTTGACTGAACTCATGCTGTGCTTCCGCGTGACGAGCCTCGATAAGCAGGAATCCGGCCAACTGCGCCGGCGGCCGGGTACGCGGCAGCAATTGCCGCGCGCGGCGCTCGCGGTATAGTCCCGCCAGCCTGACCGCGGGAGTGACAGCATGGGTCTTCTGATCGAGGGCGTGTGGGATGCCGACGCCACCATGATTCCGCTCGAGGCCGGGCGCTTCGTGCGTGAGCCGGCCAAGTTCCGCGGCACCGTGACCGCCGACGGCGCGAGCGGCTTCGCCGCCGAGCCGGGGCGCTATCACCTCTATGTCGCCTACCACTGTCCCTGGGCGTGGCGGACCATCCTCTACCGACGGCTGAAGCGCCTGGAGTCGGTGATCTCCATGACCGTCGCGATCCCGAACGATCGTCATGAAGGCTGGATCTTCGGCGACTACCCGGGCGGTTGCGCGCCGGACGAGGTCAACGGCTTCACCCACCTGCACCAGGCCTATACCGCCGCCATGCCGCGCTACAGCGGCACGGTGTCGGTGCCCGTGCTGTGGGACAAGCGCACGCGCACCATCGTCAACAACGAGTCCTCGGAGATCATCCGCATGTTGAACAGCGCCTTCGACGCGTTCACCGATGCGCGCGAGGACTACTACCCCGAAGCGCTGCGCGCGGAGATCGACCTGGTCAACCAGCGTGTCTACGACGGCGTGAACAATGGCGTCTACCGCGTGGGCCTGGCGCGCAGCCAGGCGGCCTACGACGAGGCCTTCGATCTCCTGTTCGACACGCTCGACTGGCTTGACGCGCGGCTGGCCCATCAGCGCTACCTGGTGGGGGAACGCATCACCGAGGCCGACTGGCGGCTGCTCGCGAGCCTGCTGCGTTTCGATCTCGTCTACCACGCGCTCTTCAAATGCAACCAGCGCAGCATCGCAAGCTACCCGCAGCTGTCGAACTACCTGCGCGATCTCTACCAGGTGCCTGGTGTGGCCGAGACGGTCAACGTGCCGCACTTCGTACGCGGCTATTACTCCATTCCCCACGTCAATCCGAACGGCATCATTCCGCGCGGACCGAAGTACTACGAGGCCTGGCTCGCGTCGCCACACGACCGCACGCGCTTCGCGCGGTCCGCGGCTTGATCTGGATCAGCGGCGCGGGTCTAGGGCTCGGGTTCCCCTAAGCGGTGTCGTGCGGGTACGGCATTTCTGCGATACTGCAGGGCAGCAATTGGTACCAGTCTTCAGAGGTCTGCCCATCCATGACCGTTCCGGCGCAGCCTGCCTGTCGCGCCCGCGGGCGCGCGCTCGTCATCCTGCTCGCCTGCCTGGCGCTCGCGCCCCTGGCCCTCGTCCAGGCCGCGGACCCCGCACCCGGCGCGGCACCGCCGCCGCCGACCGTCACCGTCGCCAAGCCCACCTTCAAGCGCATCACCGAGTGGGACGAGTACACCGGGCGCTTCGTCGCCCAGCAGCGCGTCGACGTGCGCGCGCGGGTCTCGGGCTACCTCGAGTCGGTGCATTTCAAGGAAGGCCAGATGGTGGAGGAGGGCGAACTGCTGTTCGTCATCGACCAGCGCCCGTTCAAGGCCGAAGTGGCCCGCGCCAAGGCCGAGGTCGATCGCGTCACCACCCAACTGCGTGTCGCGCAGCTCGAGTTCGAGCGCGGCGAGCGCCTGCAGTCCTCGCGCGCCATGAGCAAGGAGACGGCCGAGGAGCGGCGCGCCAAGCGCGACGCAGCCCAGGCCGACGTGGATGCCGCCAAGGCCGCGCTGCGTACCTCGGAGCTCAATCTCGGCTTCACCGAGGTGCGCGCGCCGATGGCCGGCCGCCTGTCCGACATCCGCGTCGACGTCGGCAACCTGATCTCCGGCGGCACGTCGGATTCCACCGTGCTCACCACCATCGTCATGCTCGATCCCATCGAACTCGAGATAGAAGCGTCCGAGAGTGAGTTCCTGCGCTACACGCGGCTCGACACGGCCGGCACGCGGCGCTCGTCGCGCGACGTGCCGAATCGCATCGAGGCGCGCCTGCTGGACGAGGCCGACTGGGTGCACAAGGGCGTCATGACCTTCGTCGACAACGAGATCGACCCCGATTCCGACACCATGCGCGGCAAGGCGACCTTCCCCAATCCCGACCACGTGCTCTTGCCCGGCATGTTCGCCCGCGCGCGCCTGTTCGGCGCCGGGGAGCACGACGCCGTGCTCATCCCGGACGTCGCGGTGGTCGCCGACCAGGCCAAGAAGCTCGTCATGGTGGTCGGTAAGGACAACGTCATCGAGGCGCGCCAGGTGCAGCTCGGGCCGCTCATCGACGGCCTGCGCGTGGTGCGACAGGGACTCGACGCCGAGGAGACCATCGTGGTCAACGGCATCATCCGCGCCCGCCCCGGCAAGCCGGTCACGCCCACCACGGCCGAGGCCCAGGGCGCCGGCGGCGCGAAGTAGCCCATGCGCTTCACCCATTTCTTCGTCGACCGGCCGATCTTCGCCGCGGTCGTCTCGATCATCATCGTGCTGGTCGGCGCCATCGCCTACAGCGCGCTGCCGGTCGCGCAGTACCCGGACATCGTGCCGCCGACCATCCAGGTCACCGCCAATTACCCGGGCGCCAGCGCCGAGACGGTGGCCGCCACGGTCGCCACGCCGCTCGAGCAGGAAATCAACGGCGTGGACCACATGCTGTTCCTGCAGTCCTCGGCGACGGGCGACGGCCGGCTCATCATCAATGTCACCTTCGATCTGGGCACCGATCTCGACATCGCCCAGGTGCTGGTGCAGAACCGCGTGTCGATCGCGCTGCCGCGCCTGCCGGAGGAGGTGCGGCGTCTAGGCGTGAACGTGGCGAAGAACTCGCCCGACATGCTGATGGTGGTGCACATTTTCTCGCCGGACCGCAGCCGCGACCCGACCTATCTCTCCAACTACGCCCGCACCCACATCGTCGACCGCCTGCTGCGCCTGCCGGGTGTCGGCCAGATCAACATCTTCGCCGAGCGTGCCTACGGCATGCGCATCTGGATCGATCCGGAGCGCGCGGCGGCCCGCGACCTGACCGCCACCGAGGTGGTGGAGGCGGTGCGCGCGAACAACGTGCAGGTCGCCTCGGGCACCATCAACGCGCAGCCCATTCCGTCGACCGGCGCCTTCGAACTCGCGGTCGAGAGCCAGGGCCGCTTCCTCGATCCCGAGCAGTTCGGCGACATCGTGGTCAAGCGCGTGGCGGGCGGACGCATCACGCGCCTGCGCGACGTCGCGCGGGTCGAGCTCGGTGCGCAGGATTATTCGAGCTTCGGCTACATCGACGGCAAGCCGGCGCTGCCGATGCCGATCTTCCAGCGCCCCGGCACCAACGCGCTCGAGACCGCCCAGGCGGTCGAGGCCATGATGGCGGACATCGAGCGTGAGCTGCCGTCCGGCGTCGCGACCGTCATCGCCTTCAATCCCACCAAGTTCATCGCCGACTCGATTCACGAGGTCTACATGACCATCTTCGAGGCGATGCTGCTGGTGGTGCTGGTGATCCTGGTGTTCCTGCAGTCCTGGCGCGCGGCCGTGATCCCGGTGGTGGCGATTCCCATCGCGCTCATCGGCACCTTCGGCGTGATGGGCGCCTTCGGCTTCTCGATCAACAACCTCACCCTGTTCGGCCTGGTGCTCGCGGTCGGCATCGCGGTGGACGATGCGATCGTGGTCGTGGAGAACATCGAGCGCTACATCGCCGAGGGCCTGTCGCCGCGCGAAGCGGCGCACAAGACCATGGACGAGGTCGGCACCGCGCTCATCGCCATCGCCCTGGTGCTGGCCGCGGTGTTCGTGCCGACCGCCTTCATCGCCGGCATCTCAGGGCAGTTCTACCGCCAGTTCGCGCTGACCATCGCGAGCGCCACGGTGATCTCGGCCATCGTCTCGCTGACGCTCTCGCCCGCGCTGGGTGCGCTGCTGCTGCGTCCGCACAGCGCCCACCGCGCGCGCCCGGCGCTGGTCCGCGTGCTGTTCTCGCCCTTCAGCCTGTTCGCGCGCGGCTTCAACCGAGTGTTCGCCGGCTTCGCCGCCGGCTACGGCGCGCTCACCCGTCGGCTGGTGCGCATCACGCTCGTGATGATGGTGATCTACGCCGGCCTCATCGGGCTCGCGTGGAAGACCTTCGACGCCACGCCCACCGGCTTCATTCCGCAGCAGGACCAGGGCTACATGATCACCGTCTACCGCCTGCCGTCGGGCGCGTCGGTGATGCGCACGGACCAGGTGGTGCGCCGCGCGGCGGGCATCCTGCTGTCCAACCCGGACGTCGCTCACTGCGCGGGCTTCGCCGGTTTCGACGGCGCGACGCGTACCAATTCGCCCGACGCCGGCGCCGCCTTCTGTCCGCTCGCGCCCTACGCCGATCGCGCCGCGCGCGGCCACACGGTCGAGCAGACCATGGCGGAATCGCAGAAGAACCTGGGCGCCATCCAGGAAGCGATGGCCTTCGTCGTGCCGCCGCCGCCGGTGCGCGGCATCGGCACGGGCGGTGGCTGGAAGCTCTACATCGAAGATCGCGGCGGCAACGGCGTGAACGCCCTGCAGCAGGTGACCCAGGAGTTCATCGCGCGCGCGAACCAGCTGCCCGAGGTGAAGGCCGTCTTCACCACCTTCAACACCACCACGCCGAAGATCTTCGCCGACATCGATCGCACCCGCGCGGAGAAGCTCGACGTGCCGGCCGAACGGGTGCTCGACACGCTCGAGATCTACCTCGGCTCGGCCTACGTGAACGACTTCAACTTCCTCGGCCGCACCTATCGCGTCACCGCCCAGGCCGAGGGCGACTACCGCGACGATCCGGCCGACCTGCTGAAGCTGAAGACGCGCTCGAATCGCGGTGCGATGGTGCCGCTCGGCTCGCTCACCACCTTCCGCGATCTGACCGGCCCCTACCGCGTGGCGCGCTACAACCTCTACACCGCGGTGGAGGTGCAGGGCCAGACCGCACCCGGCCGTTCGACCGGCGAGGCGCTCGCCGCCATCGAGAAGCTGGCCGAAGAGATGCTGCCCGCCGGCTACGGCTTCGAATGGACCGACCTCGCGCTGCAGGAGAAGCTCGCGGGCAACACGGCCGCCACGGCCTTCGGCCTCGGCGTGGCCTTCGTGTTCCTGGTGCTGGCGGCGATGTACGAATCCTGGATGCTGCCGCTCGCGGTCATCCTGATCGTGCCGATGTGCCTGCTCGCCTCCATCACCGGCGTCGGCCTGCGCGACATGAACAACGACATCCTGGTGCAGATCGGCTTCATCGTGCTCATCGGTCTCGCCGCCAAGAACGCCATCCTGATCGTCGAGTTCGCGCGCCAGGCGGAACAGAACGGGCTCGATCGGCGCCAGGCGGCGATCCAGGCCGCGAGCGTGCGCCTGCGGCCGATCCTGATGACGTCCTTCGCGTTCATCATGGGCGTGGTGCCGCTGGTCATGGCCACCGGCGCGGGCGCCGAGATGCGCCAGTCGCTCGGCACCGCGGTGTTCTCCGGCATGATCGGCGTGACGCTGTTCGGCCTGTTGTTCACGCCGGTGTTCTACATCGTGTGCCGCGGCTTCGCGCAGCGGTTCGAGCGGCGCCGCAAGCGACGCATGAAGGAGACCAGCGAGTGGCCGACCTGAGCTTGCAAGGCCTGGCGCTCGGCGTGGCGGCGGCGCTGCTCGCCGGCTGCGCCGCGGTCGGGCCCGATTACCAGGCGCCGAGCGCGCCGCAGGCGGAAGCCGTCACCAGCTTTCCCTCGGCGACCACCGATCCGCGCCAGGTGTCGACCGTGACCAGCGAGCCGCCCGACGCCTGGTGGCGGCAACTCGGCGATCCGGATCTCGATTACCTCGTCGACCAGACGCTGGCGGCGAACTTCGATCTCGATGTCGCCATCGCCAACGTCGAGTCGGCGCGCGCGCAGCTCGTGGGCGTGGGCACGCGACGTCTGCCCGCGCTGGACCTCGCGGCCGTATACCGCCAGCGGCGTGATGCCCAGGCGGTGTTTCCGCGCGCCGATCCCCATGGTGACCTGCCGACCGGTACGGTCGGCACGGTGACAGTCGACCTGCTGTGGGAAATCGATCTTTTCGGTCGGGTGCGACGTTCGGTGGAAGCCGCCGCGGCCGAGGTTGGTTCGCTGGAGGCGGTGCGCAACAACGTGCTGCTCGCCGCGCTGTCCGCCACCGCGGCGGCCTACGTCGACCTGCGCGGCGCGCAGGCGCGTCTCGCGGTCGCCGAGCGCAACGTCTCGGTCCAGCAGCAGACGCTCGATCTCGTCGTGCTGCTGAACCGCGAAGGCGCCGCGAACGATCTCGACGTCGCTCGGGCTCGCAGCCAGCTGCTCGCCAGCCAGGCGACCATTCCGACGCTCAAGGCTGCCGCGCGCGCGGCGCTGAACCGGCTGACCACGCTGACCGCCCAGGCGCCCGGCGCGCTCGATGCGCGCCTCGCGCCGCCCAAGCCGCTTCCGACGCTGCCGGCCTTGGTCGCGGTCGGCGCGCCGGCCGACCTGCTGCGCCGTCGACCCGACATCCTCGCCGCGGAGCGCGCGCTCGCGGCGTCCTCGGCGCGCATCGGCATCGCGACCGCGGACCTCTTCCCCACCGTGTCGCTGGTCGGCACCACGGGCGTGTCGGCCTCGCCGGTCAGCAAGATCACCGCGGCCGGCGCGCCGCTGTTCTCGCTCGGTCCGCAGTTGCGCTGGAACATCTTCAATCGCGAAGCCATCTACGCGCGCATCGCCCAGGCCGACGCCGCCGCGGCGGCCAATCTCGCGCGCTACCGCGCGACCGTGACCCGCGCGCTGGAGGAGGCCGACAGCGCCATCGCGGCCTACGGCAACGAGCGCCAGCGCGCGCAGGAACTCACGGACGCGGTCGAGGCCAGCCGCCTCGCCGAGCAGCTCGCGGAGCTGCGCTACAAGGAAGGTGCCGAGGACTTTCTCACCGTGCTCGACGCCGAGCGCAGCCTGCTGCAGCTCGAAGATCAGCAGGCGGTGTCGTCGATCAACGTCGCGCAGCGACTGATCGACATCCAGCGCGCGCTGGGCGGCGGCTGGCAGACGGCGGCGGTGCCGGAAGCGAAGGCATACGCCAAGGACGAGTAGGGGCGGCTAGTAAAGGTGCCAGGTTCGTTTGCCGCGTAGAGACTGTCCGGATTCTCGGTCGCCAGCGCGATAAATCGATCTGCCATCTTTATGCCCAGTCAGGAGGGACGGGCTGATGGCATTGCGCCGAGGAACATCTCGCGACGACACGCTGCTGGGCTCGGCCGGCGATGACGAACTGCTCGGCCTGGCGGGTGACGATCGACTGCGCGGCGGCGCTGGCCGCGATCTGCTGCGAGGCGGCACAGGCGATGACTGGCTGGAGGGCGGTGCGGGCATTGATCGCCTGCGCGGCGAGGTCGGTGACGATACCTACCTCGTCGACCATGCTGCCGAGATCGATCGCGCACTGGCCGATGCCGGCATCGACACCGTGCTGGCGAGCGTCGACTACGTCCTCGGCTCCGCACAGGAGCTTTTGCGGCTGGTCGGTGCCGCCGACCTGTCCGGCACCGGCAACCCACAAGCCAATCAGGTTACCGGCAACGCCGGCGATAACCGCCTGAGCGGCGGCGCGGGCGCCGATCGCCTCCTCGGACTCGAGGGCCGCGACGTGCTGATCTTCGATCCGCGCGACCTGCGCGTCGACGGTGGCGGTGGTATCGACACCTTGCTGGTCACGGGCGGCGGCAGAGACTACGACGTCGATGACCTGGCCAAGGTTCGGCAGGTCGAGATCCTCGACCTGCGCGGCAGCGGCGCGAACCGCGTCGCGCTGGATGCCGCACGGGTCACCGCGCTGGCCGGCGGCGCTGCGCTGCGCGTGTTGGCCGATGCGGACGACGAGGTCACTCTACAGGGCGATTGGTCCGCCGGCGCGCCGCGGACGCTCGATGGCGTTGTGTTCGATCGCTATGTGTCCGGCGCCGCGCGGGTCGATATCCAGCGCGGCGCCGAGGTGCGCAATCCGCATGTCATCGCGCTCGGCGCGCTCGACGGCAACGACGGGTTTCGCGTCGAGGGCGAATCGAGCTTCGTCTTGCTCGGCGTGTCGGTCGCGGACGCGGGAGACATGAACGGTGACGGACTCGCGGACCTGGTCCTCGGTAGCGTGGTGGAGTCGGGACTAGGTTCCAATCGCACTGCTTATGTCGTGTTCGGTCGTGACGACGGCTTCGCCGCGAGGTTCTCCACCGCGAGCCTGGACGGCACGCAGGGATTTCGCATCGAGCAGTCGGCAGTGGACCCGCAGCACGACTCCCATCGCAGTGTGATTGTGGCGGGCGCGGGTGACGTCGACGGCGATGGCCTTGCGGATGTTCTGGTCAGCAATACCAACAACGGGGAATTGGCTGACCAGGCCGCCAGCGTGACCTTCGGTTCATCCAATACCTCGCTCGCCATGCGCGATGCCTCCACCCAGGGCGAGGACGAGGGATTGCGCCTGGCCGGCCTGCGCAAGGGCCGCCAGTTCGCTCACGACGTGGCCGGTGGGGATGTGAATGGTGACGGCTTCGCGGACGTCATGATCGGCGACCGCAACACCCCTGGCACATACGACACCCGGGGCGACAGCGTCTACGTGGTGTTCGGCCGCGCCGCGCGCGGCACGGCGGAGATCGACGCCAATCTCGTGGACGGCAGCGACGGAGTGCTGCTGCGCGGCGACGCCGACGTCGGCAACTGGGTGGCGAGCGGCGGTGATTTCAATGGCGACGACATCCAGGATCTGCTGGTCGACGGCAGGTACGTGGTTTTCGGCCGACGCGCGGCCTGGCCCGCGAGCGTCGATGTCACGGCACTGGACGGTGCGGACGGCTTCGCGATCGCGCGCGGCGCGGCGCTCGATGGCATGTTCGTTTCCGGCGGCGCGCTGGACGGCGACTTCAACGGCGACGGCATCGACGACCTGCTGTTGAGCTTCCTCGAGCCCTACAACACGCCCGGCGGTGGTGGCGCGCATTACGTGCTGCGCTTCGGCCAGCGCGAGCCCTTGGATTCCAGCCTGGCGCTGCTCGCCGACGGAACGGCCCAGCGCTTTCATCTGGGCGGGCGCGGCGCGGACGCCTATGGCGGGTGGACCGCGCGCTTCGCCGGCGATATCGATGGCGATGGTTACGACGATCTCGTGTTCGGCGCGCCGGGCAACGACTTCAACGGCAACAATGCCGGCGGCGCCTACTTGGTCTATGGGCGCGCGGGCGGCGCGGGCGCGACGGTGGAACTCGATTCGTTGGATGCGGCGCAGGGCCTGCGCCTTGATGGCGTGGCCGCGAACGATCGCGCGGGCTACGCGGTCAGCGCCGCGGGCGACGTGAACGGTGACGGCTACGACGATCTCCTCGTCGGCGCGTCGAGCGCCGACGTCAACGGCAACTATTCCGGGGCCGTGTACGTGGTGTTCGGCGGCGACTTCCGTGGTCTTGCCGATCGGCGCGGTGATGACGGCGACGACAACCTGCTCGGCACCGCCGCCGCCGAGCGCCTGGTCGGCGGACGCGGTGACGATGTCCTGAACGGCGCGGGCGGCAACGATGTGCTGAAGGGCGGCGCGGGCGACGATGTGCTGGTATACGACAGCGCCGATTCGCTGGCGGTGGAAGGCGACAGCGGCACCGACACCCTGCGCATCGACGGCGCGGGTGTCACGCTGGATCTCACCCTTGCCACCATGCGACATCTCGCCGGCATCGAGCACATCGCGCTCGGCGGGAGCGGCGCAAACAGCGTCGTGTTAGGCGTGGACGACGTCTTGCGCCTGCCAGATCGCTTCGCGATCTTCGTGGACGCTCCGCGCAGCCAGGTGCTGATCAGCGGTGATGCCGATGACAGTGTCACCCTCGCGGGCGTCGGATGGAGCGCGGAAGCGGGCAGCGTGATCGTGGCGGGCGTCAGCTACCAGTCCTATGTCCACGCCAGCGCCGCCGCGCAGGTGCTGGTGCAGGTGGAGGTGCAGCAGCCGGTGGCCTGAAGGTGCCGGAAGGCGTGAAGGTGCCAGGTCTGCTTATTGCGTAAACGCTGTCCGCTTTCGTGATTGCCAGCGCGACAAATAAACCTGGCACCATTACGGGCGGTGGCGCCTTTACGGGCACTGCGACAATCGGTCGCAGTTTCCCGCGCGCCCGTCGGACTTAAGCTTGCGCGCCATGAGCGCGTCCTCGCCCAACCTGTTGCATACCCTCGCCTGGCTGCGCTGGCTGGCGGTTGCCGGGCAGGTTGTCGCGGTGGCTTGGGTGACGCGTGTGGTCGGTCTGGACCTGCGCATCGAGGGGCTCTACGGCGCCACCGCGCTGCTCGCGCTGTTCAACCTGTGGGCGACGGCGCGCGCGCGGCGTGTGCGCGACGCCGAGCCGCTCGAGGTGCTGGGGCACATCACGGTCGACGTACTCACGCTCGCCTGGCTCATCGCGCTGACCGGCGGCACCGCCAATCCCTTCGTCTCGCTGTTCCTCCTGCCCATCGCGCTGGTCGCGGTCGCGCTGCCGCCGCGCTGGGTGCTGACGACCGCCGCGCTGTGCGGCGCAGGCTACGCCGCGGCGGCCGGCTTCGCGCGGCCCTTGCCCCACGTGCACGGCATGTTCGGCGACACCTTCGATCTGCACGTGCTGGGCATGACGGTGAACTTCGTGCTGTCGGCGGCCGTGCTCACGGGCTTTGTCGGCTACCTTGCCCACACGCTCAGACGGCGCGATCGGGAACTCGCGGAGCTGCGTGAGCAGTTCACGCGCAACGAGGGCATTCTCGCGCTCGCGACCCACGCGGCCTCCGTCGCCCACGAGCTGAACACGCCGCTCGCGACCCTGACCCTGATGCTCGAACAGGCGGCGGAAGAAGGGGACCCGGTTGCGGTGCCGCGCGAGGACGTCACGCTCATGCGCGCGCTGGTCGACGCCTGTCGCGACCGGGTGCGCGAACTGGCGGCGCCGGCCGGCGGCGTGGACAGCGCGCGCCTGGTCGCGGCCGCGGAGCTCGAGCGGGTGGTCGATCGCTGGCGCCTGCTGCGTCCGGAGGTGCGACTCACGCGACGCATCGATCTGCGCGGTGCGCCCGACCTGCCGCTCGACGCCGGCATCGGGCATCTCCTGCAGGCGCTGCTGAACAACGCCGCCGATGCGAGCGCCGCGGGGGGCGGCACCGAGGTTGAACTGGAGCTGCGCGTCGTCGACGGCCGGCTCGAAGGGCGCGTGCGCGACTACGGCCGCGGCTTCGACAAGGCCGCGCCGCCGCTGCCCGGCACGCTGTTCCGCAGCACCAAGGCCGGTGGGCTCGGCGTCGGCCTCGCCCTGTCCCACGCGACCGTCGAGCGTCTGGGCGGTGAGTTGGCGATGGAAGCCGCGGGCGAGCGCGGCGTGGCGGTCAGCTTTTCCTTGCCGCTGGTGGCCTGAACGAACAACAGGGACACGAGGGCAGGGATATGCGAGGACTGCTGGTGGACGACGACGAGACCTACACGCGCGTGCTGCGCAATTCGCTGCTGCGCCAAGGCATCGAGATCGAGGTGGCGCACGACGGGCCGAGCGCGCTCGCGCTCGCCGAGCGCGCGCCCTTCGATTTCGCGCTGGTCGATCTGAAGCTTGGCGAGCAGTCGGGCCTGGACCTGATTGCGCCCCTGCGCGCGCGGCGCGCGGCGATGCAGATCGTGCTGGTCACCGGCTATGCGACCTTCGCCACCGCGGTGGAGGCGATCAAGCGCGGCGCAGACAACTACCTCGCCAAGCCGGTGACCGTGGCCGCGCTCCTGCGCGTGCTGGCCGGCGAGACCGTGGAGCCCGAGGCGCCGCGCGAGATGCTGCCGCTGCATCGCGTGGAATGGGAGCACATCCAGCAGGCGATGCAGGATTGCCAGGGCAACGTGTCGGCCGCGGCGCGACTGCTCGGCATGCATCGGCGCTCGCTGCAACGC
>JAIEQK010000262.1 GCA_019747795.1 Gammaproteobacteria bacterium | reverse complement strand
CGGCTGCGGGCGCGAAGCCGACGCGCTCGCGCGTGCGGCCCGCGCGGCGCTCGCCCAGGAAGGTCCAGTGGTGCTCGGCGCGGAGTGTCGGCGTCAGCTCGACCTGCCGGCCGGCGCCAGTCTCGCGCGCCAGGTCATCGATGCCTGGCGCGACGGCCGCCTGCGCCTGCGCGCGCGCCCGACATCGCCCCGCGAGGTGCACTTGGTCGAGTCCTGCCAGCTGCGCGGCGCGAAGCGCGGCGCAGCGACCGACGAAGAGGCCGCGGCGGAACTCTTCGCCGCGCTCGGCGTGACGGTCGGGAACGGCGACTTCCCGAATCACCACGCCACCTGCTGCGGCGCCGCCGGCGGCATGCCCGACATGGCGCCGGCCTCGGCGCGCGCCATGGCGGCGGCGCGTCTACCGGCGAGCGGCGTGGCCGTGAGTCTCGATATCCGCTGCGCGAATCATCTGCGCGGCGTGGCGCCGGACGGGGTACCCGTCCTCGGCTTCGCCGAGTTCCTCACCACTTATTTCGAGATCGAGGGGGAGGGCGCGCCATGAGCAGTGTGCTGAGCGAAGTCGCCGACGGTTTCCCGCTCTACACCGAGACGCTCGACCTCCTGCCCTACGGCCGTGACTGCTCGGTGGTGCCGCCCGGACGCGCCGGCCTCGCCGCGCAGCCGGCATCGGCGGAGGACGTGATCGCCTTGCTGGCCCGCGCCAGGCGCGAGCGCCTGCCGGTCTACGTGCGCGGCGGCGGCACGATGTACGCCGGCGGCGCGAATCCCGCCGCCGGCGGGCTGGTGATCGATGTCTCGCGCATGAACCGCGTTCTCGAACTCGACCTCGAACGCGGCGTGGTGGTCGTCGAACCGGGCATCCGTTTCGCGGACCTGCTGGCGCGGCTCGCGGGCCACGGTCAGACCGTGGGCATCGTGCCGTCCACCGGGCCGGCCGCGACCGTCGGTGGCGCGCTCGCGGCACATGCGCTCGGCACGGGCTCGGCGCGTCACCAGAGCATGGGCGACTGCGTGGCCGGTCTCGAGGTGATCCTCGCCGACGGCACGCGCCTGCGCACCGGCAGCGCTGCCTGCAGCGACGCCGGCTTCTTCCAGCGCTACTGCCTGGGGCCGGACCTCACCGGGCTCTTCATCGGCGCGGACGGCGTGTTCGGCGTGGTCACCGCCATCGCGCTGTGGCTTCACCCGCTGCCCGCGACGCGCGAGACCTGCGTGCTGGGTTTCCTCGATGCCGCGGCCGCGAGCGCCTTCGTGGTCGCCGCGCAGGCCAGCGAGTTGACCCGCAACCTGTGGTACGCCGCCTGCTACGAGGGCGGCTCGATCCGCGCGCGGGTCGCCGCCGCGCGCCCGGAGGTCGATGCCGCCAGCCTGCCGGGTTTCTGCATCGGTCTCGATCTCGGGGGCGACGCCGACGAAGTAGCGCGCGATCGCGCGCGGCTCGCCGCGCTCGCCGCCCGTCATGGTGGTACGGACTTCCCGTTGTTCGACGAGATCTACTTCCGCACGCTGCGCTACGACGAGAACTACTGGTACACCTACGCCGGTTACTTCTCGCGCTCGCGCTGCGCGATTCTCATGACCTCCCTGCCGAGCGCGCGGCTCGCCGATTTTTGCGCGGCGGTGGACGCGCAGCGCAGGCGCTTTCCCGAGTTCGTATGGGCTTCGGCGGCGGTGCTGTGTCGCCGCGGCCTGCACGGCGGCGTGCTCGCCTTCTACGACGAGCGCACGCAGTGGGACGCGATGCGCGCGGCCATCGCGGCGGCCATTCCCGATCTCCGCGCCGCGGGCTGCGTGCCCTACAAGAGCGGCAAGCTGTTCGCCGAGGAAGTACGCGCGACGGGCGCGTATTTCGACGTGCTGCAAAGGCTGAAGGCGGCGCTGGATCCGGAGGGGCGAATGGCGCCGGGGAATCTCGGGTTGGGTGAGGGCGGGCTGTAGGTCGGACTTCAGTCCGACATTCATTCCGGAGCCCCAATCGAAGCCCAGGCTCGAATGTCGGACTGAAGTCCGACCTACAGACGCGGTTTACAGGTATTCGTTGATCCGTTCGCGCAGCAATCGCTTGTTGAACTTGCCGACGCCGGTCTTCGGGATCTCGTCCACGTAGATCAGCCTGTCGGGCAGCCACCACTTGGCGAAGCCGGCCGCCAGCAGGTGTTCGCGGAGCGCGTCCTCGCTCGGGCGCTCGGCGCCGCGCGCGACGACGAAGGCGACGGGACGTTCCAGCCACTTGTCGTGCGGCAGGCCGATCACGGTCGCTTCGCGCAGCGCGGCGTGGGCCATCAGCGCGTTCTCCAGATCGACCGAGGAGATCCATTCGCCGCCGCTCTTGATCAGATCCTTGGCGCGGTCGACCAGCTTCATCACGCCGTCCCCGTTCACCGTCGCGATGTCGCCGCTCTTCCACCAGCCGTCGATAAAGCTCTCGGCGCTGCGCGGCTCGTCGATGTAGGTGGTCGCGATCCACGGGCCGCGCACGTAGACCTCGCCCATGGTCGTGTCGTCCCAGGGCACCGGCCGGCCGTCTTCATCCAGCACCTTGCGCTCCACCGACGGCGCCGGAATGCCTTGCCGCACGCGAATGGCGATGGTGTCGTCCACCGAGAGGTCCTGCTGATCGCCGCGGATATAGGTCATGGTCGCGAGCGGCGCGCACTCGGTCGAGCCCCAGGCGGTCAGGATCGGCACGCCGTGGCGTTCCTGGAAGAACTTCATCACCGCGGCCGGCGTCGCCTGGCCGCCGAGCAGGAGTCCGCGCAGGCTGCCGATGTCGTGCGACTCGCTCGTCAGCAGGTTCATCATGTCGATGCCGACCGTGACCGCGCCGTGGGCGAAGGTCACGCGCTCGGATTCGATCAGCGCGAGATTGTCCTGCGCGTGCGGACGCTCGCCGGGAAACACGAACTTCGCGCCGACCCACACGCCGGCGAAGGGCACGCCCCAGGAGTTGACGTGGAACATCGGCGCGATGGGCAGCAGTACGTCCTTCTCCGACAGCGCCATGCCGTCCACGTGGGACAGCATCATGGAATGCAGCACCAGCGCGCGATGGCTGTAGGCCACGCCCTTGGGCAGGCCGGTGGTGGCGGAGGTGAAGCAGATGGACGCAGGCGTGTCCTCGTCGACATCCGGATAGCGAAACGTGGGATCGCCGCGTCGCAGCAGGTCTTCGTAGGCGATGAGCCCGGGAATGCGGGACGGCGGCGCGTGCTCGGCCAGGATCACGTAGGTCGTGACGGTCTTCAAGAGCGGCACCAGGTTCTCGACCGTCGCCAGCAGGTCGGGCGAGAAGAACAGCGCGCGATCCTCGGCGTGGTTCATGGTGTAGGCGATGTGCTCGTCGGACAGCCGCAGGTTGGCGGTGTGCAGCACGGCGCCCGCGCAGGGAATGCCGAAGTAGAGTTCGAGGTGCTCGTGGGTGTTCCATGCGAGCGTCGCGGCCTTCGCGCCCGGCCCGACGCCGATGCTCGCCATGACGCTCGCCAGTCGCCTCACCCGCGCGCCGAACTCGGCGTAGGTGTAGCGGAACAGGCTGCCGTCGGTTCGCCGGGTGAGGATTTCCTTGCGCGGGAAGTAGTGTTCGGGGCGCTCGACGACGCGGGCGAGATTGAGGTTGTAGCCGGCCATGGGGACGCGTTCCTGTCAGGTGCTCGACGCGCGGCGGACGTCGCCGCGCGGGCCGGCCAACATAGGGAAATCGGCGTGGGAGCGCCAGTGCGCGGTCGCGCGTCAGCTCGGCCGCAGGCGGTGGCGTTCGATGTCGGCCAGGCAGCGTTCCAGCATGCGCTGGCCGCGGAGTTCGAGGTCGACGAAGCAGGCGCCGACGCGCGGCGCGGTGCGCGCCTTGGACGGCAGAAGGTGGCGCACGCTGACCATCGCGGTGAGCGGCTCCTGGCCGGGCAGATCGATCACGCAGTGCGCGAGTTCCTCGCAGTCGGCTTCGAAGTGCGCGACGTCGCCTGACAGGATGCGCGCGCAGAAGCCGTTCGGCGAGAGATCGCGAATCTCACCGCGCACCCAGCCGCCGTTCGCGGTCTGGAAGCGCACCGGCAGGCCGCGATCGAGCGGCACCATCACGCGGTACTCGCGCCGGCGCTGCGGGTAGTCCACCGAGTCCGGGTAGCGCAGCATGAAGTAGGCGAGGCCCGACTCGCTGCCGCTGCTCTGGATGCGGCTCGCGAAGCGGAGCTCCATGCCGGACAGGCGCGCGCGCACGCGCACCGCGGGCAGGGTCGCGGCCAGGGCGTTGCCGTCGGCCGGGGTCAGCGCGTCCATCACCAGGTAGCCCTGCTCGGGCACCAGTTCGATGATCGCGCTCTGGTAGGGGGTATCGTCGTCGCCCAGGCGTACGTCGAGCAGGCAGTGGGCGTCGAAGATGCGTTTCAGCAGCAGGTGGCGCGCCTCGCGCGGATCGACCACCAGCCGCTCGGGCGGCGCCGAGGCGCGACGCACCAGCGCGTGGAATTCGCCGGCCAGGTCCATGGGTAGCCGTCCAGCGTCAGGCGTGGCCGACGGGGCGACCGGCGCCGCCGCGCTGCAGGCGGCCGTTCGCGTTGTAGGTCGCCGGACCGCGCGGCGCGCCACGCAGCGTGTCGAGCAGGCGGCCGACCAGGTTGCGGTTCAATTCGATGGCGCCGCCGTTGGCGCGGTTGGCGCGGGCGCAGGCCTGGGCCTGACGCCTGAGCTCGCGCAGTTCGTCCTGCTCGAGTTTGCCGCCGGCGCGGCAATAGTTGCCGGTGGCTTCCTCCAGCGCCGTGACGAGGCTGAGCTTGCGCGCGGCCGCGGCTTCCAGCGCGTCGGCATCGCGGCCCATGAGCGCCTGCTGTTCGGCGGCGAGGGTGAGCTTCAGTTCGTCGAGCAGCAGGCCCATCTGCCGGCGGCTCTCGTTCTTGTCAGGCGTGGCCTTGCGCATCGCGTCGGGCCGGTGCTCAGCTGGCGCTGCCGCCACGGCCCACCTGGGTCTCGAACGCCGTCATCTTGTCGGCGATGGCCTTGTCGTCGATGCGATAGCTGCCGCTCTCGATGGCGCTCTTCAGTTCGGCCACGCGGGCCTTGTCGACTTCCGGCACCTGCGCGACGGATTCCGTGAGCTGGGTGAGGCGCGCGCCGAGGTCGGTCAGCGTGACCACGTCTGAACTCTTCGGTGCTTCGGCCGGCGCGGTCGGCGTCGTCTGCCCGACCTTGCGCACGGCACTGTCGACCGCGCTCACGTTCTGCGGTCCGGTGCCCTTGATCTCTGTAACCATTTTTTTGTCATCCCCTTTGTAAGGACGGTCTCCAATAGCGGCCTTCGACCGCATCCCTTTAGTCGCCGGAACGCTTTTGCGACCCCCGTCGCACAAAAGAATTCATTTTCATTTTCGAGGACTTGCCTGTCTTTTCGCAGGTTACAGCACTGCTCCGGACTGGACCACCACCAGGCCGTCACCGCCGACCGTGCCCTCGACCACGCGCTTGGAGCCGAGATTGCGCACCGTCACGCGCTCGCCGAGCGCGCCGTTCTTGAGCGCGGTTGCCTTGACCTTGACGCTGATGGCGCCGCCGACGCTTGCCAGCACCACTTCGTCGCCACGCTTCACCAGCAAGGGCAGCATGACGTTACCCGCGCCGAGGATGGTATCGGCCGGGACGATGCGCGCCGCCACCCGGCCAACCGCGCTCGCGACATCGCTCAGGTAGTCCATGCGCGTGCCGCTGACCCGCCGCCGCGCGAGCGCCACGTCGCCTGCCTGGATGACCGTGCCGCGCGTCAGCGCGCGGGTCGCGACCACCACCTCGGCGTAGCGCGCGATGTCGACCGTCACGTATAGCGACCAGGGCTGGGCACCGGTGCAGCGCACCTCGACCGCGTTCGGGCCACCGCGCGGCTCGCGGCTGAAGCGCAGCGCAAGCGGCGTCGTGCACGGCGCGAGCCGCAGGCGCGGATCCAGCCGACCCTGGGTGAACTCGCTGTCGCCGTCGATGGCGGCGGCGACGAAGTCGTGCACGGCAGTGTCGATCGCGGCCAGCGACTGGATGGTCTCGGCGCGGGCCGTCAGCGCCGTGAACAGCAGGAGGAGTAGGGCGGGCAGTCTGGGCATGGCGGCGGTCCGGTTCATGGGCGGCAGGAATTGCCGGGCGCGGGGGCGCTCGCTGCATGGCTGGCAAGCGGCGTGCCAGTTGGCGTTGCCGGGCGGCTAAACGGGGACAGACCACGGTTGCAACTAGCTCCGGAGTGCACCACCAACGCCTCGGCAACCGTGGTCTGTCCCCGTTTAGCCCAACCGCCGTTCACAACTCTAAAGCCTGGACGACTCTCTGCCGCTAGCGCGGACAGACCTATGTTCAATGCATGCGCGCGAGGCACCGTCATGTCGAGTGTAATGGAGGGCGTGGACCGCCTGACCCGGATTGCGGGGCAGAACCGCGTCGAGCTGCTGCTGTTCCAGTTGGGACCGGCGCAGACCTTCGGCATCAACGTGTTCAAGGTGCGCGAAGTGCTGAAATGCCCGCCGTTGCGCCGCGTGCCGCAGTCCAACCCCCACGTGTGCGGCGTGATGCACACGCGCGGCCAGACGGTCACGGTGATAGATCTCGCCTCGGTGCTCGGCATGTCGCCGCTCGGCGGTCACGACGACGAGTTCGTGGTCATCACCGAATACAACGGCCGCGTGCAGGGCTACCTGGTGGCCAAGGTCGAGCGCATCGTCAACCTGCGCTGGGACGAGATCCATCCGCCGCCGCGCGGCATCGGCAACAGCAATTACCTGACCGCGGTCGTGACCATCGACAAGCGGCTGATCGAGATTCTCGACGTCGAGCGGGTGCTGGCCGAGATCGTCGGTGTCGACGATCAGGTCTCCGAGCGTCTGTGCAACGGTGAAGGCGCGCCGCTGTTCAGGCCGCGGCACGTGTTCGTGGCCGATGACTCCATGGTGGCGCGCAAGCAGATCACCAAGGTGCTGGAGCAGATCGGCTTCACCTACGATGTCGCGGAGAACGGCCGCCAGGCCTGGGACATGCTCAAGGCCGCCGCGGCGGCCGGCCCCATCACCCAGCGCTACGGCATGGTGATCTCCGACATCGAGATGCCGGAGATGGACGGCTACACCCTGACCAAGATGATCAAGTCGGACAACGAGCTGAAGCAGCTCTACGTGTGCCTGCACACCTCGCTGTCCGGCAGCTTCAACCAGTCCATGGCGCAGAGCGTGGGCGCCGACAAGCTGGTGCCGAAGTTCGTCGCCGACGACCTCGCCGGCGTGGTGCGTGAGGTGGTGGACGGCTGAGACCGTCCGCGCCGCGCGTCGCCCTTGCCGCCCTGGCGGCAAGGGCGACCGGCCTTCACCGCCGCTCTCCTGCTTGCCGCGTCAGCGGCAGCCGCTTGCCGCCGGCAAGCCTTCCGACCCCGCCAAACGCCACGCAAGTGACTGATTCGTCCTAATCCTCTTGCTTGGCACGCTCTTCGCAAGCTGGCTCTCGGCACAACACCGACCAGCGAAGCGCAACACATGGCCAGCGACAACGACGTTCTCGGCATCCACGCACAGGCGCTCGCTTTTCGCGCCCGTCGTGCCGAAATGCTCGCGACCAACCTCGCGAACGCCGACACCCCGGGCTACCAGGCGCGCGACATCGACTTCGCCGCGGTGCTCGCGGACGAGGGCGGCAAGGGCGCGCTCGCGGTGACCAATGCGCGCCACCTTGGCGGCGCCGACGCGAGCTTCGAGTACGCCACGCGCTACCGCGAGCCGCAGCAGGCCTCGCTCGACCAGAACACTGTCGACGTGCAGGCCGAACGCGCCGCCTTCGTCGACAACTCCATGCGTTACCAGGCCACGCTCACCTTCATGAACAGCCGCATCCGCGGCCTCATGACGGCCCTGCGTGGGGAGTAGAACCATGTCCTTGTTCAACGTCTTCAACATCGCGGGCTCGGCGCTGAACGCGCAGAGCGTGCGGCTGAACACCACCGCCAGCAACATGGCCAACGCCAACAGCGCGTCGAGCAGCACGGGCGAGACCTACCGCGCCCGCGAGCCGGTGTTCCAGCCGCTGCTCGCCGACGACCCGTTCAATCCGACCGGCGGCGCCGAGGTCGGGGTGAAGGTCGCCGGCATCGTCGAGAGCCAGGCGCCGCTGCGCCACGAGTACCAGCCCGGCAATCCGCTGGCCGACGCCGAGGGCTATGTCTACCTGCCCAACGTCAACGTCGTCGAAGAGATGGCCAACATGATCTCCGCCTCCCGCAGCTACCAGACCAACATCGAGGTGATGGACGCCTCGAAGCGCATGCTGCAGCAGACCCTGTCCCTGGGACAGTAAGCGAGTACCCATGAGCAACTCCGTCAACAACACGTCGGGCGTCATCCCGTCCGGGCTCGAGCAGTACACGAGCCAGACCGACAAGTCGAAGAAGACCGAGCTCGATCAGCAGGCCTTCCTGAACCTGATGGTCACCCAGCTCAAGAACCAGGATCCGATGAAGCCGCTCGAGAGCGCGGACTTCCTGAGCCAGATCGCGCAGTTCAGCACCGTGTCCGGCATCAGCGGGCTGCAGAAGAGCCTGAGCTCGATGGCGAGCTCGCTGCAGTCGAGCCAGGCGCTGCAGGCTTCGACCATGGTCGGGCGCGACGTGGTGATCCCGCGCAACAGCTTCAGCTTCTCCACCGGCGAGACCGCGCCCATCTCCGCGGCGCTCGATGCGCGCGCCAGCAACGTCACCGTCACCATCACCGACAGCGCCGGCCAGCTGGTGCGCGAAGAGCAGCTCGGCGCGAAGAACGCCGGCAACGTGTCCTACACCTGGGACGGCATGCGCACCGACGGCCTGGCCGCGCCCACGGGCACCTACAAAGTGAAGATCACCGCCAACATCGACGGCACCCCGACCGCGCTCACGCCCGCCGTGCGCGCGCGGGTCGACAGCGTCACGCTCGGCAAGAACGGCCTCCCGCCGACCTTGAACGTGAATGGCTACGGCGCCGTCGACATGGGCGACGTCATGCAAATCCTGTAAGCCGCGAACCGCAGCAACCCGGAGTCCAACATGCCTTTCAAGCAAGCCATCAGCGGCCTCAAGGCCGCGGAAAACGAACTCAACGTCATCGGCAACAACGTCGCCAACTCGGCGACCACCGGCTTCAAGAAGTCGCGCGTCGAGTTCCAGGACGTGTTCGCGGTGTCCAACGTCGGCGGCTCGGCCAATGCCACCGGTCGTGGCGTCGACACGGCGCGCGTCGCCCAGCAGTTCGAGCAGGGCAACATCTCCTTCACCGACAACGCGCTCGACCTCGCGGTGAGTGGTGAAGGCTTCTTCATCATGAACAACGGCGGCGAGCGCCTGTACACCCGCGACGGCGCCTTCAGCCTCGACAAGGATGGTTTCATCGTCAATTCCAAGGGCCACCAACTGATGGCCTTCGGCTCGGATTCGGTGGGCAACATCAACGGCGCGCTCGGGCCGCTGCAGCTGTCCTCGGCCGCCAACCCGCCCAAGGCGACCACGGCGGTGGCCTTCGGCGCGAACTTCGATGCCAATGCCGGCGACCCGGCGACGCCGACCTTCGACCCGCTGGACTCCACCAGCTACAACGAGACCACCGCGCTCAACATCTTCGATTCGCTGGGTGGTTCGCACCTGCAGCAGATGTACTTCGTGCGCGACACCGGCGCGGCGACCGCCAACACCTGGCAGATGTACACCTACGTCGACGGCAACGCGGTCGGCGGCCCGGACGCCATCGTGTTCGACAACGCCGGCAAGCTGGCCACCCCGGCCAACGGCCTCATCACCATCCCGACCTTCACCGCCGCGGCCGGCACGCAGCCCATGAACATCACCACCAGCGTGGTGGGCTCGACCATGTTCGGCGCGGACTTCGGCGTCGCCAAGCTGACCCAGGACGGCTTCACCACCGGCCGTCTCGCCGGTCTCGACATCGACAGCGAAGGCGTGATCCTCGCGCGCTTCACCAATGGCCAGTCGGCGGTGCAGGGCCAGGTGGGCATGGCCAACTTCCCCAACCCGCAGGGTCTGCGCGCCGCCGGCGGCAACGCCTGGCAGGAGTCCTTCGCGGCCGGCGTGGTGCTGGAAGGCAAGCCCGGCACGGCCAATCTCGGTCTCATCCAGGGCGGCGCGCTCGAAGACTCCAACGTCGACCTGTCGTCCGAGCTGGTCGCGCTGATCATCGCGCAGCGCAACTTCCAGGCGAACACCGAGGTGATCAAGACCGCTGACGCGGTCACCCAGTCGGTGATCAACATCCGCTGATCCCGCGCCTAGAACGAACGACCCGAGGCAACACCCATGGATCGCATGATCTATCTCGCCATGACCGCCGCGCAGCAGATGATGCACGGCCAGGCGCTCGCCTCGCACAACCTGGCGAACGCCTCCACGGTCGGCTTCAAGGCAGACTTCGAGGCGGCGCGTGCGATGCCGGTGTACGGCAACGGCCACCCGAGCCGCGCCTACGCGATGCTCGAGCGTCCCGGCACCGACTTCGCGCCGGGCACCATCGAGACCACCGGCAACGAGCTCGACATCGCGGTCAACGGCCAGGGCTTCATCGCCGTGCAGGCGCCGGATGGCACCGAGGCCTACACCCGCGCGGGTGATCTGCAGATGAACGTCAACGGTCAGCTGCTGACCGGCGCCGGTCACCCGGTCCTTGGCAACGGCGGCCCGATAGCGCTGCCGCAGTCGGAGAAGATCACCATCGGTGTGGACGGCACCATCTCCATTCGCCCGGTGGGGCAGGAGGCCGCGACGCTCGCCCAGGTCGATCGCATCCGCCTGGTGAATCCCGACGTCAAGAACCTGCGCAAGGGGCCGGACGGCCTGTTCCGCCTGGCCGACAAGAGCCCGGCGCCGCCGGACGCCGCGGTGCGCCTGACCAGCGGCGCGCTCGAGCGCAGCAATGTGAACACCGTGGCGGAGATGGGCCAGCTCATCGACAACTCGCGTCAGTACGACATGGCGGTCAAGGCGATGAGCACCGCGCAGCAGATCGACGCCGCCGGCGCCAAGCTCCTCGACATCCGCGGCTGACGACTGACGACACCTTCAAGAATCCTTCGGACACACACCCATGGCCTCAGCACTCAACATTGCCCAGACAGGTCTCGACGCGCAGCAGACGCGGCTGTCGATCATCTCGAACAACCTGGCGAACGTCGCCACCACCGGCTTCAAGAAGAGTCGGCCGAATTTCGAGGACCTGCTCTACGAGACCGTCGCCCAGCCGGGCGCGTCGTCGTCGCAGAGCACCGAGCTGCCCTCGGGCCTCATGCTCGGTACCGGCGTGCGCACGGTGTCGACCGCCAAGATCTTCACCCAGGGCACACTGAACCAGACCGAGAACACGCTCGACGTCGCCATCCAGGGACGCGGCTTCCTGCAGGTGCTGCTGCCGGACGGCTCCACCGCTTATACCCGCGACGGCGGGCTCTCGATGAACTCGCAGGGCCAGCTGGTGACGTCCTCGGGCTACACGCTCGACCCGGCCATCACCATTCCGGCCGAGTCGCTGTCGGTGACCATCGCGCCGGACGGCACGGTGTCCGCGCTCACCGCCGGCAATACCGCGCCGACCCAGGTCGGCAACATCCAGGTGGCGGACTTCATCAATCCGCAGGGCCTGCAGCCCATCGGTCAGAACCTCTTCAAGGAGACGGTCTCGAGCGGCAATCCGCAGACCACCACGCCCGGGCTGAACGGCACCGGCACGCTGGTGCAGGGCGCGGTGGAAGGCTCGAACGTGAACGCGGTGGAGGAACTGGTCGACATGATCGAGACCCAGCGCTCCTACGAGATGAACTCCAAGGCCATCCAGACCGTGGACGAGATGCTGCAGTTCGTCACCCAGCAGCTGTAAGCGCGGAGCACACGTCATGAAGCTTGCCATCGTCTCGACCACGCTGCGCGTCACGCTCGCCGCGCTGCTGCTCGCGAGCCTCGCCGCCTGCGAGGCGCCGCCGCGGCGCGACCCGGAATTCGCCGTCACCTATCCCGCCGCCCACGCGAGCCCGGCACCGGCGCAGTCGGCGACCGGCGCGATCTTCCAGGCCGGCTACGACGTGCAGCTGTTCGAGGACCTGAAGGCGCGGCGCGTCGGCGACATCCTCACCATCCGCCTGTCGGAGAGCAACCAGGCCGCCAAGTCGAACGACAACGCGGTGAACAAGAGTGGCAGCACCGAGATCGCCAACCCGACCATCCTCGGCGCCAAGCCGGCCTTCGCGCTGCCCGGCGTGCTGCCGCTCGCGGCGGTCGCCAACAACACGCTCGAGACCGATCTCGCCGCGACCAACGACTTCGCCGGCAAGGCTTCGGCCAAGCAGAGCAACTCGCTGAACGGCAACATCACCGTGACCATCGCCGACGTGCTGCCGAACGGCAACCTGCTCGTGCGCGGCGAGAAGCGCCTGAATCTCAACCAGGGCAACGAGTACATCAAGATCTCGGGCATCGTGCGCCCGGTCGACATCGCGACCGACAACACCGTACCGTCGACCAAGGTCGCCGACGCCACCATCATCTACAGCGGCGACGGCGCCAACGCCGACTCCAGCAAGGTCGGCTGGCTGCAGCGCTTCTTCATCAGCGCGATGTCACCGTTCTGAACACCATGACCGACTCGACCCTCGCGCCGCGGAGCGCCTTTGCCATGACCCGACTGCTGCTGACGCTGCTGGTGCTCGCCGGCGCGACCTTCACCGCCCATGCCGAGCGCATCAAGGATCTGGCCCAGGTGGCGGGCGTGCGCGAGAACCAACTGGTGGGCTACGGCCTGGTGGTGGGTCTGGACGGCACCGGCGACCAGACCTCGCAGACGCCGTTCACCATCCAGAGCATTCGCAACATGCTGAACCAGATGGGCGTCACCGTGCCGCCCACGGTGAACCCGCAGCTGAAGAACGTTGCCGCGGTGATGGTGCACGCCAACCTGCCGCCCTTCGCCAAGCCGGGCGCTACGATCGATGTCACGGTGTCGTCGATGGGCAATGCCAAGAGCCTGCGTGGCGGCAGCCTCATCATGACGCCGATGAAGGGCGCCGACGGCCAGATCTACGCCATGGCCCAGGGCAACCTGGTGGTCGGCGGCTTCGGCGTCGCGGCCAACGACGGTTCCAGCATCACGGTCAACGTGCCGAGTGTCGGTCGCATTCCCAACGGCGCGACCGTCGAGCGCGAGGTCGCCACGCCCTTCGGCCAGGGTGATTACCTGACCCTGAATCTGCATCGCCAGGACTTCACCACCGCGACCCGCATGGCGCAGGCCATCGACAAGACGCTCGGGCCGAACTCGGCGCTCGCCGTGGACGGCTCCTCGGTGCGCGTGCTTGCGCCTGCGGATCCCGCGCAGCGCGTGTCCTTCATGGCCATCGTCGAGAACGTGGAACTCTCGCCCGGCGATGCGCCGGCCAAGGTGGTGGTGAACTCGCGCACCGGGACGGTCGTGATCGGCAACAAGGTCACGGTCACTGCCGCGGCCGTGACCCACGGCAGTCTCACCGTCACCATCAGCAACGACCCCATCGTCAGCCAGCCGGGGCCTTTGTCCGGCGGCCAGACCGCGGTGGTCGACCGCAACAACATCAGCGTCGAGCAGAAGAAGAACCGCATGTTCCTGTTCAATCCCGGCGTATCGCTGGATGACATCGTGCAGGCAGTGAACGGCGTGGGCGCCGCGCCCGGTGACCTGGTCGCGATCCTCGAGGCGCTGAAGGAAGCGGGCGCTCTGCGCGCGGAGCTGATCGTCATCTGACGACGCGGGCGGCGGGGCGCACCACCCATCACGCTGGCGAAAGCAGGCGCCCAAGGGCTTCGCCGGGCGCAGATGGACCCCTGCTTGCGCAGGGGTGACGGAGGGGTGGGACGGTGCCGATCTGTTCGCACTCGACTTCCGTCATTCCCGCGAAAGCGGGAATCCATGGGCTTCGCCAGTCGCAGATGGACCCCTGCTTGCGCAGGGGTGACGGTGGGGTGAGACGGGTACCCATCTGTTCGCACTCGACTTCCGTCATTCCCGCGAAAGCGGGAATCCATGGGCTTCGCCAGTCGCAGAAGGACCCCTGCTTGCGCAGGGGTGACGGAGGGGTGTGACGGTACCGATCTGTTCGCACTCGACTTCCGTCATTCCCGCGAAAGCGGGAATCCATGGGCTTCGCCAGTCGCGGATGGACCCTTCCTTGCGCAGGGGTGACGGTGGGGTGATAGGCGTACGCGCAGACCTCTACGCTCGCACTCCCGTCATGCCTGCGAAAGCAGGCATCCATGGGCTTCGCCGAGCGCAGATGGACCCCTGCTTGCGCAGGGGTGACGGAGGGTGCTGGGCGTACGCGCAGACCCCTAAGCCCACAGTCTCGTCATTCCCGCGCAAGCGGGAATCCATGGGCTGCGAGGGCCACTCATGCCGCCCCGGCCAGCCCTTGCCGCCTGCTCGGCAGCCCTTGCCGCTCAGCAGCCCGTAAACCGCTCGAACTGCACCGATTCTCCGCCGTTACCGGCTGGCACTGCTTGTGCATTGAGCATCGCGGAACGAGCCACCGACCATGACCACCACCAGCCCAGGCGCCAGCGTAGATTTCACCCGCTTCAGCAGGATGCGGACGGCCGCGCACAAGGACCAGGAGGCCACCATGCAGAAGGTGGCCGACGAGTTCGAGGCGATGTTCGCCGAGACCATGCTGAAGGCGGCGCGCGAGGCGGAGTCCAACGATGGGCTGCTCGACTCCTCCGAGACCGGCACCTACCGCGAACTGCTGGACGGCCAGCTCGCCCAGACTCTCGCGCAGACCCAGGACTTCGGCTTCGAGGGCATGCTGAAGCAGCAGTTCGCCGGTGTGCTGAAGGGCCTCGAGAAGCAGCAGGCCGCCGCCGAGGCGGCCAGTCCCGCGGGGCGCGCGGCGCTGCGCATGCTGTCCAGCGTCGAGTCGCCGCTTCCCGGTGGCGTGCCGGTCACCGCGCCACGCGCGCCGGACAGCGTGTTCAGCGCGCCTGCCGCGCGCGCCGACGTCGGAGACCTCGATGCGCGCAAGCAGGCCTTCCTCGACGAGATCTCGCCCATCGCCGCCAGCGCCGCCTCCGATCTCGGCGTCGCGCCGCGCGCACTGATGGCGCAGGCCGCGCTCGAGTCCGGCTGGGGCCGCCACGTGATCCGCATGCCCGACGGGTCGAGCTCGCACAACTACTTCGGCATCAAGGCCAGCGGCGACTGGCGGGGTGCCACGGTGCGCATTCCGACCACCGAGTACATCAACGGCCGCGCGGTCACCGTGCAGGCCTCGTTCCGCGCCTATCCCGACGCGCAGAGCGCGTTCCGCGACTACGTCGATTTCATCGGCCAGAACCCGCGCTACCGCGAGGCGCTGGCCCACGGCGCGAATGCCGGCCAGTACGCGCGCCACCTCGAGCGCGCGGGCTATGCCACCGACCCCAACTACGCCAACAAGATCATGGCGATCCTCTCCGGCGACGGCTTCGATGGCCTCGCCGACGAAGGCGCCGGAGTGAGCAACTGAGATGTCGGATACCTTCCAGATCGGCCTGTCGGCGCTGCTCGCCTCGCAGCGGGGTCTCGCCACCACCGGCCACAACGTCGCCAACGTCAACACCGCCGGCTACAGCCGCCAGCGCGTCACCTTCGAGACGCGCGAGCCGCAGTTCGCGGGCGTCGGCTTCGTCGGCAAGGGCGTGGACGTGCAGGGCATCACCCGCATGGCCAACGAGTTCCTGGTGGACCAGCTGCGCCTCGCCACCTCCAACCAGGCCCAGGCCGACAAGCTCACCGAGCTCGTCGACCAGGTCGACACGCAGATGGGCGACGCGCTGATCTCCAAGGGCCTGCAGTCGTTCTTCGATTCGGTCAGCGACGCCAACAACGATCCGCGCCTGACCTCCACCCGCCAGGTGGTGATCGAGAGCGCGCGCTCGATGCTGTCGCGCTTCTCCGAGGCGGAAGAGCAGCTGAACGGCCTGTCGCGCAGCGTGAACCGGCAGATGACCGGCCTCATCGAGCGGGTCAACGCGCTCACCACCTCCATCGCGCGGCTGAACAAGGACATCGCGCTCGGCGCCGGTCTCGCCACGGGCGAGCCGCCGAACGACCTGCTCGACAAGCGCGACCAGATGCTCATCGATCTCTCCAAGCTGGTCGGCGTGCAGACCCAGAGCCGCGCGGACGGCATGGTCAACGTGCTGATCGGCGACGGCCAGCTGGTGGTGACCGGCGGCAACAACGAGAAGCTGACCGCCACCAGCAACCCGCTGGACGCGTCGCGGAGCGAGATCTCCTTCACGGTCGGCAATGCGCTGTCCCAGATCACGGACACCATCTCGGGCGGCGAGCTCGGCGCGCTGGTGGCGTTCCGCGACCAGACGCTCGAACCGGCGCGCAATGCCATCGGGCGCATCGCCACCACCTTCGCGCTGGCGGTCAACGAGCAGCATCGCCAGGGCATGGATCTGAAGGGCAACCTCGGCACCGACATGTTCAGCCTGCCGGCGCCGGTGGTGAAGTCGCCGGCCAGCAACACCGGCACGGTCAGCGCGGTGTTCGACACCGCCAACATCGGCAACCTGACCGACGCCGACTACCGGCTGAGCTACGACGGTACCAACTTCAACCTGACCAACCTGCAGACCCTGACCTCGCAGACCCTGACCGGCGCGGGCCCGTTCAATGTCGACGGCATCACCATCAGCGTGGGCACCGCGCCGGCCGCTGGCGACACCTTCCTGATCCAGCCGACCAAGACCGTGCCGCGGGCGATGAAGCTGCTGGTCACCGAGCCCAACCAGCTCGCGCTGGCGGCGCCGGTGCGCAGTTCGCGCGCGACGACCAATATCAGCGACGCGAGCATCACTCGCCCGCAGGTGCTCGACCCGACCAACGCCGCGCTGCTGACCACCACGAGCATCGTGTTCGACAATCCGCCGACGACCTACAAGCTGAACGGTGCCGGCGCGAGCCTTGCCTTCACCAGCGGCGCGGACATCGACGTCAACGGCTGGCGCGTGCAGGTAGCCGGCACCCCGGCCGCCGGTGACAGCTTCACCGTGCAGAGCAACGCGGGCGGCGCGGGCGACAACGGTAACGGGCTCGCCTTGAGCAAGGTGCAGTCCACGCCGATATTGTCGGGAGGCACCGCAACCCTGCAGGAGGCCTATGGTGTGCTGACCGGCGAGGTCGGCGCGGCCGCCGAGCAGGCGCGTCTCAGCAGCCAGGCGCTCGCCTCGCTGACCGAGAACGCGACCGCCGCGCGCGAGGCCCTGTCCGGCGTGAACCTGGAGGAAGAGGCGGCCAACCTGCTGCGCTTCCAGCAGGCCTTCCAGGCGGCGGCGCAAGTCATCCGCGCCGCCGACCAGGCCTTCCAGTCCATCATCAACGCGACCCGAGGCTGAGTGCCATGCGCGTCACCACCAACCAGATGTACAGCCAGTCGCTCGCCCGCATGCTCGAGCTGCAGGCCAGCATCCGCGATCTGCAGGCCCAGATCTCGAGCGGCAAGCGCATCGCCACGCCGGGCGACGACCCGGTGGCGGCGGTCGAGGTCATGCAGATCAACGACCGCACCAATGCCGCCACGCAGTTCGATCGCAACGGCGCGCTGGCCGAACAGCGCCTGACCCAGGTGGACGATGTGCTGGGTGGCGTGAGCAACATGCTGCAGCGGGTCAACGACCTCCTGCTGCAGGGGCGCAGCGAGCAGCTCGGCAATTCCGACCGCGACGCCATCGCCAAGGAGATCCGCGAGCAGATGGACGTGCTGCTCGACATCGGCAACACGCGCAACGCGTCGGGCGAGTTCATCTTCGCCGGCGCCAAGGTCGGCACGCGGCCGTTCACCGCCGACGCGCTCGGCAACGTCACCTACAACGGCGACCAGACGGTGCGCGAACTGGCGCTGTCCGAGACCCGCAGCGTGGCCGAGAGCTTCACCGGGCATGACGCGTTCTTCGCCGTGCGCAACGGCAACGGCGTGTTCGTCACCGGGCGCAACGCGGCCAACACCGGCACCGCCCAGATCAGCGACAACACCCTGATCAACGGCGCGGCCTACGTGGCCCACGACTACCGCATCCGTTTCACGAGCGCGACCACCTACGACATCATCGACGACACCGCAGGCAGCAATGTCGCGACCAACCAGACCTACGTGGACGGCTCGGCCATCAGCTTCAACGGCATGCAGGTCACGGTGTTCGGCGCGGCCGCCACGGGGGACGAGTTCACCGTCGAGCCCAGCCAGAACCAGTCCATGTTCGTGACCCTGGCCGACATCGCCACGGTGCTGGAAACCGGCTACGCCAACCCGACCGAGCAGGCCAATTTCGGCTTCGACATCGACCGCGCGATCGAGGCCATGAACCGCTCGATGGAGAAGGTCGCGGAGTTGCGCTCGACCACCGGCGCGCGGCTGAACAGCATCAGCGCCCAGCGCGACGTGAACGATCAGCTGAACCTGACCTTGCAGCGGCTGCGCTCCAACCTCGAGGACGTCGACCTGGTGTCGGCCATCACCAGCCTGACCCAGCAGACCACCGCGCTGGAGGCCGCCCAGCAGGCCTTCGTCAAGGTGCAGAACCTGACGCTGTTCAACTACATCGACTGAGGCCCGCCGCCTCTCGGTGGGTGAAAACGCGAGCGAGTTGGCGGATCCACCGGTCAAGCGCGGCCGCGCCGTGCCGCTAGCTTCGCCTCGAGGCGGTTTTCGCCGCCCGTGCGGAGGCTGGCGCTTGACCCCGGAACTCGAACTGCCCACTGATCGATTGCTGCATCGCCTGCGCAGCCTCACCTGCCTGCGCCTGCGCGCCGCGCGACGTGGGGACGACGGCCTGGCGGTACTGATCGCGCGTGAGCGTGCCGCCTGCCTCGAGGCGCTGCGTGCCGCGACCCCGGCGGAGCGTCGCATCGCCGCCTGAGCCGAGTCGTCTTTCCGACGGCCGCGCGCCACGCCGGCCTTCGAGCGTGTGACGCAGGTCCAGCCGCCGCCAACCCCCCGTCACGATCAAGTCGGCGGCAACGCTTTCTTGACAGCTTCCCATTCCGCGCCTTATACCTGACCGCACCCGCGGGCGCCCGCGTCGGCCCTTCGACGCGCGTGCCGTTGCCCAGGCGGGACTCAAGCCTCAAACACGAGCATCGCCGAGACGATGTGAGGAGCCGACACACCGTGAGCACCCAGGCGCCGGTCGTGATCGTTGAGCGGGACGCCGGAACCGCCAACGAACTCAAGCAGATACTGAATTACCTCGACATGCCGAGCCAGGTCGTGCCGCCCGAAGGCGACCTGGTGGCGGTGATGGAGACCCGACCCACGCCCTACATGGTGCTAGTCGGGGAGAGCGGCGATCCGCGGGTCCAGAGCGAGGCCTTCCGCCGCATCAAGGCCTGCGATCCCTATACACCGCTGCTCCTGCTTGCGAGCGGCGAGCAGGCCTCGACCCCCAACGAACTGGACCCCGACGCGCTGGCGCGCATCCGCCTGCCGCTTCGCCACCTGGAGTTCGAGGCGGCGCTGCAGAAGGTCAAGACCTATCGCGAGAACCGCCACCAGGAGGGCTCGCCGCGCTCGCTCGAACTGTTCCGCAGCCTGGTCGGCAGCAGCGCGGGCATCCATCGCGTGCGCAACATGATCGAGATGGTCGCGCGCAGCGACGCCAACGTGCTGATCGTCGGTGAATCCGGCACCGGCAAGGAGGTGGTGGCGCGTCACGTCCACCATCATTCCAATCGTCGTTCCAAGCCCTTCGTGCCGCTGAACTGCGGCGCGATCCCGCCGGACCTGCTGGAAAGTGAGCTGTTCGGCCATGAGAAGGGCGCCTTCACGGGTGCCATAGCCAGCCGCCAGGGGCGTTTCGAAATGGCGGACGGCGGCACGCTGTTCTTGGACGAGATCGGCGACATGAGCCTGTCCATGCAGGTGAAACTGCTGCGCGTGCTGCAGGAGCGCACCTTCGAGCGGGTCGGCAGCAATCGCAGCCACTCGGTCAACGTGCGCATCATCGCCGCCACCCACGTGAACCTCGACCAGGCGATCCGCGAAGGCCGCTTCCGCGAGGATCTCTTCTATCGTCTGAACGTGTTTCCCATCGAGACGCCGCCGCTCCGCGCGCGCACCGAGGACCTGCCGCTCCTGGTCAACGATCTCGTCGAGCGCCTCGAGCACGAGGGGCGCGGCACCATCCGCCTGACCCAGGCCTGCATCGATTCCCTGACCGAGTACCACTGGCCGGGCAACGTGCGCGAACTCGCCAACCTGGTGGAGCGCCTGTCCATCCTCTACCCGAACGGCGTGGTGGACGTGCACGACCTGCCGGAGAAGTACCGCTCCGCCCAGGTCGTCGCGCGCGTGCCGGCCAAGCCCCAGGACCTGCCGGCCACCGCCGGGGGCGACGGAGCGCCGGCCGTCGCCGCGCCGTTGCTGGCGGCCGGGGCGCGCCTGCCGCGCGCTGGGCTGGATCTGAAGGAGCACCTCCCCGGCGTCGTGCGCGACCTCATCCTCCAGGCGCGGGAGGGGACCGACTGGGGGGGGGCCCATGCCGCCACC
>JAIEQK010000127.1 GCA_019747795.1 Gammaproteobacteria bacterium | reverse complement strand
GAATTCATGCGTGGCCACGACGCTTTCGTGGCATGAAGCAGGCATCCTGGGACTTTAGATGATGCGTCAGTCGTAAGACTGTAGTTCCTAAGCGGGGTGAGGTGTTGGCCTCTTTCCCGTTTCAACTCTGGGCGCGATCGAAGACGAGGCAGCAATGCCGGCTCTTCGAGGCGCGTCCTTGTTCGACCTAACGGGGCTTCCCGTCACTTCTGCTCTATGCGGTGCGAATGCACCGCGCATGCGTTGGCTTGGCCCAGGTTCGGTGCGTCGCCAATCCACACGTGCTTTGCCCTCTACCGGGTCTTCACCCGTGTTTCCACTCTCGGCGCGCAAGTGCCGTGCTTGTTCGTTGTGCCCGCAAGGGGCAGTTGGAATGGTGCGTTTCCGTCCTCCGCGAGGAAAAGGCGCACTGCCGGAGACCGGCATCTCGAGGTCTTGGGGGTTCGTGTCCCCGACCATTCACGCGCAAGCGTGCTCATGTGACCGCGGTCCATGGGAGGTCATCAACACTTACCAGAAACGATGAGCACATGCGCGACCTCAACTACCAACTGAAAGAACTGTGCAGGAAGAACCGCGATGGCAGCTACGCCACGCAGGCGCAGCGCTTTTCGATCTTGATGCTGATGGCCAACCAGCTGCATGAGCTCGGCTATCGTCAGATGACGGCACAGTCGCTGAAGCCTAAGCATGTGGAGGCGCTGACCAGACACTGGCTGAAGGCCGACTTGGCCATCGCGACCATTAAGAACCGCATGTCGGTGCTTCGTTGGTGGGCCGAGAAGGTCGGACGGCAGAACGTCATCGCGCGAAGCAACGATCACTACGGCATCCCTGATCGCCAGTACGTGACCAATGTGAGCAAGGCGCAGAGCGTCAACGAGGACGCCCTGCGCTCGATTCCCGACGCCCATGTGCGCATGAGCCTTGAACTGCAGCAGGCCTTCGGGCTGCGGCGCGAGGAGGCCATCAAGTTCATTCCGAGCTACGCCGACCGCGGCGACCACATGGTGTTGAAGGACACCTGGACCAAGGGCGGCAAGGCTCGCGAGATCCCCGTTCGCACCGCGGCCCAGCGGGACGTCCTCGACCGGGCCCACCGGCTCGCCGGCAGGGGCTCGTTGATCCCGGCACACCTCATGTACATCCAGCAGGTCCGCATCTACGAGGGCCAGACGGCTGGTGCCGGCCTTTCCAAGATGCATGGCCTTCGCCATGCCTACGCGCAGCAGCGCTACTTCGAATTGACCGGCTGGGCTTGCCCCGCCGCCAATGGCCCACGTTCCCGGGCCATGACTGAGGAGCAAAAGACCCGCGACAGGGAAGCACGTTTAACCATCAGCCAGGAGCTTGGCCATGAACGAGAGGAAATCACTGCCATCTACCTCGGCCGCTGAGGCCGATCCACTGAGCAAGCAGGACGTGGCGCCGTCCCGGGGCCTGCTGCCGCGCCTGCTCAGATTCCGGGACGCCCCGCGCTATCTCGGCATGGACCGGAACCGGTTCAACGCCGAGGTCCGGCCCTACGTCACCGTCATTCGCATCGGGCGACAGGGAGTCGCCTTCGACCGCCTTGAATTGGACGCCTGGGTTGACCAGTATAAGTCCCGCAACGGACGTCCCGGTCAGCTCAAAGGAGATATGACATGGGACGAAAAAGGGTCCCGGGCCTCTACAAGAGGAGCGGGGTTTGGCATATCGACAAGGTCGTACTTGGCCGGCGACTTTGCGAAAGCACTGGCACGAGCAACATCGAAGAAGCCGAGCGGGTCCTAGCTCGACTGTCGGAGACGGTTCGGCAACAGGTCATCTACGGAGCACGCCCTGACCGGCTGTTCCGTGAAGCGGCGATAAAGTATCTGAACGAGACCTACAAACGTAGTCTCGCGCGTGATGCCCAGGATCTCGCGATCCTCGACCCCTTCATCGGTGACCTGCTGCTGCGCCACGTTCACATGGGTACCCTCGCGCGGTTCATCACCGCGCGGCGGGCCCAAGGCGTGAGGAGCGCCACTGTGAACCGCAGTCTCGCGGTCGTGCGGCGCATCCTGAATCTCGCGGCTCGCCTGTGGCGGGACGAGGGTGGGATGACCTGGCTGGAGTCGGCGCCGCTGCTGCAGTTCGTGGACTGGGGGGACAGGTACGATCCCTATCCCCTGTCCTGGGACGAGCAGACGACGCTGTTCAAGCAGCTGCCGCCGCACTTAGGCCGCATGGCGTTGTTCAAGGTCAATACCGGCTGCCGCGAGCAGGAGGTCTGCAAGCTGCGCTGGGATTGGGAGATAGCCGTGCCGGAGCTTTCAATCTCGGTGTTCATCATCCCGCGCGAGTGGGTGAAGAACGGCGAGGACAGGCTCGTGGTGTTGAATGACGTGGCGCTCTCGGTGGTCGAGGGCGAACGTGGCAAGCACCCGACCCACGTCTTCACCTACCGGGGTCACCCGGTGACGAAGATGTACAACGGCGCGTGGAAGCGCGCCCGCGCGAAGGTCGGTCTGCCGATGGTGCGCATTCATGATCTGAAGCACACCTACGGCCGGCGCTTGCGCGCGGCGGGGGTGCCGCTGGAGACGCGGAAGGTGCTGCTCGGACACAAATCCGGCGACATCACGACGCACTACTCCGGCCCCGAGCTGGAGGAACTGCTGCAGGCCTCGAACCGCGTGTGCGGCGGCGAGTCCCGCAAAAGTCCCGCATTGGTCGTGCTGCGCAAGCGCGTGACCAATGCGGCGAGAGAAAAGGCGTTCAGTTTTAACGAGTAATGATGGTGGCTATGGGTGGATTTGAACCACCGACCTCAGCATTATGAGTGCCGCGCTCTAACCAACTGAGCTACATAGCCGGAGAGGGGTTCCGACCGGTGGCCGCGAGGGCCGCCCGGGTGCGGGGCGGCAATGATCGGGGCTGGGTTGAGGGCTGTCAAGGTTGCGGGCCTGGAGCGGTCCGGGGCGGCTGCCTACAATTCCGCGCTTTGCACCTCGGGATCGCCATGCACGCCGTCGACCTTCCGCCCAACGGGCTCGTTCTCACCCACGCCACGGTCGTGCCCGAGTGGCTGGACTACAACGGCCATATGAACGTGGCCTACTACACGCAGGTCTTCGACCTCGCCGTCGACGCCTACAAGGCGGTCATCGGGCTCACCTTGGAGTACATCGAAAGCACGGGTCGCTCGACTGTCGCGCTCGAGTCCCACGTGACCTACCAGCAGGAGGCGCATCTCGGTGACGAACTCAGGGTCGAGACGCGGGTGCTGGGCTGCGACGGCAAGCGCGCGCACATCTACCAGGAGTTGTACCGCGACAGCACGCTGCTCGCGACCCAGGAGTCGCTGGCGCTGAGTTTCGACAAGGCCACGCGTCGCTCGGCGCCCTTCGAGCCGCACATCGCGGAGGGCTATCGGCGCATGGTGGAAGCGCAGGCCGGCATTCCGCGGCCGGCGTGGGTGGGGCGGGCGATCTCGCTGACCGCGAAGAAGCCAATGTAGGGCGGGTTTCAACCCGCCATGCACGGCAGTCCGGACCGGCCGTGCATGGCCGATTGAAATCGGCCCTACAGGCGCGTCCGCAGTTCGGTCAATGCACGTTCACCGCCCCTGCCACTCCGGCTTGCGCTTCTCGGCGAAGGCCTTGGGGCCTTCCTGCGCGTCGGCGCTGGCGTACAGCGTCCGGATGCTGGCGTAGTCCGCGCTGGCGGCAAGTTCGAGGCTCGCTTCCTCGAGGCTGCGCTGCACGACGTCCAGGCTCGCGCGGATGGACAGCGGCGCGCATTCGCAGATCTGGGCCGCCCAGCGGCGCGCGGCGGCCACCACGCTCTCGCCGGCCGGCACCACTTCGTTGACGAAGCCGAGCGCCTTGCCCTCGGCCGCCATGACGCGACGGCCGGTCAGGATCATGCCGAGCGCGGCCTTGAGACCAATCTGTCGCGGCAGGCGGTGCAGGCCGCCGGCCGTGGCGGCCAGGCCGACGCGGGGCTCTGGCAGGCCGAAGTAGGCATGCTCGGCGGCGACGATGAGGTCGCAGGCCAGCGCGATCTCGAAGCCGCCGCCCATGGCCAGCCCGTTCACCGCGGCGATCACGGGCTTGGTGCGGTGGTAGTCGGCGGTCAGGCCGGCGAAGCCGAGTTCCGGCACGCGCCTAGGGTGACCGGCGGCGAGGTACTTCAGATCGTTTCCGGCACAGAAGGCACGCTCACCGGCGCCGGTCAGGATGGCGACCCGCGCGCTGTCGTCCGCAGCGAAGGCGGCGAACACGTCGGCCAGTTCGAAGTTGGCGGGCGGATGCAGGGCGTTCAGGCACTCGGGCCGCTCGATGGTGACCAGCCAGACACCAGCGTCGACTTCGACCTTGCTGAACTCGCCCACCCGTCACTGCTCCGCCCGCGATGCGGTCATCATAGGCGGCGGGCGAGATGGCGTTAACCGCCAGTCCGCGCGCGTTACCCGTCGCTGCTCGAATTGAATCAGTCGAGCGGGCCCGGCCGGCCGCGCGCCGCGCGTCGGTCCCCCTCAGCGCACCCCGTACACCACGATGGTCTTGCCGCTCACGCTGATCAGGTGCTGCTCTTCGAGGTTCTTCAGCACGCGGCCGACCATCTCGCGCGAACAGCCGACGATGCGGCCGAGTTCCTGGCGCGTCACGCGGATCTGCATGCCGTCGGGATGGGTCATGGCGTCCGGTTCCTTGCACAGATCGAGCAGCGAGCGCGCCACGCGGCCGGACACGTCCATGAAGGCCAGGTCGCCTATCTTGCGGTTCATCTTGCGCAGGCGGTTGGCGAGCTGGGAAGAGATCGCGAACAGCAGGTCGGGGAACAGGGTAGACATGCTCTTCAGGCGTTCGTAGCTGATCTGGGCGATCTCACACGCGGTCTTGGCGCGCACCAGGGCGCTGCGGTTGACGTGTTCGTTGAAGAGCCCGATCTCGCCGAAGAAGTCGCCGGGGTTGAGGTAAGCGAGCACCAACTCGCGGCCCTCCTCGTCTTCCAGCATCACCGTGACCGAGCCACGCACGATGTAGAACAGGTCATGGGACGGATCGCCCTGGCGGATGATGGTGCTCTTCGCCGGGAACTGCCGGCGGTGGCAGTGCTCGAGGAAGCGCAGGATCAGCTCGTCAGCCTTGCCCTTGATCGGTTGCACCACGCTCATGGAAAGTCCCTCAGCCTGTTTGAACGCATAAGGATGTGCCGGACGACCTGTGACAAAGTATCGTCCATTCTCTGCGCTTCTGGATATTGATCACTTAAGATACTCATTCGTGGGGCGTTCACGCCATCCCACCTGCTCCCCATAGCGGGCATATATCACACTACGACCGCCGTCCGGCGGCCGTCGGAGCAAGTCAGCATGAATTCGACGATCAAGTGGGTAGACGGCGCCATGTTCGTCGGCCAGACCGGCAGCGGGCACGCGGTGGTGATGGACGGCCCGCCGGAGGCCGGCGGTCGCAACCTCGGGCCGCGGCCGATGGAGATGGTGCTGACCGGCATGGGCGGCTGCACCGCCTTCGACGTGGTCGACATCCTGAAGAAGGGCCGTCACCCGGTGACCGGCTGCACCGTGGAACTGGCGGCCGAGCGCGCCGAGGAGGCGCCCAAGGTCTTCACCCGCATCCACATCCACTTCGTGGTGAGCGGCCCGGGCCTCAAGGCCGCGGCGGTCGAACGGGCGGTCAAGCTGTCGGCCGAGAAGTATTGCTCAGCCACCATCATGCTCAGGCAGACCGTCGCCATCACGCACGACTTCGAGATAGTCGACACGGCCGCCTGAGGACGGTGGGGGCGTCGGCCCGAGGGCGCGTGCCACCAGCCGCTCGGCGTTGTCGCCGCGCTCCCAGGTGGCGACGCCACACACGATCAGCGCCGCGTCCGGCCCGGCCAAGAGCGCGGCCAGCTTGTCGCACAGTCGACGCGCGGCCTCGGCGCCGGTTTCCGGCAGCACCACCAGCAGGGTGTCGTCCCGCCACTGACCGAGCAGGTCGACCCAGCGCAACTGCTCCTTCAACAGGCGCGCGACGCCCGCCAGCCGCGCGGGTCCGTGGGGACCGCGGCATTCGACGCTGATGCAGGACAGTTCGTTGTGATAGCGCCGGCTGCGCGAGACCTCGCCATCCAGCCGATGCTGGATGGCGGCGCGCGCGAGCACGCCCGACGAGGCCACCGAGCCCGGCACGCCGCTCGCCAGCGTGCTCAGGAACCACACCAGGGCATGGCCGCGGTCGAGCAAGAGCAGCACCGCGCCGTCGCCTGAAGGATGTTCGTAGCGCTGGGTGATGCCGAGCATGGCGCCGTCGATGCGCACTTCCACCGCCTCGGCACGCGCTTCGGGCGGCGTGTAGGGCAGGTTCAGTGCGGCGATGGGCTGACCGAGCAATTCCTCGGCATGGCGGCCGAGCAGGTTCGCGGCGTAGTCGTTCACCCAGCTCAGGCGCTCGCGCTTGTCCACCAGCACCACGCCGATGGCGAGCGACTCCAGGACCCCGCGGGCAAGCTCGGGATGAATCTCGATCATGGGCAACTCGAGGCCGCGGCACGCTTGGGCATGCCTCGGTAGCGGCCATCCGCTCACCTACTTTACGCCGAGACAGGCCAGTAGGCTCGCGCTCGTGCTCGTGTCCTCGCTCGCCTGGCCGTAACGCGCTCGCAGCGCGGCCGCGCTGCCGCTGAAACGCACGACGCCCTCGTGCAGCACCACCAGCCGCGCGTCCAGCGCCTCCAGGTCCTCGACCGCGTGGCTGCTGAAGAAGAGCGCGGCACCCTCGGCCTTGAGCGCCGCCAGGCGGCGATGGAACAGCTGCCGCGCATGGAGATCGAGACCGCTGGTCGGCTCGTCCAGCACCAGGAGCGGGCGGCGCGCGAGCACGCAGGCGACGAGCCCGAGCTTCTGCGCCATGCCCTTGGAGTATTCACCGGCGGGCCGGGCGAGCGCGGCGGGCTCGAGTTCCAGGGCTTCGGCTTCCCGTGTCGCGGCGGCGACATCGAAGGCGAGGCCGTGCAGCGCGAGCAGGTGCGCAAGGATCTCATGACCGGTGGCGAAGCCCGGCGGTGTGAAGCGCTCCGGCAGGTAGGCGAGCGCGGCGCGCGCGGCGGGCGCGCGGGCGGACTGTCCGAAGATCTCGATGCGACCCTCGTCCGGCGGCGCGAGGGCGAGCAGCGCGCGCAGCAAGGTGGTCTTGCCGGCGCCGTTCAGGCCGACCAGGCCGACCGCCTCCCCCGGCGCGACACTGAAGCTCACGTCGCGCAATACGGCGCGCCCGGCGAGGCGCTTGCCGACGCCCTCGACGCTGAGCGCCGCCTGCACGGCGCGCGTCCGTCAGTAGAGGTAGACGGCGTTGCAGTTCTGTTCGTTCTTGGCGATGTCCCAGATGGGCGGGGTGGAGCCTTCGTCGACGCAGTTCGCCTGCGACTGGGAGATCCTGCCGAAGGTGCCGCCCGAGGTGAGGCCCTGACGCACCACGCCGGTCTGCGGCAGGCCGTCGTCGATCTTGCGGTCCAGCTCGGCGACCACGTTGACCGGGATGCCGCTGCCGAGCACCAGGTTCAGCTTCTCGCTCGGGGAGGAACTGGAATCGTAGTAATCGCTCGAGCTGAACAGCATCAGGAAGCCGTTGAAGGCGTTGCGCGGCGCGAGGTTGACATCGTCCTGGGTCGGCGCCTTGGTGCCGCCGGTGTAGTTGCCCTGGATGAAGCCCGACTTGGAGAGCTGCTCCCAGAGCGCCAGGCCCTCGGTCCAGCCGTCGCCGTCCAAGCGCCCGCTGGAGTCGCCGCCGTGGGTCACGCCCGGAATGGCCTTGGCGGCGTTGGTCGCCGACCAGTCGCCCGGCACCTGGCGATAGCGGTCGATGAAGCCGTAGTAGGCCGCCTGCACGCCGCTGTTCTGATCGGCGATGTTGCGCACCCGCGCGCTGGTGATGAGTTCCTGGCCCTTCAGAATGCCGCCGAGCAGCAGGCCGATGATGACCAGCACGATGGCCATTTCGACCAGGGTGAAACCGCGCTGACGTGTGAGACTGGGCATGGCATCGCTCCGCGGCGAAGTTCTTCGTGTGATTGCAAGTGCAGGGGCCGTGCCAGCGCGGCTCGCCTTCAAGCCGCTGAATTGCCGAGGGCTGCACAATCCCGGCGTGCCGATCCGCCGACCAGGTGACGAGATCTCGTCACTTGCCTGTCGAGTTCTCGTGCATGCGGGCCTCCAGTTCGGCCAGGCGCTGGTGGAGGAAACTCTGCTCGTGGGGGTCACGTATCTCGCCGCTCGCCAGCAGCGCGCCGAGCAGCACCCGCGCCGCCTCCACCTCGCCCATGTCGGCCAGCACGAAGATGCGCATCTGGCGCGCGAAGGACGGCACCTGGGGTCCGCCTTGCTCGAGGATCTCCGCCAGCCTGAGCGCGAGCGGCAAGTCGTGCAGGCGGTGTCGGGCCAGGTAAACCGCGTGCGCGAGCCACGGCCAGCGGCGCGGGAGGTCGGCGGCGCAGGCCCGCGCGAGGAAGTCGATCATGCGGCGCTGGCGGCCCGGCTCGGCGACCTCGCCGTAGAGTCGCGCGGCGGCCAGCAGCGGGTAGTCGAAGCTCGCGTCCAGTTCCAGCATGCGCGCGAGCCAGGCCTCCACCACCGCGTAGTCGAGCCGAGCGAAGGGCAGGCTCACGCCCGGCTGGTAGTCGTAGGCCTGTAGCCACAGCATGGCGAGCCGCGCGGCGAGCGCCGGCTGATCGAGCGACATCACGCGCAGCATCGCGACCGAGGGCGGCGGTGCGAGCGGTGTGACCTCCACGCTCGGCGGCGCGCGCTCGAGCGCTACGAGCACCTGGGCGGCCAGCGCCAGCGCGACCAGCAAGGTGGGCAGGCGCGGCAGTGCAGGCACCTCCTAGAGCTCCCGACGGACGAGATCGAACCAGCCGACCGCCGCCAGCAGCGCGAGGTAGACCAGCGCCTGCAGCGTCACCGTCGGCAGGGACGACAGCGCCGCGCCATCGTCCAGGAGCCAGGCCGTGGGCGTGAAGCGCGCGAGTGCCGGCAGCAGGAGCGCGAGCAGCGCCACGCCCTTCGCCACCACCGCGCTGCCGAGCGCGCTCGGATCGACCGCGGGGCCGGTGCTCATCAAGACCATCGCGTCGACGCTGCGCGCGAGCAGGTAGAAGGCGCTGACCGCGAGCACCGCCGCCGCGGTCTGGGCGAATGCCAGGGCGCAGCAGAGCGTGGCGGCCGCCACCAGCATGAGTTCGAGGGCGAGCGAGAGACCCCAGGCGAGAACGCTCGCCGGCGCGGCCTGCGCAAACAGCGGAAGACTCGCGAGCGCGGCGGCCAGGCTAACCACCGCGGCGTGACCGAGCAGGCGCCCCTGCCACCACGCGCCGCGCGACACCGGGCGCGACAGTGTCATGTCCAGGCCGCGCGCCTGCGTCTCGCGCGCGACGCTGGCAGCGACCGAGAGCATCACCCACGCGACCAGCGCGAGACGTGTGAAGGCGGCGTAGATCTCCAGGCGATAACGCGCGCTCCCGGTCAGCGCGAGACCGGCGGCGAACTCGGCGAGCAGCGCGCCCGTCAGCGCGAGCGCCGCCACCAGCCAGGCCTGACGCGTGCGTCCTGCCTCGAGCAGCTGGAAGCGGGCGATGGCCAATGCGGGTCGCACATCCATGGATTCGCCGCCTCGCCGGCGAGTGAGCGGGCCCGTACTATAACCGCCACCATGACGAGGCCCGAGGGCCGCGAGCCGGTGACTTCCCGCAGCACAGCCCCACCCACCGTCGAAGCCTTCGACACCGCCGCGCGCTACCGGCTGCTCGACCGGCGTCACGAACACTGGCTGCTGGCCTCGATGCTGCTGGTGCTGCACACCGCGCTGGACGCGGGCCTCGGCGGCCGGCTGGCGAGCGCGCTGATGCTCGCCCATCTCGGCCTCTTCTTCCTGTGGCAGCCCATCTGGCAGCGCGATCAGCGGCTCGACGTGCCGGCGCTCGGCGTCATCGCCACGCTGATCGCCGCCATGCTGTGGCTGAACTGGTGGCTGGTGTTCGCCTGGCTGACGCTTCTGATCGGCATCGTCGCCGGCCGCTCGTTCTCCACCCGGCGCGAGCGCTACGTGTACATGCTCTCGCTCGCCTTCCTGGTGAGCGAGCTGCTCATCAACTGCACCGCGCGGCTGTTCCTGGAGCGTCCCGTCGCGCCCGGCATCGCCGGCGCGTTTCGCTTGGGGCTCTACCTGCTGCCGGCGGTGATCTACGCGCTGCCGCCCATCACCGTGCCGCCGCGCAATCCCTTTCCGGTGGATTTCTTTCGCGGCATCACCTTCGCGCTCCTGACCGCGCTGCTCGCCGCGTTCAGCGCGCTGATGAGTCTGCGCTTCGACATCGAATACCCGCTGGCGCTGATCACGACCTTGATGGCGCTCGGCGTGTTCCTGTTCGCGCTCAGCTGGATCGCGCGCCCCGGCGCCGGCAGCTTCGGCCTGCTCGCGGTGTGGGAGAAGTCGGTGCTGAACATCGGCACGCGCTTCGAGGAATGGCTCGCCAAGGTCTCGCAGCTCGCGAGCCGTCGCCCCGACGCCGACGAGTTCCTCGACGACGCGGTCGCCGAGCTGGTCGACATCCCGTGGATCTCCGGTGCCGCCTGGCGCAGCGAGACCAGCGCGGGCCAGCACGGCGAAACCCTCGGTCACGCGCTCGACCTCGACACCGACGAACTCGCCGTCACACTCTACACCGAACGCGCGGTGAGCTCGGCGCTGCTCATCCACTGCCGGCTCCTGGTGCAGGTGCTCGGGCACTTCTATCTCGCCAAGCGGCGCGAGAACGAGCAGGCCGGCGCGGCCCACCTGCGCGCGGTGCACGAGACCGGCGCGCGCGTGACCCACGACATCAAGAACCTGCTGCAGTCGCTGCACACCCTGGCCGCAGCGCTCGAGTCCGGCGGCGACGCGCAGCAGGAACAGCGCGGGTTGGAGTTGCTCAAGCGACGCCTGCCGGACGTCGCCCAGCGCCTGCGCGTGGCGCTGGACAAGCTGCAGCGGCCGGGCGAAGCAGTGACGGAGCGCATCGCGATCGCGGACTGGTGGCGCCGGCTCGCCACGCGGCTCGCCGACGAGAACATCACCTTCGAGACCGCGCTCGCCGAACCGCTGGCGGTCATTCCCGGCGAGTGCTTCGACAGCGTGCTGGACAACCTGGTGGACAACGCGCGCCACAAGTGCGCGGCGGGCGCCGCGACGCGCATCGTGGTGCGACTCGAAGCGAGCGCGGAACGCGTGCTGCTCAGCGTGCGGGACGACGGCGAACCGCTGTCACCGGAACTCGCTCGCCAGCTGTTCCGCCGGCCGCTGCCGTCCGCCACCGGCCTGGGTATCGGTCTCTACCAGGCGGCCGAACTGGCGCGTGTCCATGGCTGCACGCTCGCGCTGGAGGAGAATGTACCGGGCTGCGTGCGCTTCGCCCTCAGCTATCCGCTCGTGCCCGACTGAGCCGAGCCGCTCAGGGCAGCTGCCCCGCCGACACCAGCCGGCTCACCAGCAGGCTGCGCGCGATGGGCTGCACCATGTCGTCGAACTCGCACAGCGGCGAACTCTCGTCGGTGTCGTCGCTGCAGCCGTCCTGCTCGCGGGTATAGCCGCGGCTGATGAAGTTCTCGTCGCCGTCGGCATTCTCGTCTTCGTCGCGATTGCTGTTCGGCACCGGCCCGCGCGGCACGCCGTCGGCGCCGAGCGCGCCGTAGCCGTTGCGGCCGTGGGACACCAGCACCGCCGCGACGTTGTCGGCGGCGGCGGCGCCGAAACGGAACTTGGCTTCGACCTCGCCGCTCGCGGCGTTGTCGCCGCGCGTGTCGATGACGATGTCGCCGCGTGCGCAGAGATCGAGTTCGTTGGCGGTGTCGCCATCGCAGGCGGTGTTCTGCGCCGGCACGGTGAATTCGCGTTCGCGCACGCGATAGCTCACCAGGTTGCCCCAGGCATCGGCTGGTTCGATGCCGAGTTCGGCCCACGGCAGGTAGCCGGACTCGACTTCACAGTTGCCGTCGGCGGGGATCGCGTAGATCGGATCGCTGTGCCCATCGCCGTCGCGCGACGGACAGGGCAGGCGCCGCTCCGTCATGGCGAAGCCGTACAGCGCTTCGGCGGCGCGCGCCAGGTAGTCGCGCGTCTGCTGGCGATCGCGCGCCTCGAGCTGGGTCTGCACCGGACCGATGAGGCCGGCGGTCAGCATGCCGATGACGAACACGACGATCGCCATCTCCAGCAGCGTGAAGCCGCGCGCGCGGCGTTCAGGGAGTGAGTTCACGCAGCTGGTCATTGAAGTCATCCGCTCGCGGCCGGCGTTCGAAACGCGTTGTGCCCAGGGCGGCATTGTCGCCCTCGAGATAATCCTCCAGCGCCACCGACGGCCGCGTCTGCGGCGGCGCCGTCGTGGTCAGCGCTGGTCCGCCCGTCAGCACCACGCCCGCCACGCCGGTCTGGTCGACGAATCCCGCTTCGCCGGCGCGGCGCAGGCGCAGCGTGAAGCAGCCGCCGACGGCGCAGGGCGGCGCCGTGGCGGCGGGCGCGAGGCTCGCGTCGTACTGCACGAACACATGCTGCGGCCAGCCCTGCGCGACGAACCAGGGCGGCAGCGCGCCGGGAGACTCGGCGGCCGGCACGAGCTTGTCGGCATCCAGCGCTTCGAGCTCGAAAGGTACGTTGCGCACCAGCATGGCCTCGCCCGGCCCGAGCGTGTCGAAGCGCAGGCGCGCGGTGCCGAGCGTGGCGCCGCCTTCCGTGTCGGTGATGGTGATGCTGGCCGCGCGGCCGCCGGGCCAGCTGTCCTGCGCATCGACGCGCAACGTGCGGCGCGCGCTGGCGGTGGGCGAAAAGAGCCGCAGATTGGAGTCGAAGTCGAAGCGATAGCTGCGCCGCAGGGCGCGCGCGCCGACGTTGAACGCGAAGCTCGTGGTGCAGGCGAGCGTCAGCCCATGGGGTTCGTCGACGGCGCGATCCACGGTGCAGCTGCCGACGCTCCAGGACGCCACGCCGCTGCCGTTGACCGGGCTCTTGAAGATGTAGGGCTGCTCCACGCCACTGACCACGTAGGACTGGGTGCAGTCGCTGGCGCGCAGGCAGGCTTCGCTCGGGGCGGCGCCGCTCGCGCTGTAGACCCCGGCGGTGGGAATGCTCCAGGCGGCGCTGAATGCAGCGGCGGCCGCCTGGCCGAGCGTCGTGATCGGCAGACGGGCGAGCGCGTCGGCGCCGACACCGACGACGCCCTGCCAGGTGGTCGTCGTGCGTGGCGCGAGCCACGGCATGGCGTCGTCGCACGCGGGCGCGGCCGGCGCGCAGTTCGGATCGGCGCCATCCACGTCGTCACCATCGGGATCGCGGTGATAGGCCTCGAGCGCGTGGCCGACTTCCGCCAGCACCACCTTCTGCGCCGCCTCCAGCAGTTCACCGCGGGTGATGGCGAGCACGGTGTCGTTGCCCGTGGCGGACACCTGGGCGGTGAAGCGCCCGTCGCCAACACTCGCGTTCTCACCCTCGAGCCAGTCCGCGGGCGCATGGGCGCCGGCGACGTCGCGCACCTGGCCCGGCAGCGCCGCGCCGGGCGCGATGATCACCGCCACCAGTTGGTCGCGGCCATCGACGCTGAGCGCGGCCGGCGTGTCGGGATTCAACGGGGTCGTGGCGGGGGCGCGAAAGCGCTCGCTGACCGCGTACCACAGCGGCGCGCCGCTGCCGTCGCGAAGCTCGGTCAGGCCGAGCGTGTGATAAGGCAGGCGCCCGGTCTCGCGCCCCGCGCTGGTGAGACAGTTGGATGCCGGCACGCCCGGCGTGCCGCCGCCGTGGTCCGGACAGGGCAGGAAGCCCGGCCCCTTGGTCGCGGCGTGCTCGCCATCGGCATAGCCAGCGGCGTAGCCGATGAGCGCACGACGCGCCTCGGCCAGGGCCTGCTGGGTAACCAGCCGCTGGGCGCTCTCACGCGTGGCGGCGACGTTCAGCGCGCGCAGCACGACGAAGGACGAGGCCGCGAACATCACCATCATCACCAGGATCAGCGCGACGCCGCGCTGCGCGCGGGGCGAGGGGCCACGCGCGCGGCGTCCAGGCTCACTGCGCCGCGTGCGCCGGCTGTTCGTAGGCATCGGAGACGCGGCGGGTGTCCGGGTCGAAGGACTGGCCGGGCTTCAGGTTCACCTGGTCGGCGCCGAGCGGCACCGCCACGCGTCGACCATCCGCGCGCGGCGGCGAGAGCCGCCCGGCGGCCGCGTCGCTGCCATTGACCCACACCGTGGGCGGCCCGGCGCTGCGCGCCACGTAGCCGTTGACCGTCACCGGTCCTGGTGTCGGCGCCGACGGCGTCGCGGGCGCGGCGTCCTCGCGCGCGGCGCTCGTGGTTTGCGAGGACTGCGCCACGCCGACAGGCTGGTGGCGGGCCGCCAGCGCGGCATCGATGGCCTGGCGCTCGGCCGGCGTCAGGAACAGCCGCCCGAGTTCGGCCGCGGGCGCGGCGCAGACCGCGCAGAGCAGCAGCAGGCCGCAGGCGAGCCGCGCGTTCACAGCGTGAGTTCCGCGCCGCCGGCGGGGGTCAGGGTCCACCATTCGAGCAGGCATTCGGCGTTCAGGTTGGCGTCGTGGGCGCCGAGCTCCAGCGCCTCGCCGGTGCGCCTGAGCGCGCAGCGTCGCACGCTGTATTGACCGAGCGCCGAGGCGTCCAGCGCTTCGAACAGGCGCAGCAGTTCGCCCTCGTGATGCAGACCCAGCGTCAGGCTCATGGCGCTCACGTTCAGTCGATAGCCGTCCAGCGGCAGGCTGAAGTCCGGCGTCGCCGGCCGCTGCGCCTCGAGCTTCCAGGCGAGCTGCGGCAGTTCCGCCGTCTCGCCCGCGCGGCGCAGGGTCTCCAGCCAGGACAGGCGCCGCTCGCGTCCCAGGCGCCCGCTCTCGTACAGCTGGCGAAAGGCCGGCAGGTACTCGCCGATGATGCGCTCCTCGTCGTCGACCGCCAGGTACTTGCGGCTCGCCTCGCGAAACTCGGCGTGGTTGACCTGGTATTCACGCTCCATGCGCGCACGGAAGTAGTGGCTGGCGGTCACCATCGCCGCGGCCGCCACCAGGCACAGCACGAACACCACCAGGGTGCCGCGCAGCACCGACCACTCAACCCTGCTGCTCGCCATGGCGCACTCCGAGTACCAGCCTGAGTCTGAACGTCGCCACCGCCGGTTCCGCGCTGCCGGCCGCGGTGCCGCTGACGCTGGCCTCGGGCCGCACGTCGATGGGGTACTGCACCACCTGCACGGCGCGCACGTCGGGCGCCGCGGCGAACTCCGCCGCGAGGCCGTCGACCAGCGCGATGGCGCTGCGCAGATCGCCGTCGAAGGGCTCGAGCCGCGCGTCCAGCAGCGCGACCTGGAAATACTCGCCGTCCGCGGCGCGGACCGGGGCGCGCTTGTCGTCACGGCGCGTCGCCGCGGCCGGGTCCGCCTCGGCGTCGCCGGTGGCGAGCCACTGCAGCGCGTCGAGTCGCACCTGCGGCGCGCCCGACAGCACCGTGCCCAGCAGCGACAGCAGCTCGCCGGGGGCGGGCTTGTAGCGCTCGAGCGCCGCCACCGCGTCGACCGCGGTGCGGATGTGGGTCGGTTCCACCGGTGTCGGCGGCAGCTTGGCGCGCGCGAGTTCATAGCGCTGCGCGTAGAAGTCGGCCTTCTGCGCGGCGTCCAGCGCCTGCTGCTTGAAGGTCACGCCCTCGATGAAGTTGAGCCCGCTCCAGCCGCTGCCGCCGAGCATCAGCAGGAGACTCGCGGTGGCCAGCGCGAGCCGCGCCCGGTGCAGCGTGTAGAACTGCGTCTCCTCGGGGCGCGCGTAGTGATTGGGCGGCACCTCGGCGGCCAGCAGACGCGCGAACAGCACGTCGCTGAAGTGCGACTGCTCCGCGCCCTTCAGTCCGAGCCGCGTCGCCACCTGGTCGACGTCGAGCAGCAGGAACTTTTCGTTGTCGGTGTCCTTGCAGTGCTGTTCGAGTTCGCCGAGCAGCGCCCCGTGGGACAGGATGCAGACCGTGAGCGGACTGTCGCGCGAGATCAGCGCGAGGCTGTTCAGGTAGCGCCGCAGCTTCTCCACTTCGCCGAGCAGATGTTCGGCGAAGGGCACCGAGCCGACCCGCGGCATGTGCGCGAGGCGGCTGATCTTGAGCTGACCGTCGCGCAGGAAGCTCTGGCGCAGGCCGCTCGCCTTCTCGAGGGTGATCAAGAGCACGTTCGAGGCGCTGACCTCGAGCCGCTTCAGCAGCCGCTCGCTCAGCACTGGCAGGGAATAAATCCCCGTCACCGGCACGCGGTGCGCTTCCAGCGGCGCGAGCCACGGCGACAGCACTTCGGGGCGGGTGATGGCGGTCAAGAGCACGCGGTCGTCCTTGCGGCCCTCGCCCTCGCGGCCCTGGCGCAGCGCGTGGTGATAGGGCGTGCCGCGGAACAGGCGCGCGTACTTGCGCGCCAGCACCGCGCGGCGATCCACCGCGCCGACGTGCGGGATGGTGTCCTGGCGATACTCCTCTTCCACCACGTCGACCAGCACGCACAGCGGCGCCTGCGGCAGCTCCGCGAGGCAGCGGTGGAACAGCGCGAAGCCGGCATCGTCCGCGGCGAAGACGTAGGCCTGGTCCAGTCGCCCGCGATCGAACAGGTAGAGGATCGCGCGGTCGCCGCCGACCAAGAGCACGCGCGGCTCGGGCAGGCTAAAAATCGATCTTGGTGAAGAGGTCATAAATCGGACCCAGCACCGCGGCAATGATCCAGAACAGCACCAGCCCGAGCGCGGTCGTGACGATGGGCATGATCATGGTCTGCAGCCGCGCCACCGATTCGGCGACGTCGCGCGTGTAGAAGTAACTGACATTGTCGAGTGCGTTCTCGAGCGCGCCGGTGTTCTCGCCGACCCGCAGCATGCGGATCACGAGCGGCGGAAACAGGTTGGTGGTGGCGAAGCTGCGGCTGATGCCGCCGCCATCGGCGATCTGGCGCCCGGCCTCGCGCATGGCGTGCGCCACCGCGCGATTGCCGGCGACGTTCTCGGCCGCGCGCACGCACTCCAGCACCGTGATGCCAGAGGAATACATGATCGAGAACACGTTGCACACGCGGGTCACGATCATTTTTTTCAGGACGGGCCCGATGAGCGGCAGGTGCAGCCACAGTTCGTCGACGCGCTCCGCGAAGCGCGCATTGGTGCGAAAGCCGAAGAAGGCGCCGACGAGACCCACGATCGGCACGCTGAGCACCAGCCACCACCAGTTGGCGAGGAACTTCGAGGTGCCGATCAGCGCGCGCGTCTGCAGCGGCAGGTCCTGACCCATGGTGGCGAGGAAGGTGGTCAGCTGCGGCACCACGTACAGCATCAGGAAGAACACCACCACCAGCACGATGACGCTGACGATGGCCGGGTAGAGCAGGAGCTGCTTGGTATAGGACGCCTGCTCGTCCTGCCACTTCAGGTTCTCGATGATCTTGGCCAGCACCGCGGTCAGCTGGCCGGCCTCCTCGCCGGCGCGGATGAGGCTCACGAACACCGGCGAGAAGACCGCCGGGAACTCCGCCATCGCGCCGGACAGGTTCTTGCCGCCCTCGATGCCTTCGATCATCGCCGCGGTCACTTCGCGCAGCCGCCGGTTGTCGACCGTATCACGCAGGTCCGACAGCCCCTCGAGAATCGGCACGCCGGCCCGCACCAGTTGTTCGAGATGAAAGCAGAAGGTGATGAGATCGATACGCTGGATGCCGTGGCCGGTGACATGGCGATTGCGCGACGGCAGCTCGCGATAGTTGACGAGATCGAGCCCCATGCGCGCGAGCCGCGTCTCGAGATCGGCCGGGTTGACCGCGTCCACCCGCCCCTGGGTGACGCGTCCCTGGGCGTTGATGGCCTTGTAGCGATAGGCCTCCATCAGCCGAGCCTCTCGGTGAGATCCACCACGCGCGAGACCTCGTCGATGGAGGTCAGCCCTTCGAGCACGCGCTTGATGGCGACATCGGCGAGCGTCTGGAATCCGCGCCGCCGCGCGGCGACGGTGAGTTCCTTCAGCTTCGCGCCCTGGGCGATGAGTTCGTCCATCTCGCGATCGAAACGCAGCACCTCGATGAGCGCCGTGCGCCCCTCGTAACCCTGGTGCGGCGCGTGGCGGAACTCGTCGGCGACACGGTAGAGGAGCTGCTGGCGCCCCGCGTCCAGCCCCAGGATGCGCCGCTCGATGTCGCTCGGTTCGTAGCCCTCGGCGCAGTCCGCGCGCAGCTTGCGGATCAGGCGCTGGGCGAGAATGCCGATGATGTTGCCGGCCAGGATCTCCGGCCGTATGCCCATGTCGAGCAGGCGCGGAATGGTGCCGAGCGAAGAGTTGGTGTGCAGGGTCGAGAACACCTGGTGGCCGGTCATGGCGGCGCGGAACGCCATGGACGCGGTGTCCTCGTCGCGAATCTCGCCGACCAGGATGATGTCCGGGTCCTGGCGCAGGATGGAGCGCACGCCGCTCGCGAAGTCGAGCCGCGCGACTTCGTTGATCGAGGTCTGGCGAATCATGCCCATCGGGTATTCCACCGGGTCTTCCAGGGTCATGATGTTGACCGACTCGGTGTTCAGATGATTCAGCAGGCTGTAGAGCGTGGTGGTCTTGCCGCTTCCCGTGGGGCCCGTGACCAGCATCAGGCCCTCGGGGCGCGCGACCATCAGCTTCAGGGTCATCAGCACTTCGTCGTCGAGCCCGAGCTCGTCGATGGGCACGATGCCCTTCTGCCTGTCGAGCACGCGCAGCACGATGTTCTCGCCGTGCACGGTCGGAAAGGTCGAGACACGGAAATCGATCTGGCGTCCGGACAGGGACAGCGTGATGCGCCCGTCCTGCGGCGCGCGGGTCTCGGCGATGTCCATGCCGGACATGACCTTGAGCCTCACCGCGAGCGCCGACCAGTAGTTCTTGTGCAGCGATCGGATCTGCCGCAGAACGCCGTCGATGCGGTAGCGGAAGCGCAGGAAGCCTTCTTCGGGCTCGAAGTGGATGTCCGATGCGCCGCGCTTGACCGCGTCGGACAAGAGCGCGTTGACCAGGCGCACCACTGGCTGGCTGTACTCGGCGCTGTCGGCGTCGAGGCTCTCGTAGTCGATCTCGCCGGTCTCGATCTCGCGCAGGATGCCGTCGACCGACAGTTCGAAGCCGTAGAACTGGTCGATGGCCTTCTCGATCTCGGCCTCGCCCGCCATCAAGGGCACGATCTCGATGGCGCCGCCGAGATGGGCGGCAATCTGGTCGAGCGCGACGACGTTGAAGGTGTCGGCCATCGCCACCGTCAGGCGATTGCTGTTCGCGTCGAAAGTCAGCGGCAGGATGTGAAAGCGCCGCGCCATGTCCTTGGGGATGAGGCGAATGGCTTCCGAATCGACCACCACCTGCGAGAGCTGGGCCTTCTGCTGGCCGAGCGCGCCGCCCAGCACGTCGAGGATGATGGCCTCGGTCGCGAACCCCAGGCGCACCAGGATGCGGCCCAGGTGATCGCGGTTCTTGCGCTGCTCGGTCAGCGCGATGCGGATCTGATCCGAGCTCACCACGCCCTTCTGCACCAGCAGCTCGCCGATGCGCAGCAGTCGCTTGGGCGTGCTCACGGGCGAGGTCTCAGGGTGTCACGACGCCGCCCAGCGCGCTGACGCGCGCCGCGGCGATCGCCGGGTCGAAGGCGCCGCCGCGCAGGGCGCGCAGGGCCAGCGCCTGCTGGTAGTGAGGCAGCGCGGCGCGTCCCTGGCCGAGGCGCTCGAGGCTCACGGCGAGGTTGAACGCGTAGTCGGCATTGGCCGCGTCGAGACGCGCGGCGTCGAAGTAGGCCTGCTGCGCATCGGCCCAGCGGCCGGCGCGCGCGTACCACTGGCCGAGCGCGGCATGCAGGTAGGCGGCGTCGCCGTGCCGGTCGAGCAGGAGGCGCAGGCGCGCCGCGCCGGCCTCGCCGTCGGTCGCGGTGAGCGAGAGCAGGGCCGCGCTCGCGACCGGATCGTCGGGCTGGCGACGCAGGACCTCGGCGTAGAACTCGGCGGCGCGGTTGCGATCGCCGCGACGCTGGGCCACCGCGGCCAGCCCGAGCAGGGTGTCGCGACGCTCGGGCGCCTGCAGGCGCGCGCGCTGGTAGTGGGCCGCCGCGCCCTCCACGTCACCGCGCTGCAGGGCGGCGTAGCCGGCGGCCAGCGCGGCGTCCACCGCGTTCGGCCCGCGGCTGCGCG
>JAIEQK010000164.1 GCA_019747795.1 Gammaproteobacteria bacterium | reverse complement strand
CGCGCGGCCTGGTCGCCGGCCGCGGCGCGCCGCCGGGCGTGGCTGAGTTCCTCCACCAGGCGCGCCCGCTCGCGCGCGTCGACTCGGCGCGCGTGGAGCAGCCAGGCGAGCAGCGCCAGCGCCGCCAGCAGGACGCCGCCTTCGAGCACGAGGTGCACGCGATCCGCGCCATGCGCGAGATCGTCCACGAGGTCGCTCGCGCTCGCGACCGCGATCAGCGCCAGTACCGCCATCATGATCTGGTCGCGCACCGGGCGTCCTCCTTTCGTGCTCTTGATATCAATCAGTTGGCGCATGGGACATGCGCCCCATACTGCCTCTCAGGGACACTTGTCCGATGCGCCGGCGCGAGCGCACCACGATACTCGACGCCGTTCACCACCAACGGAGAGCCTTCATGGCCGATCGCATCTATGTCTGGGACCGTTTCGTCAGGCTGTTCCACTGGACCCTGGTGGCGGCCTTCGCCACCGCCTACCTGACCGGCGAAGAGGACACGGACCTGCACTTCTATGCGGGCTACCTCATCTGCGCGCTGCTCGTCAGTCGCCTGGTGTGGGGCTTCATCGGCGGCCGCTACGCGCGCTTCACGAATTTCGTCACCCCGCCGGCGGCGGCGCTCGGTTACCTGAAGAGCCTGGTCGGCGGCCCGGTGAAGCATTACGTCGGGCACAACCCGGCCGGCGCCTGGATGGTGCTGCTGCTGCTCGCGAGCCTCACCTTGACGGTGGGTTCGGGCCTGCGAGCCTACGGGCTGGAGGGCCATGGACCGTTCGCCGTCGAGCGCCTGCCGAAGCCGGACAGCGCGACCATGAGCGAGAGCGAGGTGGCGACGCTCCGCGCCGCGCGCAAGGCCCGTCACGCCGATGAGGAGTTCTGGGAGGAGATCCACGAACTCGGCGCCAACGGCACCTTGCTGCTGGTCGGTCTGCACGTGGTCGGGGTCGTGGTGTCGAGTCTCAGGCATCGCGAGAACCTGGCGCGCGCCATGGTGACCGGCTACAAGCAGGGGCCGGCCGACGAGGCCTGATGTCCCAGCCTCTCGCGCGGGCCGGCCGTGGGCCGGCCCGCCAGCCCGGCGGCGGCGCGCCTCAATAGGGCACGTCCACCGCCATGCACAGGTAGCTGACCAGCGCGCTCGCGCGCTTGAACGAGGTCAGCGCGAACTTGACGAAGCCCGGCTCGTTGATCAGCGCCTCGTCGAAATTCATGCAGGCGATGTAGTCCTTGCGCTTCAGGTCCGCGATCAGGTCGTGCGCCGGGTCGTAGCCCTTCGGCGGCCGCACCAGGCTGTCGCCGACCAGCACCCAGTCGCGCTTGAAGGCCGCCGCCTGGGTCGCCTTCTTCCAGGCGTTGGGATTGTCGGCGATGAACTCGCGAATGCCGTTCAGGACCGGCGGCTCGGGATGCCAGATGCCCGCGCCCAGGAAGCAGTCGCCCGGCTCGATGTGCACGTAGAAGCCGGGCGCGTGCACGTCGCGGCCCTCGGCGTGGCGGAAATGGATGCCGACGTTGGTCTTGAACGGCGTCTTGTCGCCGGCGAAGCGCGTGTCGCGGTAGACGCGCATCAGCGAGCCGCCCGACTTCTTCGGAATGGCGCGGAAGTGCGGCGACAGGGATGACAGGTGATCGCCCATCGCGGCGATGAAGTTCAGCGCCGGCAGGCGCACCAGGTCTTCGTAGCGCTGCTTGTTCTCATCGAACCAGCCGCGGTTATTGTTCTTGGCAAGCTGCTTCAGGAAGGGAATGCAGCCGGCCGGGAAACCTTCGAATTGCGCCATCGTTCCTGCTCTCGTGAATGGCCAGCGTCGTGTCAGGACTCGAGCCCGGCCTCGGCGCGCACGTCTATCGCGATCGCCGTCCAGTCCTTCTCGCCATGGCCGTGGGCCACCGCCTCGGCATAGCGCGTCTCCAGCAGTTCGCCGAGCCGCATGCGCGCGCCGACCGCGGCCGCCGCGCCCTGCGCCAGGCGCACGTCCTTCAGCCCGAGCGCGAGCTTGAAACCGGTGTCGTTCCAGCCGTGGCGCGCGAGCTGGCGCCCGTAGTTCTCGAAGATCGGACAGCCGAAGGCGGTGCCGATCACCATCTGGTGGAACTCGGCCGGATCGATGCCGTGCTTCTCCACCACGGTGAAGCTCTCGGCCAGCGCCTCGATGGTGGTGGCGATCATGAAATTGAAATTGATCTTGGCGACGTTGGCCGCCGACGGCGTCGCGCCGAAATCGAAGATCCGCCGCGAGAGCTTCTCCAGCACCGGCCTCACGCGCGCCTTGGCCGCCTCGTCGCCCGCGGTCAGGAAGGACGGCACGCGGGCGCGCACCGCGTCGGGTCGACCGATGATCGGCGACGCCACGTAGGCCACGCCCGCCGCCGCGTGGGCCGCCGCGAGGCGCGTCGCGCATTCCGGCGAGATGGTGCTGATGGACACGTGCACGCCGCCGGGGCCGAGCGCCGCGAGCACGCTGCCATCGGCGAACACCGCCTCCACCGCCGCGTCGTCGGCCAGGCAACTCAGCACCACGCCGCCGGCCTGCACCGCCGCCGCCGCGCTCGGCGCAACCCGCGCGCCGCGGGCCGCGAGACCGGCGGTCTTGCCGGGACTGCGGTTCCACACCGCGACTTCGTGCCCGTCGGCCAGCAGGTTGTCCACCATGGGCTCGCCCATGAGCCCGATCCCCAGATAGCCGAGTTGCATGCCCTCACTCCCACCGTCTTGCGACTGGCGATGGTAACGGTTGGCCTGTTCGGGGCAAACTGCGCGCCGCCGCCCCGCGCGGCGTCATCACACCAGCCATGCCTCGGGAGGACCGGCCGCGCCGGCTCGTACAGTGCGCCGCGACTCCGTGCCGCTCGTCTTGGGCGCCCTCACGCTGGCGGTCTTCACCCTGTGGTGGGCGGGCAGCGGCACGCTGCTCGCCGATTTCGGCGGCGACAACGCGGTCTACTGGCTGACCGCGAACCACTACTCGCCGTGGAGCACGGCCACGCCGCCGGCCGCGGACTTCGCCGCGCACAGCGTCTATCCGCCGCTCTATCCCTGGGTGATGGCGCTGACCGGCGGCGGCGTGTCGATCGCCGCCGCGCATCGCGTGACCGCGTTCATCGTGCTACTCGCCGGGCTCGCGGGCTGGCACTGGCTGCGCGCGCTGGGCCTGCCGCGCACCGCCACGCTGCTCGCGCTCGCGCTGCTCGCGGCGACGCGCATCGTGCTGCTGGAAGGGCTGGAACTGCACAGCGAGCATCTCTACCTCGCGCTGTGGCTCGCGGCCGCGGCGCTGTGCGCGGCGCCCGGCATCACCCCCACCCGCCTGCTGGCGGCGGCGCTGCTGGTCGGCGCGGCCTGTCTCACGCGGAGCTTCGGACTCACGCTCGTCGCAAGCTTCCTGTGGTGGCTGTTGCTCATGAGACCGCGCGGCGCGTGGCCGGCAGCACTGCTAGCCGTCGCGCCCCTCGTCCTGCAGAACCTGCTGCACCAGGGCAACACGCGCTACTTGACCGAGATGCTCGCGCTGTACGAGGCCGCCGGGCCTGTCGCGCGGCTCATGCTGAATCTCGAGCGCCTGTGGCCGGCCTGGCAGGGAACCTTCGGCGTGGTATCGCAGCCGGGCTTCCTGTCCGGCCTGCCGCTGATCCTGCTGCTCGCCGCGTTGCCCGCGCTGGTACGAGGCTTGCGCACGAAGCGCTTCGACGCCTGGTCGGTGCTGGCCTACACGCTCCTGATGGCGGCCTGGCCCTATCCCGCCGAGTACGAGCGCATGTGCTACCCGCTGCTGCCCTTCGTGCTGGGCTTCGCGCTCGCGAGCACGCGCGCGCTGTGGCCGACGCGGCTCGATGCGCGTCTCGCGTTCGCGCCGGTGCTCGCGCTGTGGCTGGCGGCGATCGCGCCCTTCGCCGCGCTGGTCGGCTCGCGCCTGGCGACGCCGCCGGCCGATCCGGCGCTCGCGCCCTACCTGCGCAGCAGCGCGTGGTTCGACCCGGATCCGACGACAGCCTTTCCGACCCTCGCCTACCAGCGCGCGGTGAGCGAGGCGCTGCGCGACTTGCCCAAGCGCTTGCCGGCCGACGCCTGCGTGCGCGCGATCAAGCCGTCGATCGTGGCGGCGCTGAGCGGCCTCGCGGCCACCGGCTTTCCGCCCTATCGGCAGAGCACCGAGGCGACGCGCGACGCGCTCGCCGCCGGGTCCTGCCGATATTTCTTCATCATGATGGCGGCGAGCCCCAGCTTTCCCGAGTACTACTATCCCTTGAAGCGCCTGGAACCCTGGCTCGAGATCCTCGCGGTCTATCCCAATCCGCTGCGCGCCGACCGGCCCGCCGCCCTGCTCGCGCGATTACGCGACACGCGGCCCTGAGCCTCACGGCCAGCGCGGCGCGTAGAGCCCGATGGCGCCGCCGTCCAGCACGCGTTCCAGGGCGCGCGGCGGCGCGGACGTCAGGCTCGCCAGGGTCGCGTGCGCCGCATCCGGCGTGGCGGCCACGACCAGGGTCGGCAGCCGTTCCGGGTAGCGCGCCTGCCACTGGTTCGCCTCCAGCAGGCGCGCGTGTCGTACACCGCCGTTCCACTGCGCGAAGGCGAGCGCGAAGCTCTCGCGGGGCGCGACCAGCACCGGCACGTCGGGAAAGCGGGCGGCGATGGCGGCGAGCATGGCCGCGGGGTGATAGCCCTCGCGGTAGTACTGGCGACAGACGTGATCGCCTGCGGGGAAGCTGCTGTCCAGGCCCGCGCAGGGCGGCAGCACGCGCCCACAGGCGAAACACAGCAGGGCCAAGGTCGCGAGCAGCGGCCCGGCCGGCAGCGACCAGCGCTCGAAGGCCGCGCGCGCCGCGGCGTACAGCAGTCCGCCGAGCGCGAGACACCACGCCGGCAGCAGCGGCAGCAGCGCGCGCGGCACGAGCGGCGTCGGACTGAAGCTCACCACCAGCGCCGCCACGCCCGCCAGCGCACCAAGCAGTTCCAGCGCGCGACGCGCGGCTGCGTCCTGTCGCGCGCGCCACGCCCCCCACAGCAGGAGCGGCGCGAGCGGCCAGAACTGGCCGGTGCTCGCGAGCGTCCACGCCGCCATCACCTGCGCCGCGCTCCACTGGCTGAAGCCGTGCGCGACGAAGGCCGCGATCTGCGCGCGATGCGGCAGGTAGACCAGGAGCGCGAGCGCCGCCACACCACCCGCGAGCGCGGCCCGGCCCCAGGCCACGAGCGGTGGCAGCGCGCGGGGTGATCGCGCGCCGAGCAGCGCCCACAGCAGGCAGGCGGCGACCGCCATGACGTTGGTCGGCAGGATGAGCACCGCGAGCGCGCCGGCCAGCGCGCAGCCGAGTCCGTCGCGCCACGCGCCGCGCGCGACCCAGGCCGGCGCGCAGGCCAGCATCACCAGCACGCAGGGCCAGGCGAAGGCATAGCCGCGCAAGGCGATCGCGAAGGCCCCGGTCAGCGCGGCGCCGCTCCACAGCGCGAGGCCGAGCGCGGTCGCCGGCCAGCCCAGGCTGCGTCGCCCGGCCACGATCATCAGCGCCATGCTCACGAGCCATGCGCCGGCCGGCAACAGGCGCGCATGCAGCACGCTGTCGCCGCGCGACCACCAGGCGGCGAGCGCGGCGGAGAACAGCATGTGATTGTTGGGCAGACGGTAGTCGCGGAACGCGTCCAGCGGCGCGCCGCTCGCGAACATCAGCAGGGTTGCCGCCTCGTCCTCCCAGGGATCGTCGGCGAGATGCGGCGCTTCGGCGAGCAGCGCGAGCAGCAGGCAGAGCGCGACGACCAGCGCGAGCCAGGGACGCTCCGCCGACCTCACGCTCATCGGCGCGGCCGCCGAGGGCGGGCGCGGCGCAGTTGCGCTACCCTGCCCTCTTTCGACTCACGCCACGACGCCATGCCACCCTTCACCCGCGCGCTGCTGCAGATCACCATCGGCGCCTACCTGCTGCAGATGTTGTTCGGTCGCGCGCTGTATCCCTGGTTCGCGCTGTGGCCGGGTGACTGGCTGGCGGGAGGCTCGGCCTCGCTGGCGACCATCTGGCAACTGGTGACCTACTGCTTCCTGCACGCCAACCTCACCCATCTCGCGCTCAACATGTTCGCGCTGTGGATGTTCGGCAGCGCGGTGGAGCTGGCCTGGGGCGCGACGGGCATGGCGCAAGTCTACTTCACCAGCGTCGTGACGGGCGCGCTGGGGCAGATAGTGGTGGGCGGCATGCTGGGGCAGGCGGGCGCACCGGTGGTCGGCGCCTCGGCCGGCGTGTTCGGCCTGATGATGATCTATGCGCTGCTGTTCCCGCACCGACGCATCGTGCTCCTGATCCCACCCATCCCGCTGCCGGCGCGGGTGTTCGTCGCGATCTACGCCGCCATCGAACTCGCGCTCGGACTCTTCGGCGGCATGAGCAGCGTCGCCCACTTCGCCCACCTGGGCGGGCTGGTGGGCGCGGCGGGCGTGTACGCCGTGCGCGGGCGCTGATGCGCCCGAACGGTCAGACGAAGGCGCGAGTTCTGCGCGCGCCACGCGCGGCGAGCAGCAGCGCCAGCGCGAAGAGCGGCGCGCCGGCGGGCAGCGGCACGGCGCTCGGCGGCTGGTTGCCGACGCCGGCGCTGAAGTCGAGGGTGTAGCCGGCGGCAATCTGTTCTGGGGTCAGGATGAAATAGGGATCGAGCACGGTCAGCGCCGACATGCCCGGCTCGAAGGTCCAGGCGCGCACGAACATCTCGGTCACGAAGACCTGGTTGGTGGTGACGGGCACCGCGGTCGTGACGCTGAACGGCGCGTTGCCCACACCCTGTGACGAAATGGCATTGACCACGGTCGTGCCATTCACCGTCAGCTTGGCACGGCTGTCCGAGCCACCGGCGACCGGATTCGCGGCCGTCGGCGCCATGCTGAACACCGAGCCGACGGTGGCGATGCTGAGGGTGTCGGGCTTCAGCAGGCCGTCCGGCGAGTTCAGCCGGAAGAAGTACAGCATGAGGCCTTGAGCGAAGGCCGCGCCGCTGGTGGTTGGCGCGGTGGGATCGAAACCCGTGGCGCTGGCGGTGATGGTGGGCAGCGGCGTCAGCGTCGCCGTGAGGCTGGCGCTGCTGAACGCGTTCGACACCCTGTAGGTGTCGGGCACCACATCGCCGCTCAGTACCTTGAAGTCGTCGGACACCACCACCGTCGCGACGCCTCCCGTACCCCAGCGCGTGGTCGGCACCTCGGGCAACGCGGCGCTGACCGCCTGGCTGAAAGAAGCAATCGCGAGTAGTGCGACGCCGGCGGCGCCGCGGATTGAAGCCAGTTCCATGCTGAATCCCTCCTGCTCCGTGATCCCCGTTGCGCCGACTAATCTAGCCCAGCGCTGCAACGACGGGCAGCGCGAGCGCCGCCCGTTTATGCCGAGTGGGTCACAGGCGAAACGCCGCGCGCAGCCGCGTCACTTGGCGACGATGCCGCGCAGCCCGCCCGCGATCAGCGTCGCCACGTCGCCCAGCACCAGCAGTGGCGCCAGCCCACCCGGCGCCGCCAGGTAGCGCGGCTCCCAGGTCGGATCGAACTTCTCCTTGAACGAGCGCAGGCCGCGGAAGTTGTAGAAGCGCTCGCCGTGCTCGAACACCAGGCGTCCGAAGCGGTGCCAGCGCGCGGCGAGCGGATGGGTGGCCATGCCGGACATCGGCGCCATGCCGAGATTGAAGCGCGCGTAGCCCTGTTCCTTGAAGTGCAGCATGAGGCGCGTGAACAGGTAGTCCATGGTGCCGTTGGGCGCGTCGGGCAGGTGGCGCATGAGGTCGACGCTGCACTCCTCGCGCGCGGCGGTGGCGAGCAAGGTCGCGAAGGCCACCACGCGTTCGCCCTGACGCACCACCGCCACCGGCTGGCGCAGGACGTAGTCGTCTTCGAAGCTGCCGAGCGAGAAGCTCTTCTCCTGCGCCTGGTGCCCGTCCAGCCAGGCGTCCGACACCGCGCGCAGCGTCGCGAGCAGCGCGGGCAGGGCTTCGACGGCCACGACCTCGAAACGCAGGCCTTCGCGCTCGGCGCGATTAACCGCCTGACGCAGCTTCGCGCGGCGCGAGCCTTCGAGACTGAAGTCGGCGAGCGGCACGTGCGCCTCCTCGCCCAACTTGAACACCCGCAGACCCGCGTCCAGGTACAGCGGCAGTGCCTGCGCGCGCACCTGGTAGAACGCTGGGCGACAGCCGTGCTCGTCCGCGAGCTCGATGAAGCGCCAGACGAGCTCCGGCCATTCGTGTGCCGGGCCGATCGGATCGAACAGCGCGATCCACGAGCGACCGCTCTGGCCGTACATGATGAAAGCCGAACCCGAGGCGGAGAACAACAGGCGCTTGTCGCCGAGCAGCACCAGGCCGGCGTCGGCACTGGTCTGCGTCTCCACCACCTCGGCGGCGCGCGCCAGCGCCTCGACCGAGGGTGGTCCGCTCGCCAGGCGCGCGGCGCGGAACAGCTGTGCCAGCGCCATCGCGAGCGCCAGCAGGGCCACCGCCATCATCGCGCGCAGCGAACGCGGCGCGTGGCCATCGAACTCGAACTGCCACCACAGCTGGTGGCCGTATTCCAGGTCGCGGTAGGCGAAGAACAGCATCCAGCCGCAGACCGCCAGCACCGCCGCCACGCACAGCCACCAGGACCACTCGAAGCTCTGCTCGAAGAGTTTCGAACGACGATCGAACTGCCGACGGGCGATGACCAGCACGCCGGCGACCAGCGCCAGCCCGCAGGCCTGCGACAGGGGCAGCCCGTTCGGCAGCGCCAACAGCGTGGCCGTGACCAGTAGCACGACCGCGGCCCACCAGGCGGCGTCGAGACGGTGGAACAGGCCGCGCGCGACGAACAGGAGCGCCAGGCCGGCGATGCTGCCGAACAGGTGCGCGGTCTCGACCAGCGGCAGCGGCAGGTGCAGCGCGAGCAGGTCGGCGCGGCCGCCGGAAAGAGGCGTGGCACCGGACAGCAGGAGCGCGCTGCCCGCGATCACCGAGAGCCCCGCCAACGCCGCAGGCAAGAGGCGCACGGCGGCGCGCGCCTGGGGCGTCGCGAGACTGCCGCGCAACTCGTGGCCGACCAGGAGCAGTACCGCGAGCGCGAGCGGCAGCAGGTGATAGACCACGCGGTAGAGCAGCAGCGCGCCGGCGACCTGCTCAGGCGGCGCGCGGCCGGCGCAGGCCAGCAGGATCACCGCCTCGAACACGCCGAGCCCGCCGGGCACGTGACTGAGCGCGCCAAGCGCCACGGCCACTGCGTAGAACGCGAGGAAACTCGCCAGCGACGCCGCGCCGTCCGGCAGCAGACACCACAGCGCGCCGGCCGCGGCGGCGAGATCGAGCGCGGACACGCCGATCTGGGCCAACACGAGCCCACTCGTCGGCAGCAGGCGCTGCCAATGTGCCCCGAGCCGCGCGCGCAGGGGTGGCGCGCAGACCACGATCAGGATCGCCACCGCCGCAAGCACCAGCCCGCCGAGCGCCGCGACGGCGCCGGCCGGCAGGTGCAGCAGCGCGGCGAGTGCGGGCGCATCCCACACCAGGCCGAGCGCACCGAAAGTCCCGACGCCGACGGCGAAGGCCGCCGCATTGAAGCCCACCGCGCGCGCCACCTGGGTCGCCTCGACTCCGGCCGCGCCGTACAGCCGCAGACGCACCGCGCCGCCGGTCAGCACGCCGAGGCCAACGGTGTTGCTGAACGCGAAGGCGATGAACGCGGTGTGCAGCACCGTGGCCAGGCGCGCCCGCGCGCCGACATAGCGGAGCGCGATGGCGTCGTAACCGGCGAGCGCGAGATAACTCACCGCGGTCGCGCAGGCGGCGAGCGCGAGACGCGTGACCGGCATGGCGTGCACGGCGGCCAGGATGTCGGCATAGCGGACTTCGCCGAGCAGTCCATGGAGCGCGCGCAGCACGAACAGCGCGCCGGCCACGCCGGCGGCGACCAGGAACGCGCCGCGCGGGCGAACGCGCAGCGTGTCACGCAGAGTGTCTTGGAAAAGGAGGGTGAGGCGCGACAAGGTGCGCAGTCTCACCCGCCAACCCGGCGCTCGCAAGCCGCGCTCGCACGGTATAGTGCGGGGCCATGCCAGCGCCCTTTCGAGTCGGTCTTCTGCTCTGCGACCAGGAGCGCGCGCAGCTCACGGCGCGCTTCTACGGCTTCCGCGAAATGTTCGAGCGCGCCTTCCACGCGCACGCCCCGAGCGTGTGCTGGCAGGTCTACGACGCGACTCGCGGCGAACTGCCGGCGGTGGCGGACTGCGACGGCTACCTGATCTCCGGCAGCCGCCACTCGGCCTACGAGCCGCTGCCGTGGATCGCCGCGCTTGCCGACTTCGTGCGCACGCTCGCCGACGCCACGCGGCCGACGGTCGGCCTGTGTTTCGGTCACCAGGTGATGGCGCAGGCCCTGGGTGGCGAAGTGCGCCGCGCGGCGCAGGGCTGGGGGCTCGGCGTGTGCGACTACGAGACGGTGGAGGCCACCGCCTGGATGGAGCCGCCGCTGCCGCGCTTCAGCGTGCCGGTCTGTCACCAGGACCAGGTGACGGCTTTGCCGGCCGGCGCGCGACGCCTTGCCTCCAGCGCGCACTGCGCGAACTTCGTCGTCGAATTCACCCCGCGACTGCTCGGCCTGCAGGCCCATCCCGAAGTGGAGCCGGATTTTCTCGCGGCGATCATCGATCTTCGCGCGGACAGCCTCCCACCCGACCTCTACGAGCGCGCGCGACGCTCGCTCGCACGCCCGCACGACAGCGAGGCGCTGAAGCGCTGGATACTCACCTTCCTGGGCGCGCCCCTCGCGCCGCTCACCCCTGCCTGAGGACCGTCCATGGCCGAACGATTCCTGGTCTTCCAACACGTCGCGGTCGAGCACCCGGGACAGTTCCGCGAGTACCTGCGCGCCGACAGCATCACCTGGGACACGGTGGAGTGGGACGAGGGCGACGCGCCACCCACGCTCGACGGCTACGACGCGCTGATCGTGATGGGCGGGCCGATGGACACCTGGGAAGAGGATCTGCATCCCTGGCTGCGCAACGAGAAGGCGCTGATCCGCGAGGCCGTGGTGACGCGCGGCCTGCCCTTCCTCGGCGTGTGTCTCGGTCACCAGCTGCTGGCCGCGGCGCTCGGCGGCGAGGTCGGCAAGGCCGCTCAGGCCGAGGTCGGCGTGATGCCGGTGACGCTCACCGCGACCGGGCTCGCCCATCCTTTCATGGCCGGCGTGCCCGCAAACATCGACTGCCTGCAGTGGCACGGCGCCGAAGTGCGGCGCGTGCCGCCGGGCGCCAGCGTGCTGGCGAGTTCGCCAGCCTGCGCCGTGCAGGCGCTCGCCGTCGGGCACACCGCGTTCAGTTTCCAGTTCCACGTCGAGGTCACGCCCACCACGGTCGATGACTGGAGCGCCATTCCCGCCTATCACGAGTCGCTGGTGCGCGTGCTCGGCGCCGACGGCGCGGACGCCTTTCGCGCGCGCAGCGCGGCCTGCATGCCGTCCTTCAACGCGCTCGCGCGCCGCTTGTACGACAACTGGCGCAGGACGGCCTTCAGCGCGGCGGCTGGGCGATGAGTCGCGCGAGGGTGACATAGTCGTCGTCGAAGTGATGATCGCCGGACAGGGTGAGGCTGCGCCCGGGCGCCGAGAGGTCGGGACAGTGCGCCTCGTCGTCCTCCGCGCCGCGCAGGCACCAGGACGGCAGGGGCGCGAGCCGCACGATCTCCGGGGCCACCGGCTGCGTATCGTCACCGTCCTCGCCCAGCCACTGACCGAGATGGAATTCGAACGCGGTGTCCCGGGTGGGGCTCAGCAGCACGACCTTCTCCACCAGGTCCCGCATCGTCGACGGTAGGCGGTTGACGGCGAAGGGCAGCGTGTTGGCGCCGAAGGAGAAGCCCGCCAGCACCAGCCGTTCGAGATGCCAGCGCGCGCGGAATTCCTCCAGCACCCGCGCGAGATCCAGCGCCATGCCGGCAGGCGTACGCGGCTGCCAGAAGTACGCCAGCGCATCCCAGCCGATGACGGCCAGGCCGTCGCCTGCCAGCGCGCGGGCGAGGCCACGGTCGAACGCCGCCCAGCCGCCATCGCCCGACATCAGCAGCACCGCGCGCCGCGCATGGGCGACTGGCGTCAGGATGAGCGGCACGCCCGGCACGCTCGCGGTCGCGCGCCCCTGCGTGGGAAGGCTCGGATCCAGCCACTGCAGCAGCGCGCCGAACTCCGCCGGCGCGCGCTGCCCGGCCGGCGCCGTGCGCGTGACGCGCAGCGCGGTGTCGGGGCCGACGTCGGTCAGACTCGCGCACCCGTGCGCCTGGGACAGGAAGGCATACCAGGGCGCTGTCCGCGCGCTGGGATCGGGTCGCGCGGGCGGACAGTAATCCACGGTCAGCACCGCGTGCGGCGCGAGACCCGCCGCGAGCGCGGCGGGCACCTGCGCACCGGCGTCACCGAGCGCGACCAGCAGCGGCGCGCGCAGCGCGATGGCCGCGCGTCCCGCGGCATGACGCAGGGGCGCCGCGCAGGCGTCCGCGGCGAGGCATGCACTGAACGCGCGACTGTCGAGTGCGACGACCGCGTAGGCCTGCTCGCGCAACGCCGAGCGCCACGGCGCGCCGGCATCTGCATCGTCCTCGACCAGGATCGCGACGCCCTTCGCCGCCTGCGCGGGCAGCTCGATGCGCGTGGATGACGCATCGCTCAGGACGCGCCTCTCGGCCTCGTGCAAATTGACCGCGAGCAGCAACGCGGCTGCCGCAAGTGCGATGATCGTGGTGATGCGCATGACTTCCATTCAATCCTTCGAGCCCTTGACGGCGGCCCGGTCGAACCGTCATTGTTGCGACGCAAAAGGCGCCCGGACAGTTCCTTTACTCCACTCGTTGGCATGACCGATCAAACGCATTTCTCGCGCCGTCACGTGCTGCGCCTGCTGCTGGCCAGCGGGCTCGCGGGATTCGTCAGCGATCGCGAGCGGCCGTGGGCCGATCCCGCCACCCGTCAGGGCCGTCCGTTCTCGGTCGAACGCCTGCGCGAGCGCGCGCGCCTGCTCGCCGGCCACGAGTTCCGCGCCCCGGAGAGCAAGCTGCCGGACGTGCTCGAAGACCTCAGCATCGAGCAGTACCGCCAGATAAGGTTCCGTCCGGACCAGGCGCTGTGGGCCGCCGACGGCAAGTTCACCGCCCAGTTCTATCACCTCGGCTCCTACTTCGACGACCCGGTGCGGGTGTTCGCGGTGGTCGACGGCAACGCCGCCGAGGTGCAGTACTCGCCGGCCCTGTTCGACTTCGGCGAGACCGACCTGGGTCCCAAGCCGCTGCCCGAGACGCTCGGCTACGCCGGCTTTCGCGTGCACACCGCGCTCAATTCGCCGGATTATCTCGACGAACTGATCTCTTTTCTCGGCGCGAGCTACTTCCGCGCGCTCGGGCGCGGCATGCGCTACGGCATGTCGGCGCGCGGCATAGCCATCGGCACCGCCACCAACGACAACGAAGAGTTCCCGCTGTTCCGCGAGTTCTACATCGAGAAGCCGGTGGACGCGCACAGCATCGTGATCCACGCGCTGCTCGACGGGCCGAGCGTGACCGGCGCCTATACCTTCACCATCCGTCCGGGCGCCGACACCATCGTCGACGTCAACATGACCCTGTTCCCGCGCGTGACGCTGACCACCGCCGGCCTCGCGCCGCTGACCAGCATGTTCTTCTTCGCGGCCAACGATCGCGTGGGCGTGAACGACTTCCGCCCGGCGGTGCACGATTCCGATGGGCTCATGCTGCTGACCGGCGCGGGCGAATGGCTGTGGCGGCCGGTGGTGAACCCGCAGCGCCTGCGCATCTCGAGCTTCGTCGATCACAATCCGAAGGGCTTCGGGCTCATGCAGCGCGACCGTGCCTTCGCCAACTACCAGGACCTCGACGCGCGCTACGAGATGCGCCCGAGCGTGTGGGTCGAACCGGTCGGCGACTGGGGACCGGGCTCGGTGATGCTGATCGAGATTCCGACCGACAGCGAGACCAACGACAACCTGGTGGCGTTCTGGCGTCCCGAGGAACCGTTGATCGCCAAGCGCGAGTGGCAATTCACCTACCGTCTGCACTGGTGCGCCGACGCGCCGATGGGCGCCGAGCCGCGCCCGGCGCAGGTCGCGGCGACCCGCATCGGCCGCGCCGAGGCCGATGCCGGCACGCGCTTCGTCATCGACTACCAGGGTGGCCGCCTGCCGCCGGCCGACGGCCAGCTCGAGGCCGTGGTGTGGGCCTCGCGCGGCGTGGTGCAGAACACGGTGACCCTGTTCAACGACGTGTCCCAGGGCTGGCGAGTGAGCTTCGACCTGTCGGTCACGGACGATGAACCCACCGAGCTGCGCTGCTTCCTCAAGGTCGGCGACAGCGCGGTGAGCGAGACCTGGAGCTACCAGTGGTCGGCCTGAGGGGTGCGCGGGTGATCCTCCACGGTGGATGAGACCACCCAGGACAGCGGCGCCAGCACCTCCCATGTCGAGCGCGTGGTGGCGCGCTACCTCGCCGGCCTCGCCTACGAGCCCGAGGCCGCCGCGAGCCTGGCGCGCGCGCTCAGCACCGAGTTCGAAGCCGACGTCGGCCCGACCCAGGCGCTGAAGCTCCTGGACGATCGCGTGCGCCACTGGCTGGCCGGCCTGGTGGCGCGCACCGGCATCGCCGTGCATCCCTATTCAGCCGCGCCACGCGTCGCGCTCCTGACCTTGGAAGTGGGCCGCCTGTGGCCCGACCAGCTGCTCGCGGCCACCCCCTCGCGGAGCTTCGAAGCGGCCTTTGCCCAAGCCCTGCCGCTGTCGCTGCCGCCGCCCGCGCCGCTCGCCATGCCGGCGCAATCACTGACCGAGTGGCAGGATGCCGGCGTCGCGCCGCCGCCGCCGCCCGAGGCGCCGCGTGAACCGCGGCTGTGGCGACGACTGCTGATCGGAACGCTCACGCTCGGCACCACCGGACTCGGTTGCTACGAACTCGGCCGCGTGTTCTCACCGGGCGGCATCTCGGCGATCGAAATCGTGCTGATGGTGCTGTTCACCGCCAACTTCGTGTGGATCGCGCTCACCTTCTGGACCGCGCTCGCCGGCCTGTGGGCGATGGCCCGCGGCCCGCGCGCGCTGACCGCGGGCCTCGCGCCGCCGGCCGAGCGGCTCACGGCGCGCACCGCGATCATCATGCCGGTGTACAACGAGTCGCCGGAACGCACCTTCGGCGCGCTGGAATGCATCTACCGCGAGCTCGAGGCGACCGGCGAGATCCAGCATTTCGACTTCTTCGTGCTGTCCGACTCCACCAACATCGATGCGTGGATCGCCGAGGAACAGGCCTGGGACCTGTCGCGTCGCCGGCTCGGCGCCACGGGCCGCTTCTTCTACCGTCGACGTTACGAGAACAGCGCGCGCAAGGCCGGCAACCTCGCCGAGTTCTGCCGCCGCTGGGGCGGGCACTACCAGCACATGCTGGTGTTCGACGCGGACAGCATCATGTGCGGCGAGACCCTGGTGCGGCTGGCGAAGCTGATGCAGTCGAACCCGCACGCCGGCATCATCCAGACGATCCCGAAGCTCGTGAACCGGAACACGCTGTTCGCGCGCGCCCACCAGTTCGCCGGCGCCTGCTACGGGCCGGTGCTCGCCTCTGGACTCGCGTGGTGGTACCTCGGCGACGGCAATTACTGGGGGCACAACGCCATCATGCGGCTGTCGGCCTTCGCCGCCCATGCCGGCCTGCCGCCGCTGCCCGGTGGCCCGCCCTTCGGCGGGCTGATCCTGAGCCACGACTTCGTCGAGGCGGCGCTGATGCGTCGCGCCGGGTGGAAGGTCTACCTGCTGCCGGACGACGAGGGCAGCTTCGAGGAAGCGCCGCCCTCGCTCATCGATCACGGCCTGCGCGATCGACGCTGGTGCCAGGGCAACCTGCAGCACATGCGCGTGATCGGCGCCAGCGGTCTGCATCCGCTGAGCCGCCTGCATCTCCTGACCGGCATCATGGCCTACCTGTCCTCGCCGCTGTGGTTCGCCTTCATCCTGGTCGGCATCGCGGCGGCGCTCGAGACGCGTTTCGAACTGCCGGTGTATTTCTTTCCGGACCGTACGCCCTACCCGGTGTGGCACATCATCGACCCGGAACTCGCCGCGCGGGTGTTCGCCGCGACCATGGGCTTCCTGCTCGCGCCCAAGCTGCTCGGGTGGCTGGCGATCTGTTTCGATCGTGAACGCGCGCGGCGCTTCGGCGGACGCATGAAGGCGCTCGGCAGCGTGCTGAGCGAGACCCTGATCTCGGCGCTGCTCGCGCCGCTGCACATGCTGTTCCAGTCGCGCTTCGTGTTCAACGTGTTCGCCGGCGGCGACAGTGGCTGGAACACCCAGTCGCGGGACGATGTCGGCACCGCCTGGCGTGATGCCTGGACGCTGCACCGCCATCACACCTTCACCGGGCTCGTGCTGGCGGCGCTGGCCTACGCGGTCTACCCGGGCCTTCTGCTGTGGATGTCGCCCGCGCTGCTCAGCATGGTGTTCGCCGTGCCGCTGTCGGTGCTGACTTCGCGGCCCACGCTCGGCCTCGCGCTGCGCGCGCGCGGCCTGCTCGGCACCGCCGACGAGAACGACCCGCCGCCGATCATCCCGGCGGTGGCGGCGGCACGCGACGAACTCGAGAACCTGTCCACCCCCCTGCCCCGCCCGGCGCTCGAGACCATCATCACCGACCATCGGCTGGGCCTGCTGCATCTCGCGCTGGTCGAGCAGAACCCACCGGCGGTGATCACCGAATCGATGTCGGCAGCCAACGATCGCGCCAAGGCGATTCGCCAGATGGAAGCGTTGCCGACGCTCTTGGATGGCAAGCTGCAGGCCGCCGCGTTGGCCTCGCCCAACACGCTGCGCAGCCTGCGCCGCCGCCTGGGTCGTTTCCGCTACTGAGCGTCGGCCGCGGGCAGCGACAGCGCCGCGACCAGGCCCGGTGCGTTGTCGCCGAACGCGAGCGCACCGCCGTGCAGTTCCGCCACCGCCTTCACCAGTGACAGGCCGAGACCACTGCCCGGCAGGCTGCGGCTCTGATCGAGCCGTGTGAAGCGCTGGGTGACGCGCTCGCGCGCTTCCTCGGGAATGCCGGGACCGCGATCGCGCACATCGAACACGACGAACGCGCCATCGCGTCGCACCGTGACCTCCACCGTCGAGCGCGGCGGCGCGTGCTTGAGCGCGTTGTCGATGAGATTGGTCATGGCCTGGAACAGGAGGTTGCGATCGCCCCGCACCGGCGCCGGCCCGTCAGCCGCCGCGTGCAGGACGAGATCCTGGTCCTGCGCGAGATCCGCGTACAGCTCGTTCGCGTCCTGGAGCAAGGTGGCCAGGTCGAGCGCCTCGAACTCGGCCGCGTAGCTGCCGGACTCGATGCGCGCGATGCGCAGCAGGCTCGCGAACGTCGCGAGCAGCCGGTCGGCGTCCTCGACGCTCGCTTCGAGCTCGGCGCGCAGTGCGTCCGGCGCGCCGCGCGCGGCGAGCTCCAGCCGGTTGCGCAGCCGGGTGAGCGGCGTGCGCAGATCGTGCGCGACGTTGTCCGACACGTGGCGCACCGTCGCCAGCAGCGCCTCCAGCCTGTCCAGCATGGCGTTCACGCGGCCGGACAGCACGTCGAACTCGTCGCCGCTGCCGTCGAGCGCCAGGCGCCGATCGAGATGGCCGGCCATGATGTCGCCGGTGGCGGCGGTCAGCGTCGCGACGCGCTGCAAGAGGCGGTTGCTCATGATCAGTCCGCCGATGGTGGCGAGCACCATGATCACGCCCACGCCGAGCAGCAGCGCGCGGTTGAAGATGCTCTTCAGCTGCTCGAGCTGTTCGACGTTGCGGCCCACCAGCAGGTGCAGGCCGTCCTGCAGCCAGTAGACCCGCGCGCGGGCAGGCACGTCGCGCCCGTCGGGGCGGTGATGCACGAACTCCACCCAGCCGTCGGCCTTGGCCGCGGTCTGCGGCCAGGCCAGCAGGTTGCCGGCCAGCGGCTGGTTGTCGCGCGTGGCGAAGAGATACAGCATCGAGCCCGAGCGATCGTTCTCCAGGCGATGCACGATCACCTGCACCAGGCGCTGCAGGCCGTGCTCGCCGTACTGCTCGGCGAGCCCGTTGACCTCGGCCTGCAGCGTCGCGTCGGTCTCGCGCACCAGGAGCCCGATGGTCGACCAGTAGAAGAACATGGTGAGCAGCGCCGCCGAGCAGATGAAGAGACCGGTATAGAACAGCGTGAGCTGGAAGGCGCTGGTCCGCAGCAGGCCCTGCAGACGCGCCCGCAGCCCGCGCGACGCGTCAGCGACCATGGGCGCCGGCGTCCGCCGCGAGGCGATAGCCCGCGCCGCGCACGGTGTGCAGCAGCGGCTGCTCGAAGCCGCGATCGATCTTCGCGCGCAGCCGGCTGACGTGCACATCGATGACGTTGGTCTGCGGATCGAAGTGGTAGTCCCACACGTGTTCGAGCAGCATGGTGCGGGTCACCACCTGGCCGGCGTGGCGCATGAGAAATTCGAGCAGGCGGAACTCGCGCGGCTGCAGTTCTATCTCGTTGCCGCCGCGCTTCACCACGCGCGCCATGAGATCCATCTCCAGGTCGCCGACCTTCAGGACCGTCACCGGCCCTTCCGGCACGCTGCGCCGCGCCAGCGCCTCGATGCGCGCCTCCAGTTCGCTGAAGGCGAAGGGCTTCACCAGGTAGTCGTCGGCGCCGGCGCGCAGACCGCTGACCCGCTGATCGACCTCGCCGAGCGCCGACAGCAGCAGGACCGGCACGCGGTTGCCCGAGGCGCGCAGCGTGCGCAGCACGGTCAGGCCGTCGACCTGCGGCAGCATGCGATCGAGCACCACGAGGTCGAACTGCTCGGTGGTCGCGAGCAGGAGCCCGCTGCGGCCGTCGGCCGCCACGTCCACCGTGTGACCGGCCTGCAGCAGGCCGTTCTGAATGAACTCGCGCGTGTCGCGATCGTCTTCCACGACCAGCAGGTGCACAGCCAGGCTCCCGAGCTACCGTCGCGCGGCATTGTGCCGGCAATCCGGGGCAGCGCCTACCCGCGGCGGTGCGCCGCGCATTACCAAAAATTAATCGCGCGGCAAGGCTCGAGTAAGGCGCCCCTGCCTAGGATGCGCTCCATCGAGATGGCAGTTGCCTGCCAAGGAGTAGCAGCATGAAGACCCGTATCCTTACCCAGCGTCGCATGGACCTCCGGCTCGCGCTCGGCCTGGCCGTGCCGCTCGCCTTGGGCGCGGCCTGGACCGCCTGGCCGGGCGCCGAGGCCGCCAGCGCACCGAGCTTCGCCCAGCCGCAGTTCGCCGACGTGATCGAAGCCGCCCAGCCGGCGGTGGTGAAGATCTCGGTGGTGAAGAACGGCGCGCAGGTGTCGCGCATGAGCGGTCAGCCCATGCCCTTCGACCCCGACTCGCCGATGGGACAGTTCTTCCGCCGCTTCGGCCCCGGACCCTTCGCCTTCGCGCCCGAGGGACAGCCGCGGGTCGAGGGCCTGGGTTCCGGCTTCGTCATCGACGCGGCCGGCTACGTGGTGACCAACAACCACGTCATCGACGGGGCCGACGACATCAAGGTCTCACTGCACGACGGTCGTGAGCTGCCCGCCAAGCTCATCGGTACGGATCCGCAGACCGATCTCGCGCTGCTCAAGGTCGAGACCAAGGACAAGCTGCCCGCCATCGCCTTCGGCGACTCCGACGGCGCGCGGGTCGGCGACTGGGTGGTCGCGATTGGCAATCCCTTCGGCCTCGGCGGCACCGCCACCGCGGGCATCATTTCGGCGCGCGGCCGCGACATCCATTCCGGGCCCTACGACGACTACCTGCAGATCGACGCGCCGATCAACAGCGGCAATTCCGGCGGCCCGGTGATCAACGCCGAGGGCAAGGTGGTCGGGGTCAACACCGCGATCTTCTCGCCCAACGGCGGCAATATCGGCATCGGCTTCGCCATTCCGGCGCGCGAGGCGGCGCGGGTGGTGGGCGAACTGCGCGAGCACGGCGGCGTGACCCGCGGCTGGCTCGGCGTACAGATCCAGCCCGTGACGAGCGAGATGGCCGAGGCGCTCGGCGCCAAGGCCGCGCGCGGCGCGCTGGTCGC
>JAIEQK010000245.1 GCA_019747795.1 Gammaproteobacteria bacterium | reverse complement strand
CGCCCACCGCGGCAGCGGCACCGATGCCGCGCAGCGAGACGCCCGAGTCGGAGAACGCCTACCGCGAGGCTTTCGGGCTCCTCAAGGGCGGGCAGTACGAGCAGGCCATCGCGGGCTTCACCGCCTATCTCAAGAACTATCCCAACGGCCAGTACGCCGACAATGCGCAGTTCTGGATCGGCGAGTCCTACTACGTGCTGCGCAAGTTCGAGCCGGCCATCAGCCAGTACCAGAAGCTGATCACCAACTATCCGGACAGCCAGAAGCAGCCCCAGGCGCTGCTCAAGATCGCCAACAGCTTCGCCTTCCTCGGGCGCAAGGATCAGGCCACGCAGATCCTGAACCAGCTGAAGCAGAAATATCCCGACTCCACGGCCGCCAGGCTGGCCGATGAGAGCCTGGCTCGTCTGCGCGGCGACCAGGCCAACTAGCGGGCCGGCGCGATGGGCGTGACCGGCACGCGGAACGACGCGGCCGACGCCGAGTCGCTGCGCATCACCGAGATCTTCCTCTCCGTGCAGGGTGAGTCGAGCACCGTCGGCTGGCCGACGGTGTTCGTGCGTACCACCGGCTGCCCGCTGCGCTGCCAGTACTGCGACACGGCCTACGCATTCAGCGGCGGCGAGCGCCTGGCGCTGGATACCATCGTCGAGCGAGTACTCGCTTACGGCGTGCGCCACGTCACCGTGACCGGCGGCGAGCCGCTGGCCCAGCCCAATGTCCTGCCCTTGATGACCCGGCTGTGCGACGCGGGCCTCGCGGTCTCGCTCGAGACCAGCGGCGCGCTCGATCTCACCGGCGTCGACGCGCGCGTGATGCAGGTGGTCGACATCAAGACGCCCGCCTCGGGTGAAGTGACGCGGAACCTGTGGAGCAACCTCGCGCGCCTGCGCGCGGGAGACCAGCTCAAGTTCGTCATCTGCGATCGGCAGGATTACGAGTGGAGCCGCGCGCGGGTGGGCGAGATGGCCCTGCCGGCCGGCGTGGAAATCCTGTTCTCGCCGAGCTTCGAGACTCAGCCGCCGCGAGCGCTCGCCGAGTGGATCATCGAAGATCGCCTGCCGGTGCGCATGCAGGTCCAATTGCACAAGGTGCTGTGGGGCAATGAGCCGGGACGCTGAGCCCCGCGCGGTGGTCCTGCTCTCGGGTGGCCTCGATTCGGCCACGGTGCTGGCCAAGGCGCGCGCCGAGGGTCGGGCCTGCTACGCGCTCAGCGTCGATTACGGGCAGCGGCACCGCGCCGAGCTCGAGGCGGCGGCGCGAGTCGCCCGCGCCTGCGGCGTGGTCGAGCACCGGGTGGTGCATGTCGATTACGGCCAGTTCGGCGGCTCCGCCCTGACCGACGCTAACATCGCCGTGCCCACCGCCCCGAGCGCCGGCATCCCGGTCACCTACGTGCCGGCGCGCAACACCATCATGCTGGCGCTGGGCCTCGGCTGGTGCGAGGTGCTCGGGGCGCGCGAACTGCACATCGGCGTGAATGCCATCGACTACTCGGGCTATCCCGACTGCCGTCCCGAGTTCATCGCCGCCTTTGAACGGCTCGCGCGGCTCGCCACCAAGGCGGGTGTGGAGGGCGAGGAATTCCGCATCCGCACCCCGCTCCAGCAGCTCGGCAAGGCGGAGATCATCCGTCTCGGCCTCTCGCTCGGACTCGACTATGCGGACACGGTGAGCTGCTACCAGGCCAGCGACGAGGGCGCCGCCTGCGGCGCCTGCGACGCCTGTCGCCTGCGCCGCGAGGGCTTCCGCGCCGCCGGCGTCGCCGATCCGACCCGCTACCGGAGCCCGTCCTGACTCAGCCGCGCGGCGAGAGCGCGCGTGCGTCGACCCCGGCGGTGAGCGATTCCTGCTGGCGGTTGTAGGTGTTGTACAGCGAGCGGATGGCGCGCACGTAGTCGATCGCCTGGCGATAGGGGCCGACGGCGCGCTGGTTGAAGTCGCGGCCCATCATGGTCTCCACGTTGCCGAACCAGCGGGTCGGGTCGAGCCCCGCGGCCTTGGCACGCTGGCGCGCGAGGTCCACGCGGGTGAGTCCCGCGTTGTAGGCGGCGATGGCGAACCAGGTGCGCTCGCGGGGCGGCAGGCTGTCCTCGAAGTGGGCGCGCAGTTCGTCCAGGTAGCGCACGCCGCCGCGAATGCCGGCATCGGGATCGAAGGGGTTGCCGACGCCCATCGCGCGCGCCGTGTCGCGGGTCAGCTGCATGAGTCCCAGCGCGCCGCCCGAGGAGCGTGCGCCCGGGTTGAACTGGCTCTCGAAATACATCTGCGCGACGATCAGCCGCCAGTCGAAGTTGTAGGCCTCGGCGTAGCGCCGCACCAGGTGGTCGTAGGGCGACAGCCGGGCGAGACTGTTGATGTAGGCGAAGCGCGGCTCGTCGAAGTAGCGGTTGGCGAGCACCTGGTAGGTGTCGGTACCGAACTGGGCGCGCACGAAGCCGTCGGCCGCGCGCTTCAGCTCCGCGTTCTGGCTGCGCAGCGTCCACGCATAGTTATATGAGATCGGCACCGACATGCCCGCCACCAAGAGCGGATGCAGGCTGCGCAGGTCGGCGATGAGGTGCGCGTCGACGATGGCGACGTCGACCGACCAGTTCTCGATGCGCTCGGCGAGCGCCGCGGGCGGCGTGCCCGGCCCGATCACTACCGGCTGTACCGCGATGCCGCGCGCCACCAGTTCGGACAGCGCGCGGTGCTCGACGGTGTTGCCGAACACCGCCACCCGCTTGCCGGCCAGCGCTTCGAGCGAATGCAGCTCGCTGCCGGCACGGCCCACCAGCACCGAGGCCGAGTGGAAATAGCTGCGCGCCTGCACGAGCCCGCGATCGGCGGCGACATCGGCGCTGCGCACGCGAGTGGTGATCAGATCGCCGGCGCCACTCTTCAGCCAGGTGAGCATCTGCTGGTCGCTGTCCGCCACCAGGTACTCGACCTTGAGCCCCTGGGCGCGGGCGAAGAGTTCCACCATCTCGTACTCGAAGCCGGCCGGCCGGCCGTTGCGCACGAAGTAGTTGGGCGCGTCTATGCGGGTGATGGCGCGCAGGGTGCCGCGATTGCGGATGCGCGGCAGGTCGCCGTAGGCGGGCTGGGTGGCGAGCACCGCCGCGTGCGAGCGCTGCATGTAGCGATCGAGCGCGTCGCGCAGCGGCCGCGCCTCGGCGTTGAAGGTCCACACCACCGGCAGCGGCGCGGAGAAATCGAACAGTTTCTTGATCGGCAGGTGGGCGGCCAGGGCGCGCTCGTTGCCGCGCGCGGCGATGATCGCCGCGTCGAAATGCCCGCTCGCGACGCCGGCCAGTAGGGTCTCGCGCGGCGTGCCGCTCGGCAGCAGCACCGGCACCAGGCCCACCTCGGCGCGCAGCCGGTCGAAATAGGGCCGCAGGGGCGAGGCCTCGTTCAGCGCCACCCTGAGCCCGGCGAGGCCGCGCGGGTCGCGTACTTCCAGCGGCTTGCGGCCGAAGGCCTCGTAGCGGAACTCGCCCATGGACTGGCTGCGCACCAGCCCGGGCGCGGCGTCGGCTTCCGGCGGCAGTTCGGCGGCGACCAGGTCGGCGTCGCCGCGGCGCAGGCGGGTATAGAGCGCCTCGGGGGTGTCGGCCTCGAGCCAGGTGATCTCCTGGCCGCGGCGGCGGGCGAAATCCGCGAGCATGCGGAACTCGCCGGCGCTGTCCCGGTAGGGGAGATTGGATTCCTGTTGCTTGAGTTTGAGAACGCGGAGGGTGGCGGGCAGGTCGCGATCTTTGCCGGAGTCAGCGCTGGCGCCGAACCCCATGAACAGGGCCAGCGTCAGCGCTACCGGGAGATATAGTCGGTGCCGGTGCCATGCGGCCCACCGGCAATGCATACGAGAGCTCGAGTAATGCATTGCGAACGGCTTCTGTTTGAACACGCTGCGCGGTCTTCGGGTAGGGGTGAACCCGCTCTTGGGGCCCCATCCTGGTCAGGTCATTTTTATGGCGCAAGCCGATGGTGGCCGCTGGATCCGGCCCCGTCAACCCTTGACATGACCCGGACAGGTGAGGCAGGGCCGGTTTCAGGGGCGCTCCGCCACCTCGCTGCGCGCCGCCTCGAGGCGCGCCGGCGTGCCGATGTCGAACCATCGGCCGTCATAGCGCTGGCCGCCAAGGCGTCCGGCTGCGGCGAGTTCGAACAGGAGCGGCGCGAGCGGAAACGATCCGCTGTCTCGGCCGGCGAACAGCGTCGGCGAATACCTGCCTATGCCGGCATAGGTGTAGGGGCGCGGCTCGTCACGGGTCGCGCGATTGCCCGCCAGTGCGAAGTCACCGGCCGGGTGATGCGGGGGATTCGGGATCAGCAGCAGGTGCGCCGAGTCGTCGTCATGCGCGTCGAGGCGCCAGTCGAAATCGGTCCACACGTCGGCGTTCACCACCAGGAAGGGCGCGTCGCCGAGCAGCGGCAGCGCGCGCGCGATGCCGCCACCGGTCTCGAGCGGTCCATCGGGCTCGCGCGAGTAGGCGATGTCGACCCCGAGTCGCGCGCCGTCGCCGAGATGGGCTTCGATCAGGTGGCCGAGATGGGAGACATTGATGACCAGCTCGCGGATGCCGTTCGCGGCCAGGCGGCGCACGTGGCGTTCGATGAGCGTGACGCCGCCGAGCTCGATGAGCGGCTTGGGCAGGGTGTCGGTCAGGGGCGCGAGGCGCTGCCCGCGACCGGCCGCCAGGATCATGGCTTTCACGCCGGGCTCCGCGCAGAAAGAGACCCTCATTCTAAGCCGGGCCCGACGGGGCGGCGCGTGTCGCTGCGGTCGCGATCTGGCATCATGCGCGCCGTGTCCAGCCTGCCTCTGCCCTCACCCGCGACGGGTCGCGGCCGCATCCCGCGGCGCGGGGCACGACGTCGCCTCCCCCTCCGCCCGCACGGACCACGCGCGTGAACGCCTGGCTGACCGCGCTCGCGGTGCTGCTGCTCGGCGCCGGCAGCTTCTGGCTCCTGCACGAGCTCGAGATGGAAGAGCGGCGCGCCGCGCAGCAGCGCGCGCACGAGCCGGACTACTACATCGATCAGATGGTGAGACGCACGCTGGGCGGCGAGGGGCAGCTCGCCAACGTGCTGCGCGCCACCCGCCTCGAACACTTTCCCGATGACGACTCCACGGAATTGGCCTCGCCCCACCTGGAGATTTACAATGGAGACGTTGAACCGTGGCACGTGATCGCCGAGCGTGGCTGGGTCAGTTCGGGCAACGAAGTCGTGTTGCTGCACGGCGAGGTTGAAATCTGGCGGCAGAACGCGGCTGGCCAGCGCGTGTACCAGGTCCTGACTTCGGAGCTCAGAGTGTTGCCGAAGGAGCAATATGCTGAGTCCGATTCCCCCACCACGATTCTCGGGCCTTCGACGGTGTCGCATGCCGTCGGCATGCGCGCCAATTTCGCCCACGACCGTCTCGAGTTGCTGAACCGGGTAAGAGCCAGACATGAAGTCAAGCCGCAGATATAGGTGCGACCTGTCCGTGCTGGCGGCGCTTTGCCTGCTGCTGGCCGGGCCGGCGCACGCCCTGTCGACGGACACCCAGCAGCCGGTGCAGATCGAGGCCGACTTCGCCGAGCTCGACGACGAGGAGCACACCACCGTCTACATCGGCAACGTGATCGTCGACCAGGGCTCGATCCACATGACGGGGGACCGCCTGCGGGTCAATTTCACGGAGAACAAGGAGCTCAAGGACGCCTATCTCGAAGGCCGTCCCGCGACCTTCAAGCAGACCCCGGACAACGACGACGACGTGCACGGCCAGGCGCTGCAGATCGAGTACCACGCCCAGCAGAGCCTCCTGAAGCTCATCGAGAAGGCCCGCGTGACCCAGGGCGAGCGCCTGTTCGAGGGTCACCGCATCAATTACGACACCAAGAAGAGCCTCATCACCGCGCGCTCGGCGCGCGCCGACAAGGCCGACAAGGACTCGCACTCCAAGGCGGACAGCGGCCGGGTGCGCATCATCATTCCGCCCAAGAAGCGCCCGCTGCCCGACGCCCCCGCCGCGCCCGAGGCCGGCGCGCCGGCCAAGCCCTGAACGGGCTGGCGGCCAGGGCAGTCGTCGGGATTCCCGCCATGAGCGTGCTCGCCGTGCGCCAGCTGGCCAAGACCTACCGCTCGCGGCGGGTGGTGAAGGACGTCAGCCTGACCGTCGAGAGCGGTGAGGTCATCGGCCTGCTCGGGCCGAACGGCGCCGGCAAGACCACCAGCTTCTATATGATCGTCGGGCTCATCGCGAGCGAGGGCGGCTCCATCCTGCTGGACAGCGAGGACCTGACCCGCCTGCCGATGGACGTCCGCGCCCGCAAGGGGCTCGGCTACCTGCCGCAGGAAGCCTCGGTGTTTCGCAAGCTGACCGTCGAGCAGAACATCATGGGGGTGCTGGAGATCATCCCGGATCTCAACCTCCACCAGCGCCAGCGCCGGCTGGACGGGCTGCTGAAGGAATTCCACATCGAGCACATCCGCGAGAACCTCGGCATGTCGCTCTCCGGCGGCGAGCGGCGCCGGGTGGAGATCGCCCGGGCGCTCGCCACCGAGCCGCGCTTCATCCTGCTGGACGAGCCCTTCGCCGGCGTCGACCCGATCTCGGTCGGCGACATCCAGCGCATCATCCGCCACCTGAAGCAGATCGGCATCGGCGTACTGATCACCGACCACAACGTGCAGGAAACCCTGCGGATCTGCGATCGCGCCTACATCGTCAACGAGGGGACCATCATCGCCGAGGGCGATGCCGAGGCCATCCTGTCCGACGAGAAGGTGCGGCGCGTCTACCTGGGCGAGACCTTCAAGCTGTAAAGGCTGTCGGCCGGACGGCCGACATTCTGCTCATCGAGGCCCGTGCGGGCCGGGCTTGCAAGCTTGTCATCCACAAATGCAATTTCTGCTATGCAAATACTGAACCATGCGGCAGCGCGCTGAGCTACTATAGGCTCATCGGCGAATCAGACCGCGCATCGAGGCAGCGCTTCACCGCCAGACCATGAAGCAGTCCATCCAGCTCAAGCTCGGTCAGCACCTGACCATGACCCCCCAGCTGCAGCAGGCCATCCGCCTGCTGCAGCTCTCGGCCATGGAACTGTCCGTCGAGATCCAGGAAGCCCTGGAGTCGAACATGATGCTGGAGCTGGCCGACGGCTCGGACGACATGGACGAAGCGCCGTTCAGCGCGCCGGAGGGTGCCGGGAGCGGCTCGGACGACGGCGAACCCGAGGCCAGCTTCGAGTCCAGTTTCGAGGTCGGTGGCGGCGACGTGGGAGGGGACGACGAGCCGCGCTCGGTGGCCGAGGACATCCCCGACGACCTGCCGGTGGACAGCGACTGGGACGAGATCTACGACACCCTCACCACCTCCGGTACCACCACCTCCAAGTCTGACGACGAGCACGGCGACTACGAGCGCGGCAGCCTGGCCCCGCCGTCGCTGCGCGAACACCTGCTGTGGCAGGTGAATCTCACGCCGCTCAGCGAGCGCGACCGGGCCATCGCCATCGCCATCGTCGACGAGCTGGATGTCGACGGTTACCTGCGCAGCCCCCCCGAGGAACTGGCCGAGACCGTCAACCAGGCCCTGGAGGACGGCGACGACCCGATCGAGGCCGACGAGGTCCAGGCAATCCTGAAGCTCGTGCAGGGCATGGAGCCAGCCGGCGTCGCCGCGCGCGACCTGCGCGAATGCCTGCTGCTGCAGCTCGCCCAGCTGCCGGCGGACACGCCGTGGCTGGCCGAGACCCGGCGCTGCGTCGCCGAGTTCATGGATCTCCTGGCGTCGCGCGACTACAACCAGCTGATGCGGCGCCTGAAGCTGGTCCGCGAGGACCTCGCGGCCATCATCGGGCTGATCCAGAAGCTGAACCCGAGGCCCGGCTCGCAGTACGGTGGCGAGCAGACCGAGTACATCGTGCCGGACGTGTTCGTCTACAAGTACAAGGACCGCTGGCGGGTCGAACTCAACGCCGAGACCATGCCGCCCTTGCGCGTCAACCCCTACTACGCGAGCATGATCCGGCGGGCGGACAACAGCGACGACAACACTGCGCTGCGCAATCACCTGCAGGAGGCGCGCTGGTTCATCAAGAGCCTGCAGAGCCGCAGCGAGACGCTGCTCAAGGTCGCGACCGCCATCGTCGAGCGGCAGCGCGCCTTCCTCGAGCACGGCGAGGAGGCGATGAAGCCGCTGGTGCTGCACGACATCGCCGAGGCGCTGGAAATGCACGAATCGACCATCTCCCGCGTGACCACCCGCAAGTACATGCACACGCCGCGCGGCATCTTCGAACTCAAGTATTTCTTCTCCAGCCACGTCAGCACCACGCTCGGCGGCGAGGCCTCCTCGACCGCCATCCGCGCCGTGATCAAGAAACTGATAGCCGCCGAGAACGCGCAGAAGCCTTTGTCCGACCACAAGATTGCCGAACTGCTGTCCGAGCAGGGCGTGCAGGTGGCGCGCCGCACGGTCGCCAAGTACCGTGAGGCGATGTCCATTCCGCCGTCCAACGAGAGGAAGCGCATCGCCTGACGGGGCACACCGCCGGCCGCGCCGACCGCACAACACCAAGAGCAAGCAGGAGTACACCATGCATATCAAAGTCGACGGCCGTCACGTGGAGGTCACCGAGTCGATGCACGATTACATCAGCGCCAAGCTGGGCCGCATCGAGCGCCACTTCGACCACCTGGTCAACGTGCACGTGGTGCTGTCGGTGGAGAAGCAGCGACAGATGGCCGAGGCGACCATCCACGTCGCCGGCAACGACATCCACGCGCACAGCGAGGACGAGGACATGTACGCCGCGATCGACGCGCTGTCCGACAAGCTCGATCGCCAGATCAAGAAGCACAAGGAAAAGCTCACCAATCACCGCGCCTGAGCGGCAGCGGCCCGGAGCGCGGCAGGACATGGACGACACACGGCGCTTCGTCATCGTCTCCGGGCTGTCGGGCGCCGGCAAATCCATCGCGCTCCACGCGCTGGAGGACGCCGGCTTCTACTGTGTCGACAACCTGCCGGTCGGCATCCTGGAGACCTTCGCGCGCCACGTCGGCGCGCAGGACCTGCCGCATTTCCGCAAGGTCGCGGTCGGCATGGACGCGCGCAACCATCCCCACGACCTGGCGGCGCTGCCCGCGGTGCTGGACGGCCTGCCGGCCCTGCACGCCAAGGCCGAGCTGATCTTCGTCGACGCCAGCGACGAGACCCTGCTCAGGCGCTACAGCGAGACGCGTCGCAAGCACCCCTTGTCCTCCGACGAAGTGCCGCTCGCCGAGGCCATCGCCCAGGAACGCGCGCTGCTCGACCCGCTGGCGATGCGCGCCGACATCCGTATCGACACCACGCGCACCAACGTGCACGAGTTCCGCGCCGAGATTCGCGAACTGGTGACGCAGCGCCAGCCCGGCACGCTGGCGCTGCAGTTCCAGTCCTTCGGCTTCAAGTACGGCGTACCGAGCGATGCCGATTTCGTGTTCGACGTGCGCTGCCTGCCCAATCCGTACTGGGACCTGACGCTGCGCGATCTCACCGGGCGCGACATCCCGGTGATCGAGTTCCTCGACCAGGCGCCGCTGGTCGAGCGCCTGGCGCAGGACATCGGCGGCTTCCTCGACACCTGGATCGGCCAGTTCGAAGAGGCCAATCGCACCTATCTCACCATCGCCTTCGGCTGCACCGGCGGGCGCCACCGCTCGGTCTACATGGCCGAGCGCCTCGCCCGTCGCTTCACGGCGCGCGGCAAGCGCGCCGCCATCAGCCACCGCGATCTCTGAATGCTGTCTTTCGGATCAGAATCCATGCCCGTCGCTCAACTCACCATCGTCAACCGGCTCGGACTGCATGCGCGCGCCGCCGCCAAGTTCGTGCAGACCGCCGCCCATTACGGCTGCGAGGTACAGGTCTGCAAGGACGGCAAGAAGGTCAACGGCAAGAGCATCATGGGCGTCATGATGCTGGCCGCCGCGCAGGGCGCCGAAATCGAGATCTCGACCTCGGGCGCCGACGAACAAGCGGCCCTGGACGCGCTCGCGGCGCTGATCGCCGACAAGTTCGGGGAGCCTTCGTGACCTATTCACTGCACGGCGTCGCCATCTCGCGCGGCATCGCCATCGGGCGCGTGCACGTCGTCGAGCGCAATCAGCTCGACATTCCCGAGTACCACCTCGAGGAGGCCGAGGTCGAGGGCGAGCAGCGCAGGCTCGGCAACGCCGTGGCGCTGGCCAAGCATCACCTGCGCGAGATCCGCGCCCACATTCCGCCCGGCACGCCGGCCGAGGTGGTGGCCTTCATCGACACCCACATGCTGATGCTGGACGACGCCGCGTTCAACGACGAGCCGGCGCGCATCATCCGCGACAACCGCGTGAACGCCGAGTGGGCGGTGAAGCTGCAGCGCGATGCGCTGATCGCGGTGTTCGAGGAGATGGACGACCCCTATCTCCGCACGCGCAAGGACGACGTCGACCACGTGGTCGATCGCATCTTCCGCAACCTGTTGCGCCATCCCCCGCTCCGGCACGAACTGCCGGACCAGAAACTCAACGGCATGATCATCATCGCCCGCGATCTCGCGCCGGCGGATCTCGTGCTCCTGCATCACCACCACGTCGCGGGCTTCGTCACCGAGTACGGCGGCCCGACATCGCACACCGCGATCCTCGCGCGCAGCCTCGGCATACCGGCCGTGGCCGGCCTGCACCACGCGCGGCGCTACATCCAGGAAGAAGAGACCGTCATCGTCGATGGCGACGACGGCGTGGTGCTCGGCGGCGCGGACGAGCGCATCCTCGCCCAGTACCGCGCGCGTCAGACCGAGAGGCAGAACTACGTCGCGAGCGTGAAGGTGCTGCGCGACGCGCCGACCGTCACCTTGGACGGCCGCGCCATCCAGCTCTATGCCAACGTCGAACTGGCGGAGGACTTTCAGAGCGTGCGCGAGGTGGGCGCCGACGGCGTCGGCCTGTACCGCACCGAGTTCTTGTTCCTGAACCGCAGCAGCAACCCGGACGAAGACGAGCACTTCAACAACTACCGGCAGATGCTCGATGCGCTGGACGGCCTGCCGTTCACCATCCGCACCGCCGATCTCGGCTCCGACAAGATGCCGGAGAGCTCGGTGGCGAGCATTCCCTATGCGTCCAACCCGGCGCTGGGACTGCGGGCGATCCGGCTCTGCCTGCGCGAGCCCTCGCTGTTCTGGCCGCAGCTGCGCGCCATCATCCGCGCCTCGGCCTTTGGCCGGGTGCGCATGATGATTCCCATGCTCTCCAGCATCGACGAAGTGCACCAGGTGCTGGACATCGTGCGCACCATCCGCAACGAGTTCACGCGGCGCGGCATCGCCTTCGACCCGGAGATGCCCATCGGCGGCATGATCGAAGTGCCGGCCGCGGCGATCTGCGCGGACGTGTTCGCCAAGGAGCTCGATTTCCTGTCCATCGGCACGAACGATCTGATCCAGTACGCGGTGGCGATCGACCGGGTCAACAACGAGGTGGGCTATCTCTACGATCCGCTGAACCCGGGCGTGCTGCGGCTGGTGGCCAACACCATCCAGGCGGGCCGCGAGGCCGGCATCCCGGTGGCGATGTGCGGCGAGATGGCGGGCGATGCGCGCTACACCCGGCTGCTGCTCGGCCTCGGGCTCACCGAGTTCAGCGTGCATCCGGCGGCGCTGCTCGAGATCAAGCACCTCGTCACTCACACCGATCTGCGCCACGCCGAGCGCCTCGCGCGCGAATTCCTGTTCGACTCGAGCCTGGAGCGGCGCCGGGAACTCCTGCAGGCGCTGGAACAGGGCGAAGTCTAGTCGTCTGGTTTCGACCACAGGTGGGGACGTGCGCCGCCTGGCCGCCAGCGGTCGCCGCGGCCCGTGCGACGGGGCATTCGTCGCTGGCTAGGCGTGGACAATATCTGTGCTATCATCCTTGTTGCCGTTACGCTGCAACTTTTTCGCAACATCGAGCGGCCTGACTTCATCCGGATCTATGGGGGCTTGGGAATGAGCAAACTCAATCGAATTCCGCTGGTGCTGCTGATGAGCTCGCTGGCCGTCGGCTGCGCGGAGCAGAACATCAAGCCGACCACGGTGCTGTGCCCGCTGCTCGGCGCGACCGCCGGCGCCGGTATCGCGGCCGCCGCGGGTGACGATGGCGACGAAGCGGGTCCCCTCGCCGCGGGCGCCGTGCTCGGCGCGGTGGCGGGCTACTTCATCTGTCGCGAGAAGCCGGCCGAGCCGGTGCCGGCCACGCCTGCCCCCGCCGCGGCGCCCGCCCCGGCCCCGGCGCCGGTCGCGCCGCCCAAGGATTCCGACGGCGACGGCGTCATCGACCCGAATGACAAGTGCCCCGGCACCCCGCCCGGCACCAAGGTCAACGCCGAGGGCTGCCCGGAAGTCGGTGAGACTCTGATGTCGCTGCAGGGTGTGAACTTCGAGTTCGACAGCGCCAAGCTGATGCCGGAATCGACCGCGATCCTCGACCACGCGGCCGAAGTGCTCGGCCAGCAGGCGGCGGTCTCGGTGCGCATCGAAGGCCACACCGACAGCCGTGGCTCGGATGCCTACAACCTGAAGCTCTCCGATCGCCGCGCCAAGGCAGTGATGGACTACTTGGTCGGCAAGGGCATCGACGCCGGTCGCCTGACGTCCCAGGGCATGGGTGAGGGCGCGCCGGTGGCGCCGAACGACTCCGAGGCCAACATGGCGAAGAACCGCCGCGTCGACCTGGTCGTCACCAAGAACTGAGTCCAGCCACTCAGGTCGCGAAAAGGCCCGGCATTGCCGGGCCTTTTTGCTTTCAGGCCCAGAGCCCGGCGAAGGGATCGTCCGGCTGGCGGCCGAACAGCAGCACGCGCTTGAAGGGCGCCGGATCCTTGATGTGGACCAGCGCGCCATCGCGCGGAAACAGCTGATCCTTCAGCCGCGACAGCCAGAAGCGCAGGCCGGCGGCGCGCAGCGCCCGCGACCAGGCGGCCTTCTCATCGTCCGTGATGGGCCGCTCGGCCGCGTAGGCCGTGAGCATCGCGCGGGCGAGGTCGGCTTCCAGCCGGTACTTGCCCTCGTCCATGCACCAGTCGGCCACGGCCACGGCGAGGTCGTAGATCAGCGCGCCGTTGAACGCGTAGTAGAAGTCGATGAGCCCGGTCAGCACGTGACCTTCGAACAGCGCGTTGTCGCGGAACAGGTCCGCGTGGATCACGCCCTGGGGCAGCGCTTCGAATGGATCGCTCTCGAACTCCGCCACGCTGGCCCGCAGAAGTTCGCGCTCGTCGGGCGCCAGCCTCGGTGCGACCAGCGCCCAGGTCTCGGCGCGCCAGCGCGGACCGCGGTCGGACGCGCGTCGGGGCGCGAAGCTCGTACCGACCCTATGCATGCGCGCCATCGCGCTGCCGATGGCCGCGCAGTGCGCGGCGTCCGGGTAGGCCACGCTGCCGCCCGGCAGACGCCGGACCAGGGCGCAGGGCCGTCCGCGCAGTTCGCGCAGGTAGCGGCCCTGGCGGTCGGCGATGGGATGGGCGCTCGGCACGCCGTGCTCGGCGAGATGCGCCATCAGGTCCAGGAAATAGGGGAGCTCGCTGGCCGGCGTCGATTCGAACAAGGTGAGAACGTACTCACCGACGCTGGTCGTGACGAAGTAGTTGGTGTTCTCGATGCCGGCCGAGATGCCGCTGTAACGCACCAGGGCGCCGACCTCGTAGTCGGCGAGGAAGGCCGCGAGTTCGGCGACTTCGATTACGGTGTAGACCGACATCGGCGCCTCGCCAGCCTCCAGCCACGCCCGCGCCGTCGGCCCGGCGCTTCAGCGGCGGGCGATCACCAGCTCAGGATCACCCACTGCGGCGGGCGCGGTTCGTCGTCGAGTCGACCGTTGATGCGCGATTCCATCAGCCCGTCACCGTCGCGGTCCACGATGTAATAGGCAGGTCCGATGAAGGGTTTGACCTTCACCATGTAGAGCCGACCGTTCAGCCGGTACTCCTCGATCTCGGCGTCCTTGCGCTTGACGATGGTGACGTCGGGCTCGGGGCCGGCCTCTTCCGCGCTCACGTCATCACCGGCATCCGGCACCGGGATGGTGTCGACCGGCGGCGGCGGCGCGATCTCCTTGAACTGGGGCGTGGCCTCCTCGGCCAGGGCCAGCGGCGCGACGACCACGCAGGCGGTGAGGAGCAGAACGGCGGATGCTTTCATGGGGGACTCGCGGCGTTGCCTGGGCGCTCGATTGCCCGCGTAGAATATCACCGAAAGAAGCACGCGGAATCGGGGCCAATTCCTCACCCCGCGTCAGTGATTGCCGCAAGAGGCCCACCGCATGTCCCAGCTCCTCGTCCTGGTCGACGGCTCGTCGTACCTCTACCGCGCGTTTCACGCGCTGCCGGCGCTGACCAATTCCAAGGGCGAACCGACCGGCGCCATGCACGGTGTGATCGCCATGCTGCGGCGGCTGCGCAATGCGTATCCGACCGAACACTTCGCGGTGGTGTTCGATCCGCGCGGGCCCACCCATCGCGATGCCTGGTTCGCCGAGTACAAGGCCCATCGCCCGCCCATGCCCGGCGAACTGGCCGCGCAGATCGAGCCCTTGCACGAGATGATTCGTGCGATGGGCATGCCGCTCCTGCAGCTGCCCGGCGTCGAGGCCGACGACGTCATCGGCTCGCTCGCCGAACAGGCGCGCCTCGGCGGCATGCGCGTGCTGATCTCGACCGGCGACAAGGACCTCGCGCAGCTGGTCGACGAGCAGGTCACGCTCATCAACACCATGGACGACACGGTGCTCGATCGCGACGGCGTGGTGGCCAAGTTCGGCGTGCCGCCCGAGCGCATCATCGATTACCTGAGCCTGGTCGGCGACAGCGTCGACAACGTGCCTGGCGTGCCAAGCTGCGGGCCGAAGACCGCGGTGAAGTGGCTGAGCACCTACGGCTCGCTGGACGAGGTCGTGGCCCATGCCGACGAGATCACCGGCAAGATCGGCGAGAAGCTGCGCGCGGCGCTCGACCAGTTGCCGCTGTCGCGCAAGCTCGTGACCGTGATGCGCGACATCGACTGCGGCGTCAGTCCGCACGATCTCCGGCTCGCCGCGCCGGACGTCGAGCGCCTGGGGGCCCTCTACCAGCGTTACGAGTTCAACACCTTCCTGCGCGACCTGCGCGATCAGCAGGGGCGCCAGGCACGCGAGGCCGAGGCGCCGCCGCCCGCCCCGCCCGCCCAGCAGGCCGAATACGAGACCGTGCTGACCGAGGCCGACTTCGAGCGCTGGATGGCGGCGCTGGAGAACGCCGAACTCATCGCCTTCGATACCGAGACCACCAGCCTCGATTACATGCAGGCGCGGCTGGTCGGCCTGTCCTTCGCGGTGGAACCGGGGCGCGCGGCCTACGTGCCGGTCGGCCACACCTATCCCGGCGCGCCGGACCAGCTGCCGCTGGATTCAGTGCTGGCGCGCATGAAGCCACTGCTCGAGGCGGAGCGGCCGCGCAAGGTCGGCCACAACCTCAAGTACGACCGCAACGTGCTCCTGAACCATGGAGTCGATCTGCGCGGCATCGCCTACGACACCATGCTCGAGTCCTACGTGCTGAACAGCACGTCCGGCCGCCACGATTTCGACTCGGTCGCGCTCAAGTACCTCGGCCACGAGACCATCCATTACGAGGACGTGGCCGGCAAGGGCGCGAAGCAGATCGGTTTCGAGGAGGTCGCGCTCGAACAGGCCGCGCCCTACGCCGCCGAGGACGCCGAGGTGTGCCTGCGCCTGCACCAGCACCTGTGGCCCAAGCTGAGGGAAGAGCCGGGTCTCGCGAGCGTGCTCGCCGACATCGAGATGCCGCTCCTGCCGGTGCTTGCCGCGATGGAGCGGCGCGGCGTGCTGATCGACGCCGACTCGCTGCGCGAGCAGAGTGCCGAACTCGACGCCCGCATGCGTGAAATCGAGGCCCGCGCCCACGACGTCGCCGGCGAAGTGTTCAACATCGGTTCGCCGAAGCAGATCCAGGCCATCCTGTTCGACAAGCTCAAACTGCCGGTGCTGTCCAAGACGCCGACCGGCCAGCCCTCCACCGCCGAATCGGCGCTCGAGGAACTGGCCGTCGAGCACGACCTGCCGCGCCTCATCCTCGATCACCGCGCGCTGTCCAAGCTGAAGTCGACCTACACCGACAAGCTGCCGGCGCAGCTGAACCCGACCACCGGCCGCGTGCATACGAGCTACCACCAGGCGGTGGCGGCGACCGGCCGGCTGTCCTCGACCGATCCCAACCTGCAGAACATCCCGGTCAGGAGCAGTGAAGGGCGGCGCATCCGCCAGGCCTTCGTCGCACCGCCCGGCCGCGTGCTGCTGGCCGCCGACTACTCGCAGATCGAGCTGCGCATCATGGCCCATCTCTCGGGGGACCCAGGCCTCACCGAGGCCTTTGCCTCCGGCCAGGATGTGCACCGCGCGACCGCGGCCGAGGTCTTCGGCGCCGGGCCGGATGGCGTCAGCGACGAGCAGCGACGCGCCGCCAAGGCGATCAACTTCGGCCTCATCTACGGCATGTCGGCCTTCGGGCTGGCCCGCCAGCTCGGCATCGACCGCGGCTCGGCCCAGTCCTACATCGACCGCTACTTCGAGCGTTACCCGGGCGTGCGCGCCTACATGGACAGCATTCGCAACCGCGCCCACGAGCAGGGCTACGTCGAGACCGTGTTCGGCCGCCGGCTCTACCTGCCGGAGATCAACACCCGCAACGTGCAGCGCCGCCAGTACGCCGAGCGCACCGCGATCAATGCACCGATGCAGGGCACCGCGGCCGACATCATCAAGCGCGCGATGATCGCTGTGGCCGCCTGGCTCGCGCGCGACGCGGCGCCGGCCGACCTCATCATGCAGGTCCATGACGAACTCGTGCTCGAGGTCGACGCCGCCGCGGTGGACGAGGTCGCGGCCGAGCTGGCGCGCATCATGGCCGGCGCCGCGAGCCTCGCCGTGCCGCTGGTGGTGGATGTCGGCAGGGGCGCAAACTGGGACGAAGCGCACTGACGGAGGGCCGCGGCGCGCGGGACGATCTTCATCGGACCATGTGCTACCATCTGGCTGAGCTCGATAAAAAAAGCCGCCCGAACAAGCCCCATACAAGCAACGCTCGCCCACAGCCGTTCCGCTGCCATGCTCCTCATTCCGGCCATCGACATTAAAGACGGTAAGTGCGTCCGCCTTCGGCAGGGCGACATGAACCGCGACACGGTTTATTCCGACGATCCGCTCGCGGTCGCGCGCCGCTGGGTGGACGCGGGCGCGAGGCGCCTGCACATCGTCGATCTCAACGGCGCGACCGACGGCAAGCCGGTCAACCACGAGATCATCCACGCCATCGCCGAGAACTGCCCCGACGTGCCGATACAGGTCGGCGGCGGCATTCGCGACGAGGACACGATCCAGCGCTATCTCGACGCCGGCGTGCGCTACGTGATCCTCGGCACCAAGGCGGTCACCGCGCCGCACTTCGTGTCCGACGTGTGCCTGGAATTCCCGGGCCACATCATCGTCGGTCTGGACGTGCGCGACGGCAAGGTCGCGATCGACGGCTGGTCCAAGCTTTCGCGCCACGACGCGGTGGATCTCGCGCTGCACTTCCAGTCGGACGGCGTCGAGGCGATCGTGTTCACCGACATCGGCCGCGACGGCATGATGACCGGGCTGAACTTGGACGCGACCGTCGCGTTCGCCCGCGCGCTGACCATCCCGGTCATCGCCTCGGGCGGTGTGACCAACCTCGACGACATCCGCGCGCTCTGCAGCGTGCAGCACGAGGGCATCGAAGGCGCCATCACCGGGCGCGCGATCTACGAAGGATCCCTGGATTTCTCCGCCGGACAGAAGCTCGCCGACGAACTCTGCGGCGACGCCAAGCGCTGATGGGTCTCGCCAAGCGGGTCATCCCGTGCCTGGACGTCGATGCCGGGCGCGTGGTGAAGGGCGTGCGCTTCGTCGATATCCGTGACGCCGGTGACCCGGTGGAGATCGCGCGTCGCTACGACCGCGAGGGCGCGGACGAGATCACCTTCCTCGACATCACCGCGTCGAGCGACGAGCGCGAGACCATCGTGCACGTGGTGGAAGCGGTCGCAAGCCAGGTCTTCATTCCGCTGACCGTCGGCGGCGGTGTGCGCAGCGTGGCCGACGTGCGACGGCTGCTGCAGGCCGGCGCGGACAAGGTCGGCATCAACACCGCCGCGGTGAACAACCCGGCCTTCGTCGCCGAAGCCTCGTCGAAGTTCGGTGCGCAATGCATCGTGGTCGCGATCGACGCGCGCCAGGTGAGCGTCGACCCACCGCGCTGGGAGGTCTTCACCCACGGCGGACGCAAGCCCACCGGGCTCGACGCGGTGGAATGGGCCGCGCGCATGGCCGCGGCCGGCGCGGGCGAGATCCTCCTGACCAGCATGGACCGCGACGGCACCCGCGACGGCTACGACGTGGCGCTCACCCGCGCGGTGGCCGACGCGGTGCCGATCCCGGTGATCGCCTCGGGCGGCGTCGGCGGACTGGGCGATCTGGTCGACGGCATACGCGGCGGCCACGCCGACGCGGTGCTCGCGGCCAGCATCTTCCACTTCGGCGAGCACACCGTGGGCGCCGCCAAGCGCCGCCTGGCCGAGGCCGGCATCGAGGTGCGCCTGTGAGCTGGCTGGACGAAGTGGCCTGGGGCGCCGACGGGCTCATCGCCGCCGTCGCCCAGGATGCCGCGAGCGGCCGGGTGCTGACCGTGGCCTGGATGAACCGTTTGGCCCTGGAAGCGAGCTTACAGGAGGGGCGGGCCGTGTACTGGTCGCGCTCCCGCGGGAAACTGTGGCGCAAGGGCGAGGAATCGGGCCATGTGCAGCGGCTCATCGAGGTGCGCCTCGACTGCGACGGAGACGCCGTGCTGCTGCGGGTGGAACAGGTGGGGGGCATCGCGTGTCACACCGGGAGGGAGTCCTGCTTCTACCGCGTCTTCGAGGACGGCGGCTGGCGGGTGACCGACGCGGTGCTGCGCGATCCGGCCGAGATGTACGGCGACAAAGCTCGAGGTGAGCGGTGAGCGACATCCTGGAAAGACTGTCCGAGGTCATCGACCAGCGCCGCGCGGCGCCGCCCGAGACTTCCTACGTCGCGGGGCTGTGTCACGCCGGTCTGGACAAGATCCTGAAGAAGATCGGCGAGGAGGCGGCGGAGACGATCATCGCCGCAAAGGGTGGGGATCGGCAGCAAATCGTGTACGAAACTGCTGATTTATGGTTTCATTCCGTGGTTATGCTCAAGTACATGGGGCTCGAACCCGGGGCAGTGCTCGCCGAACTCGAACGGCGCTTTGGCCAGTCGGGCGTAGCCGAGAAAGCGGCGCGCACGGCAAAGTGACAGGCGCGCACCCAATGGTGCGAACGCCAGGAGAGTGACATGGGTTTTTCGATTCAACACCTGGTCGTACTGCTCATCATCGTGATGCTGCTGTTCGGCACCAAAAAGATCAAGAACGTGGGCGCCGACGTCGGCGGCTGGATCCGCGATTTCCGCAAGGCGATGCGCGAGGACCCCCCGGCCGAGGACACGCTTGCGAAGAGCGAGACGAAGAAGGTCATCGAGGGCGAGGCCCGCACCGAGCGCGAGCACGTCTGATACCGCCGACGGCCCCTTCGCATGTTCGACGTCGGCTTCTGGGAGCTGCTCCTGATTTTCGTCGTGGCCCTCATCGTGGTGGGCCCGGAGCGCATGCCAGGCCTCATCCGCACCACCGGACAGTGGCTCGGACGCGCGCAGCGCGTCGCGCGTGAACTGCGCGCGGAATTCGAGCGCGAGGCCCACACCCAGGAATTCAAGGCGCTCAACCAGCAGTTCCAGGAAGAAGACCGACGCCTGAAGGAAGCCGCGAAGAGCGGCGCCTCCCTGCCGACGCCGGCCGAGCCGCCGCGCAAGGCGCTGGCCGACTACACCGAAGAAGACTTCCTGCCGGACGACGAGGACGAGATGCCCGAGGCTTCCGCCAGGCCCGCCGCGACCACGCCCGTGGCCGTGACCGCCGCGCCGCCCGCGA
>JAIEQK010000148.1 GCA_019747795.1 Gammaproteobacteria bacterium | reverse complement strand
TCGAGCCCGCGGCGCTCCGCGTGCGCCTCGCGCGCGCCGCCGTGCAGCTTGCGGCGGGCAACGACGCCGCCGCGCGCGCCGACCTGGACGCGGTGCGCAGCCGCAATCCCGAGGATCTCGGCGCAGCCTTTCTCGACTGGCAGCTGTTGGTCGGGCGCGGCGCGCCCGGCGCGAAGGCCGCGCTGGCGTTCGTGACGGGCAAGCTCGCGACCTACGACGACGACACCCTCGAGAGCGAACCCTTCCTGCTGCGCATCGCCGCGCTGGTCTATCGCGCCAATGGTGACGCGGCGCGCGCGGCGGGCTACCTGCGTCGCTACGTGGAACTGAAGCCCAACGACCGCATCATGCGTCGCCTGCAGGGCGAGGTGCTGCTCGAGCTCGGCGAGGCCGAGGACGCCGTCGCGGCGCTCGGCCCCCTGTACCGCGAATCGCCGGACGACCTCGACGTGCTCCTGCCGCTCGGCGAGGCGCTGCTCGCGGTCGGCCATTACAGCGAGGCCGAAGGCGTTCTGGCGCGCGCCGCGGCGCGCGCGCCGGCGGGTGAGGCCATCGCCGACAAGCTGGCGCTCGCGCGGCTCGGCCTGGGCAACCTGGACGCGGCGCTCGAGGGGCTCGACGCGGCCCTGGCGCGGTCCCCCCAGGACCAGGGCGGCCGCATGCTGCTGGCCCTGCTGGCATTCAAGGCCGGCGATGCGCCGCGCGCGCGCGCTACGCTGGAAGCGCTGGCCAGGGAGGCGCCGCGCGACGCGGGTGTGCAGAACCTGCTCGGCGTGATGCGCGCGGCGGACGACGATCGCGACGGCGCCCGTCAGGCCTTCACCGAGGCCCTGGCGCTGGCGCCTGAGGACAGCGCGCCGGACTACAACCTCGCGCGCCTGGCGCTGGCCGAGGGCGACACCGACGCGGCCCGCCAGCGGCTCGAGGCCCTGGTGGCGCGGGAACCGCGCGCCGACCAGGCATTGATGATGCTGGCCGACCTGGCGCTCGCCGCCGACGATCGCGCCCAGGCGGTGCGCTGGCTGGACCGCGCCGTGGCCGCGCAGCCCGACGCGCTGGACGCCGAGGCGCGCCTCGTCGCCCTGCGTCTCGAACTCGGCCAGCGCAGCGAGGCGCTGGCCACGGCGGCGCGCATGCTCGAACGCCATCCCGAGGACGCACTGGCGGTGGAGTCGCTGGCGGCTGCCGAGGCGGCCAACGGCCAGACCGACCAGGCGCGACGCCATTATCGAGACGCGGCGCGCTATGCGAGCTTCGACGGCGCTCAGCTGCTCAGGCTGGCCGAACACCTGGCAGCGCTGGATGACACCGCCGAGGCACGCCGCACACTGATCAAGGCGCTCGGCTCCGACGCGGCCATCGATGCCCGCGAGGCGCTGGTGCGCCTCGAGATCCGCGCGCGGGACTACGCCGCGGCGGCGCGCCGCCTGGACGAACTGCGCGGTGACGAGGTGGGCGACACGCGCGCCGACCTGCTGGCCGGCGAACTGGAACTCGCGCGGGGTGACGCCGCGGCGGCGACCGCGGCCTACGAGCGCGCGCAGCAGCGTCTGCCGAGCACCGAGGGCGTGGTCGGCCTCGCCGACGCGCTGGTCGCCGCCCACGAACTGGCCCGCGCCAGCGAGACGCTCGAAGCCTGGCTGACCGAACACCCCGACGACCTCACGGCGCGCGAGACCCTCGCCCAGGTGTATCTCAAGGCCAATCGCCTGGAACGCGCGCGACCGCTGTTCGAGGCGCTGCGCGCGGAGGCGCCGGACGATCCGGTCGTGCTCACCAGCCTCGCGCGGCTCTACCAGCTGAGCGGCGATCCGCGTGCCCGCGCGCTCGCCGAACGCGCCGTCGAACTGACGCCCGACTCGGCGCTCGCGCTCGACACCCTGGGCTGGATCCGCGTCACCGCCGGCGACGCGGCGGGCGGTCTGGAGCTCCTGCGCAACGCCATCTCGCGCCAGGCCAGTCCGCTGGTCCGTTATCATCTGGCGCAGGCGCTGACCGAACTTGGTCGCCTCGACGAGGCGCGCGCCGAACTGCGCAAGGTGCTGCGCGCCGGCCAGCCGGCGGCGCTGATGGACGACGCCCAGCGCTACTACGACGGACTGGCCGCGCAGCAACCCTGACGCGCGGCCTTCGCCAGAGGCCGGCGATGAATCTCGAAGACATCTATTTCCTGAGCCAGATCCTGGCCGCCGTGGCCATCGTCGGCTCGCTGGTGTTCGTCGGCCTGCAGCTGCGCCAGGGCTCCCTCACCCAGCGCGCGCTGATGCACCAGGCCACCATCCAGCGCACCATGGAGCTCAACACGCGGCTCACCGACCCGACCATCACGGCGCTGCTGGTCAAGGCGCGCGACGCGCGCGCGGCCTGGAACGCGACCGAGATCTGGCAGCTGCGCGCGATGATCCGCGTGCTGGTGCTGCACGTCGAGGACATGGACTGGCAACGGCGCGCCGGCATGCTCGATGAGGCGGCGTTCGAGAACGTGCTCACCGTCGCGCGCGCGGTGTTCTCCCTGCCGGGCTTCCGCATCTGCTGGGAGATGCTCAGACCGCGCATCACCGCCGCCGAACAGGCGCTGGTGGAACGCCTGCTGCTGGCCGACGTGGAGCTGGCGACGCAGAGCGATCTGGGCGCGCGCTGGCAGGAGATCGCCGCGCGCCTCTACCCGCCCGCTGCCTGAAGCGCCGGCGCGGCTCCGAAGCCCGCCGCCAGCGCCTGCTCGAACAAGACCATCACCCGCGTGCGTGGCCGCTGCGCGGCACGCGCCACCGCGACGAAATGCGTGGGCATGCGCACCGCGTCGGGAAGCAGCAGGAAGTGGCGTCCGAGGCCGCCGAAGTCCGCCGCGGGATGCAGCATCATCATGAAGGCGTCGGTGGCGCGCAGCAGTGCCAGCATCAGCTCGAAGCTGTTGGTCGAGTACTGCGGCTTCAAGGGCGGCAGGCCGAGCTCCGCGTAGCGCTTGGCGAGATCCGACTGGCTGGGCTCGACGCTCTGCGGCAGCACGATGGGATAGCGCAGGATGTCGAGCTCACCCGGGTTCGCGAGCGCGGCCAGCGGATGATCGCGGCGCACCATGCAGGCCTGGTGGAGCCGCACCAGGCGGGTCACGTCCAGATCGCGCCAGCGCTCGAGATAGCTGGACGAGCCGACCACGAGATCGAGCTCTCCGTGCAGCAGCCGGGCGCAGAGGTTCTGCTCAGAGGCGTGGGTGGTCTCCAGCGAGATGTCCGGATGGGCGCCGGCGAACTCGGCCATCACCGGGCACACGTGGTGGCCGGTGATGCCGAGCCCGACCCGCAGCCGGCCGGTCAGGGCATTGGGCGCCGCGCACACGTCGGCGATGAGGTCATCGACGTCGGCCAGCACGCGGCTGGCGCGGGTCACCAGCCGCTTGCCGCTCTCGGTGATCTGGATGCCGCGCGGCGAGCGTTCGAACAGCCGCTGCCCGAGCGCGCCCTCCAGCTCGGCGACGGTGCGCGACACCGCCGACTGCGTGAGCCCGAGGGTATTGGCCGCGGCAGTAATCGACTCGGTCCGCGCGACTTCCAGCACGGTGCGCAGGCGACGCAGGTCGACCTGGGCGCGGGAGGGACGGTCCATGCGAAATCCTCATGCAACTAGTCGATAACATCATTTGACAGAATGACCCGCCGGCCGCAGTTTGTCAGCCTGCGGCCAGGGCTCGCGCGGCGCGCGCGGCGGCCGGCGGTGCACGCACAAGGGGAGAGAGAGCAATGCACATTCGCAAGTACGACTTCGACTACAGCCGGCGCTTCTTCCTGGAGAAGACCGCCAAGGGCCTCGGCGGCGCCGGCGTACTCACCTCACTGTGGCCACAGATCTGCGCGGCCGGCGACGTCTCCAAGGCCTATCCCGAGGAGCTCTTGAGCATCGAGGCCTACACCAAGGGGCAGGTGAAACCCGGCGACATGATCAACGCCGACAACGTCGAACTGGTGCAGGACCTGCTCGATCCGATCATCTTCCAGGAAGTGCAGCAGGACGGCCGCACGTTCTACATCCAGCCCGAGCAGAACGATGCCACCGCACTGTTCCCGCCCTACTTCCTCGACGCGACCATCAAGAACCAGGGGCAGGCCAAGTTCGGCGACGACGGCAATGTCTACACCCAGGACGGCAAGCCGTGGATCGGCGGCCTGCCGTTTCCCGATGTGCAGGACGGCTTCCAGGCCATCGCCAACATCACGCTGTCCTGGGGCCGGCACGATCGCGCGCTCTATCCCATCCCCGCCGTGACTTGCACGCCGGAGGGCGATCCGCATTTCGAATACGACTGGATCTGGGGCGAGCAGCAGTGCGCGGGCCTGGTCCATCCCGATTCCAACGGCCCCTATCTCTCGGGCCATGAGGATCTCGCGCGCATGCAGGTGATCTGGTTCACCTACACGCCGGAGATGAAGGGCACCGCGTTTCTCAGCCACTGGAACTACGACCAGCGCAAGATCCCCGAACTGTGGGGCTACCTGCCGACCATCAAGCGCGTGCGTCGCTTTCCCGCCGACCAGCGCTTCGAGCCCTACATGCCGGGCATGAATCTCTATCTCTCCGACGCCTGGGCGTCGGGCGATCCGATGCTGACCTGGGGCAACTTCAAGGTCGTGCATCGCGGCCCCTACCTCGCCTCGGTGCATTCGCAGTGGCACGCGCAGAACGACAACTGGCTGCCGCCGCTGGTCGGCGGCAAGCAGGGTAAGAGCTACTTCCACGTCGGCAAGTCGCTGGTGCCGGAGATGATCGTGTTCGAGGGCGAACCCACCGGCTTCGGTCGCGCGCCTGTCAGCAAGCGGCGCATCTACATGGACGCGCGCATGATGGGACCGAGCATGGCGGTGACCTACGACCGCAAGAACGAGATGTGGAAGGGCTTCGAGGGCGGCGGCAGCCAGGCAATCGCCGAGGGCCAGTCGATCAACGCCAAGGACGGGCGGCCGGAGTGGACCTGGTGGTGGGCCATCAGCCACGACGTGCAGCGCAACGACGTCACGCGTTTCCACCACGGCAAGAGCTGCCGCGGCTTCGACGGCGGCGGCCTGCTCGATCCGGACTTCGACATGGTGCAGAAATACATGACCGAGCAGGCGATCCGCCGCCTCGGTACCTGAGCCCGCGCGACGCGACCACGAGGTCCGTCATGCCTGCGCAAGCAGGCATCCACGGGCTGCGATGATCGCCGATAGACCTCCGCTTTCGCAGGCGTGACGGAGACGCGAAAACTCGCGGCGTCTCAGCGCGCCGGGTCGCCGCGCAGTTCGTACTGCGTGAGTCCAGAGTCGTAGCGCCTGGCGAACAGGTCGACCGGATCACCGACCGCGAGCTTGCGGGTGCGGAACACCCGCACCTGCTCACCTTCGTCCAACGTCACCAGGTAGGCGCGCTGGTGTACTTCGGCGACCACGCCGTGCGCCGTGCCCTCGCTCACCAGTTCACCCGGCGCGCCGTCGAGCTCCCACCACAGCATGCCGAGCACCGGCAGCAGTACGAAGGCGGCGAAGCGCGCGACGCGGTTCCTGAGCAGAGTCAGCAACCACTCCATGGCGGCGCGCGCCTGCCGTTCAGAACGCGTCGGCGGTGAGCGCCATGAGATTGTCGGCGCCGGCTTCGACGCGCGCGCGGTGCACCGCGGTCTCGGGCAGCATGTGGGAGAAGAAGTAGCGCGCGGTGACGAGCTTGTTGGCGTAGAACGCCTGGTCACCCTCGCCGCGCGCGAGCGCGGCCTGCGCGGCGACCGCCAGCTGGCCCCACATGTGGCCGAACATCACCAGCGCCATGAGGTGCAGGTAGGGCACGGCGGCCGCGCCCGCGTTGTCCGGCTTCATGAGCGCGTTGCGCATCAGCCAGCCGGTCGCGGCCTCGAGATCCTTGGCCGCGCAGCCGAGCGCCGCGACCATCGGGCCCAAGGTCTCGTCGTTGGCATGGGCGGCGATGAAGTCGCCGACGATCTTCGAATAGGTACGCAGCGCGCGGCCGCCGTTGGCCGGCAGCTTGCGCCCGACGAGATCCAGCGCCTGGATGCCGTTGGTGCCCTCGTAGATCATGGCGATGCGCGCGTCGCGCACGAACTGCTCCATGCCCCACTCGCGGATGTAGCCATGCCCGCCGAAGCACTGCTGGGCGTTGGTCGCGTTCTCGTAGCCCTTGTCGGTGAAGTAGCCCTTGATGACGGGCGTCAGCAGGCCGATCAGATCGTCCGCCCGGGTACGCTCTTCTTCGCTCGCGGCCTTGTGGGTGAGGTCGACCTGCAGCGCGCCCCACAGCGCGAGCGCCCGGGCGCCCTCGTTGAAGGCGCGCGCGTTCATCAGCATGCGCCGCACATCGGCGTGCACGATGATCGGATCGGCCTTGGCATCGGGATTCTTCGGCCCGGACAGCGCGCGGCCCTGCAGACGATCGCGCGCGTAGGCCACCGCGTTCTGGGTGGCGACCTCCGAGATGGCGAGGCCCTGCACGCCGACACCGAGACGCGCGGCGTTCATCATGATGAACATCGCGCGCATGCCCTTGTCCTTCTCGCCGATGAGATAGCCCGTCGCGCCATCGTAGTTCAGCACGCAGGTGGCGTTGCCGTGGATGCCCATCTTCTCTTCGATGGACCCGCAGGACACGGCGTTGCGCGCGCCCAGGGAACCGTCGGCGTTGACCAGGAACTTGGGCACGATGAACAGCGAGATGCCGCGGATGCTGTCCGGCGAGTCGGGCATCTTGGCGAGCACGAGATGCACGATGTTCTCGGTCAGATCGTGTTCGCCGGCGGAGATGAAGATCTTCGTGCCGGTCAGGCGATAGGTACCGTCGACCTGCGGCTCGGCGCGGGTGCGCAGCAGGCCGAGATCCGTGCCGCAGTGCGGCTCGGTGAGATTCATGGTGCCGCTCCACACGCCCTCGACCATCTTCGGCAGGTAGGTCGCCTGCTGCTCGGATGAGCCGACCGCGCGGATCGCCGCCATCGCGCCGAGCGTCAGTCCGGGATACATGGCGAAGGCCATGTTCGACGCGATCATGAATTCCTCGAAGGCATTGGCGATGACATGTGGCAAGCCCTGGCCGCCATGGTCCTGCGGCGCGGCGAGCCCCATCCAGCCGCCGGCACAGAACTGCGCGTAGGCCTCCTTGAAGCCGGGGGGCGCGCTCACGCTGCCGTCGACATGCCGCGTGCAGCCCACTTCGTCGCCCACCTGGTTCAGAGGCTGCAGCACCTGTTCGACGAACTTCGCGCCCTCTTCCAGGATCGCGTCGATGAGGTCGGGCGTCAGCTCCGAGAAACCGGGCAGGTGGGCGTAATCGCCGAGGCGAAGCACCTCGTTCAGCACGAAGCGGGTGTCGGCGAGCGGGGCTTTGTAGCTGGGCATGGGAGAGCGTCCTCGATGGTTGCGCTGCGATCGCGTGCAGGGCCGTGATTGTCTGGCCGTGGCGGTGCCATTCGCAAGGATGGCGCAGGCCTAGTGTCGGCCTGTGCCATGGGCCGCGTGGCCGGGCTTGGCGGGCGCCCGACGCCCGCCAGAGCGCGGGTCGCGCACTGCGTGGCGCTCGCTGTCCACGTCGCGCCGGGTCCGATAAGGGGGCCTGCGGGGGGCCATCGGCATGCCGAGTCCCCCGTGGTAGCGGGATTTCACCCTCGGGTCGCATGTTGTAGCCGGGACCGCCGCAGCCGGCCGTCGCGAGGCGGGTGCCGCTGGAGAAAAAACGCAGGCCGCCGCCGCTCGAATACGCTCAGGCGAGGGCTTGCGCAGGTGACGATTCGAGCGCGGCGGCGAGCGTCTGCAGCATCACGGCGGCATCTACGGGCTTGCGCCAGCAGGCGCGGATGCCACGTTGCGTGAGCGTGACAGTGTCCACCGCTTCGACATTGCCCGACATCAGGATCACCGGCAACGTCGGCCGGACGGCGAGCATGCGCTCGGCGAGCAGGTCGCCACTCATGTGCGGCATCGTCAGGTCGCTCAGCACCGCGTCGACCTCGGCCGGCGCATCGAGGAAGGCGGCCAGCGCTTCGCGGCTGTCGTGGAACAGACTCACGCGATAGCCCTCGGATTCCAGCAGTTCGCGCCAGTAGCGCGCCAGGGCCACTTCGTCGTCGATCACGAACAGGTGTCGGCCCACGGTCTCGCCCGCCGCCGGCCGCACGGCCCGGTCCAGCCCGGGCGCGCTGGCTTCGGCAGTGAGGCAGGGCAGGAACAGGCGGAACGAGGTGCCCTGCCCGAGCACGCTTTCCACCAGCACGTGTCCGCCGGCGCGATGCACGATGCCGTGCACCACCGCGAGCCCGAGACCGGTGCCCTTGCCCACCTCCTTGGTGGTGAAGAACGGCTGGAAGATGCGCGGCAGGCTCTGCGCCGAAATGCCGGCGCCGGTGTCGCTGACCGACAGTTCCACGAACTCGCCGTGCACGATCGCCAGGCACGCGGTGCAGGCGGTCGGCGCCAGGCTGGCGCGGCGCAACCCCACCGTGATGCGGCCGACGCCGTCCATCGCGTCCCGCGCGTTGATGGTGAGATTCATCAGCAGCTGCTCGATTTCCACCGCCTCGCACGCCACCGCGCCGGTCTCGGCTTCGATCTCAGTTCGGATCTCGATGCTCGAAGGCAGGGTCGAGCGCAGCAGTTCGAGCGCCTCGCGCACCGCCGGCCCCGGCTGCAGGGCGCCCGGCGCGGCGGGCGCGGTGCGTTGCCGGCTGAAGGCCATCATGCGTGACACCAGGTCGCGGCCCCGACCGGCCGCGACCTGCACCTGCTCGAGGTAGTCGCCGAGCTGGGGGTCGGCGGCGCCCGCCAGGTGGCGCTGCGCGAGCCCGGTATAGCCGACGATGGTCGCGAGGATGTTGTTGAAGTCATGCGCGATGCCGCCGGTGAGCTGGCCGATGGCTTCGAGCTTCTGCATCTGCGCGACCTGCTCGTGCAGGTGCGCCTTCTCGACCTCGGCCGCGACCCGCGCGCTGATGTCACGCACCGCGAGCATCACGCCCGCGCCGTCGATGCTGCCCCAGGCAAACCGGATAAGCACCAGCTCGACCGGAAAGCGCCGGCCATCGTGCGCGACACCGGTGGCGATACACGCCGCGCGGCCACTGCGCGCCACGTCCTCGAACAGCGCCGGCAGCGCGCCGCGATCTTCGTCGGCCAGGAGCTCGGCTAGGTCACGGCGCAGGAGCGCGGCACGCGGGTGGCCGAACATGCGCTCGGCGACGGCATTGCACTCGGTGAACGCGCCCGGACGACCATCGCTGGCGATGGGTGCGATCAGCACCGCGTCGTCCCCGATGTCGAACAGCGAACGGAACAGCGCCTCGCTCTCCTGCAGCGCGCGCTCGGCGAGGCGGCGGCGATTGACGTCGCGCGCGATACCGATGGTGCCGATGCAGGCGCCATTGGCGTCCAGCACCGGCGCTTTCTGCACGTGCACCCAGCCGATGTTCGCGGGCCGCGGCCAGTATTCCTCGCTGTCCAGCGGCAGCAAGGTGGCCATCACCCGCTCGTCGTCCGCCCGGACGCGCGCGGCTTCCGGCGGTTCGAACAGCTCGTGGTCGGTGACGCCGAGGATTTCCTGGCGGGAACGCCCGACGATGTTCGCGAAGCGCGCGTTGCAATCGAGATAGCGACCGGCGCGATCCTTGCGCCACACCGGGTCGGGCAGCTGATCGCTCAACACGCGGTACTCGTCGCGCGCTTCGCGCTCACGCCGCAGCGCCTGGTCCAGCTTCCTGTAGGAACGATGCAGCGAGCGGCTGACGAGACTCACCGCCAGGCCGTTGCCGAACAGCACGAACAGGCGAAAGGCGAAGAGATCTTGACCTGCGCCTGCCGCCTCGCCGGATGCGCCGAACAGCCACAGGCCGCCGACACTGAGCGCGGTGGACAGCATGCCTGGCGCCGCGCCGCCGAGCAGGGCGGACAGCGTGATCGGCAGCATGAACAGGATGACTATGGGTTGACCGGCGCCGCCGAGGCTCGCCTGCACAGCGAGCGTCGCGAACGTGGTGAGGAGCGCGAACAAGGTCGCCGGCAGCGGCGCGAAGGGCGCGCCGGAGGCCGAACCCACGTCGGGCACGTCGCCCCCGTCCCGCGCGGCGGCGCGGCTGTGCGCAGCCACCGCGCGCAGGCCGAGGTAGAGCAGGGAAGTGGTGGTCAAGACGAATGTCAGGCCCTTGGCCGTCGCGAGCAGGGTCATCTGCGCGGGATCGACGAACAGGCCGAGGAGCTGATCGGAGAGCACGATCCAGCCGGCACCTAACAGTGCGTAGCCGAGCGTCAGCCGCATCACCAGCCGATGCTCGCTGTTGTCAGCCGCTGTGCCGCGCGCGAATTGTGACATGGGCCCCCTCTTATCGCGGCGCTGGCATTCCACTGGAATCCATCCCCCCCCACGCATCCTTGCACGCCGCGCCGTACGGATGCCAGCGCGACCGCGGACACACCTAGGCCGCGACCGGCAGGGTTCACGCCCCGTCGGGTTCGGCCGTATAGTCGAGCGCTGCCTACACCAGAATTTAAGGGGAGATCACACCATGGCCAGTCCACAGGCGGCTGCGATAGATCAACTGTTCGACGGATTTGTCGCTGCGCTCAGCGCGAACCCGGCGATGGAACTCGCGGAACTGCGCGACATGCTGGAGAAATGCGGCGACCTCGCCGCCGATCCCGGCGGCGTCGACTACCTCGAGACCGACGCCGACGGCACGCCCTGCCTGTGGGCGGTGCCCAAGGGCTGCACCCAGGACCGGGTGCTGCTCGCCCTGCACGGCGGCGGCTGCGTCACCGGCTCGCGTTTCTCGCACCGCAAGCTGTTCGCCCACATCGCCAAGGCCGTGGGCTGCCGCGCGCTGATCCTGGACTACGGCCGCGCCCCCGAGCACACCCATCCCGCGCAGGTGAACGAGGGCGTGAAGGTCTACAAGTGGCTGCTGGCCCAGGGCATCGAGCCCGGCCACGTCGCCACCGTCGGCGACTCGGCGGGCGGCAACCTGTGCACCACCATCGTGCTCGGCGCCAAGGCCGCCGGCCTGCCGCTGCCGGCGGCGGTGATGCCGCTCTCGCCCTGGTACGACATGGAGGCCACCGCGCCGTCCTTCGCGACCAACGCCAAGCTCGATCGGCTGATCTCCCGCGAGATGTCGCTCAACATGTCGGCCCTGTTCCTTGGCGGCGCCTCGCCGCGCGATCCGCTCGCCAACCCGCTGCACGCCGATTTCAGCGGCTACCCGCCGCTCTACATCCAGGTCGGCGGGTACGAGGCCATCGTCGACGACTCGCTCCGGGTCGCCGAGCGCGCCCGCGCCGCCGGGGTCGAGGTGCGCTGCGACGTGTTCCCTGAGATGCAGCACGTCTTCCAGTTCATGGCCGGCCGCGCGCCGGAAGCGGACGACGCCATCGCCAAGCTCGCCGCCTGGGTGAAGCCCAAGCTCGGGCTGTAAGGCCCCGAAAGCCGCGAGCGCCCATCGCCGGCGCTCGCGGCGCCCACTCCCGAACGCCTCATTTCAGGGGTTCTTTCCGTCTCCTCTTCCCGTTCTCCTGTGCCGCGAGCACGGCTGGCCCCGCTGCCGACCTGATCCGGATCAAGTTCCGCGCATCCATCGGTTCAATCGGTAAAGCTGGACATTCCAGCGCCGATAAGGGGAGCGTGCCCGGGATGGCACCGAAAGAAAAACGATTGAACCGACGTTGAAGGGGCGCACGACCCGTGACGAGCCGCCGGACAGGGGCCGCACACGGGACCGCCACCTCGGGAAGAAAAATATGAGCCCGATCTTGAAGCCCTGGACTGCGACGGGGCTCGCCCTGGCCGCCGCCGGCAGCCTGCTCGCCTTCGCCGGCCTCGCCGCCACCCCCGCCCTGGTCGCCACTGCCCTGATTGCCGCCGGCCTCGTCCTCGATTCGCAGCGCGAGCGTGCGCTGCGTGCGGCCATCGAACAGGCGCTCGCCGCGAGTGCGGCCGAGCGGGAGGCCGAAATGGCGGCCCGCCAGGGTGAAGCCGCCGCCAACCTGGAAGCGCTCGGCTCGAGCGTGCTGCCCGCCTGGGTCGGCCACATCGACACCGCCCGCAACCAGGTCGAGGAAGCGGTGGTGCAGCTGACCCGCGACTTCGCGCACATCGTCGAACGGCTCGACGACGCCATCGCCGCCTCCTACCGCAGCGCGGGCCTCGACGCCCGTGGCGACGGTGGCATCCGCGCGCTGGTCACGACCAGCGAGTCGCGCCTCGCGACGGTCGGCGAGATCCTGACCAACACGCTCAATGACAAGGACCGCCTGCTGTCCGAATCGCAGCGCATGGTGCAGTTCACCGCCGAGCTGCAGCAGATGGCATCCGACGTCGCGAGCATCGCCGACCAGACCAACCTGCTGGCGCTGAACGCCGCCATCGAGGCGGCGCGCGCGGGCGACGCTGGCCGCGGCTTCGCGGTGGTGGCCGACGAGGTACGCACCCTGTCGACCCGCTCCGGCGAGATCGGCAAGAACATCAGCCAGAAGATCGACTTCATCAACCGCGCGATCCGCGAGTCCTCGTCGATGGTCGAGCACGCGGCCGAGCGCGATGCCAGCGCGCGCGGCGAGTGCGAGACGCACATCGCGAGCGTGCTCGGCGACTTCAAGGCGGCGATGGACGGCCTGACCAGCTCGGGAGAACGGCTGCGCAACGAATCGATGGAGATCAAGAGTGCGGTGGCCGCCGCGCTCGAGCAGCTGCAGTTCCAGGACCGCATCAACCAGATCCTCGCCCACGTCGCCGACAGCATCGGCACGCTGCGCGGCACCCTGGTCGAGCAACGCGCGCTCGCGGCGCAGGACGTGCGCGAGCTGCGCGCGAGTCTCGAGCGCTCCTACACCATGGCCGAGGAACGCGGCGGCAAGGGACCGCGCGACGCCGACAACGAGATCACCTTCTTCTGAGGAACAGCCAATGGCCAAGACAATCATGATCGTCGACGACTCCGCCTCGCTGCGCCAGGTGGTCGCCATCGCGCTCAAGGGCGCGGGTTACGAAGTGCTCGAAGCCTGCGATGGCAAGGACGCGCTGGCCAAGCTCTCGGGCCAGAAGATCAATCTCATCATCAGCGACGTGAACATGCCGAACATGGACGGCATCAGCTTCGTGAAGGCGGTCAAGCAGCTGCCCAACTACAAGTTCACGCCGATCATCATGCTCACCACCGAATCGCAGGAGAGCAAGAAGCAGGAAGGTCAGGCGGCTGGCGCCAAGGCGTGGGTGGTGAAGCCCTTCAAGCCCGACCAGATGCTGAACGCCGTCTCCAAGCTGGTGATGCCGTGATGGGCGCCGCCGCGACCGCCATGGGCGACTACCTCGACGCGACGCTCGGCAACGCGCCGCGGCTCGCCTTCACCGACGAGCTGACCATCTACGGCGCGGCCCAGGCCCATCGCCGCCTGCAGGACGCGCTCGCCACCGGCCAGCCGCTGACGCTCGATCTCGGACAAGTGAGCGAGCTGGACAGCGCCGGTGTGCAGCTCCTGCTGGCGCTGGCGCGCGAATGCGACGCCATCGAACAGCCCTTGATCATCACCGCGCTCAGCGACACGGCGCGCGCGGTGCTCGACATGCTCGGCGTGACGCGCTTCAGCGCGCCACCCGCCACCACCTGAGCCGGGAGACGCCGATGGATCTCTATCCCGCCATCCAGATGTTCCTCGCCGAGAGCCGCGAGCTGCTCGAGCAGATGGAAGACGCGCTGCTGCGCCTCGAGGCCGATCCCCATGACCGCGACCTGCTGGACGCGATCTTTCGCGCCGCGCACACCATCAAGGGCTCGGCTGGCGTGTTCGGCTATGACCCGGTGGTGCACTTCACGCATGGCGTGGAGAGCGTGCTCGACAGGCTGCGCGACGGTGAGTTCGCGCTGACCCCCACCTTGAGCGCGCTGCTGCTGCGCTGTGGCGACCACATGGGCGCGCTGGTCGAGGCCTGCACCGCGAGCGAGACACCGCCGACCGAACTGATTAGCGTGAGCGAGACGCTCGCGGCGGAACTCGCCGCCGCCACTGGCGACACCCAGGCTGACGAGACGGCGGCGCGGTCCCCGGCCGAAGCGGAGACCACCGCCGGCCCCGCGCGCTGGCGCATCGAGCTGGAGTTCGGCTCTGAAGTGCTGCGCAACGGCATGGACCCGCTGTCCTTCCTGCGCTACCTCGAGACGCTCGGCACGGTGCGTGACGTGCGCACCTCCATCGCGCGCTTGCCGCGCTGGTCGGATCTCGATCCGGAGGCCTGCGCGCTCGATGTCGAACTGCTGTTCGAAGGCGACGTGCCGCTCGCGACCATCGACGGCGTGTTCGACTTCGTGCGCGACGACTGCGCGATCCGCATCACCCCGGCAGAGCACCCGGACGCCGAGACGCTCGCCGCCATCGCCGACTATCCCGCGCAGGCCCCGCGCCTGGGGGAGATCCTGGTGGGCAGCCAGGCGGTGAGCGACGACACTCTGCGCGCAGCGCTCGCCGCCCAGTCCGCGCAGGCCGAGGCCGGCGCGCCGCCGCGCCCGCTGGGCGAGATCCTGGTCGCCGAGGGCGCCACCTCGCCGGCGGTGGTCGAGGCCGCGCTCGAGAGGCAGGGACAGATCAAGCAGCAGAAGGGCCAGGAAAGCCGCCTCATCCGCGTCGACGCCGACAAGCTCGACCAGCTCATCACCCTGGTGGGCGAACTGGTCATCGCCGGCTCCGGCATCAACGCCAAGGCGCAGCGCGCGGGGTTGGCCGACATCGTCGAGTCCGCCGAGACGCTCGCCCGCCTGGTGGAAGGCGTTCGCGACAGCGCGCTCGGCCTGCGCATGGTGCAGATCGGGCCGACCTTCCAGCGCTTCCAGCGCGTGGTGCGCGACGTCTCGCGCGAACTCGGCAAGGACATCGAACTCGAGATCACCGGCGGTGACACCGAGCTCGACAAGTCGGTGGTCGAACGTATCGGCGATCCGCTCATGCACCTGGTGCGCAACGCCATGGACCACGGCATCGAAACCCCGGCGGCGCGCGCCGCTGCCGGCAAACCGGCCCGCGCGCGGCTCCGCCTGCACGCCTGCCACGACTCGGGCAGCATCGTCATCGACGTGGCCGACGACGGCGCCGGTCTCAACACCGAGAAGATCCGCGCCAAGGCCATCGAGCGCGGTCTCCTGGCCGCGGGCGCGACGCCGAGCGAGCACGAGATCCATCAGATGATCTTCGCCGCCGGCTTCTCCACCGCCGACGCGGTCTCGAACCTGTCCGGCCGCGGCGTCGGCATGGACGTGGTCCGCAGCAACATCGAGGCGCTGCGCGGCACCATCGAACTGGAGAGCCGGGCCGGACTCGGCACCCGCGTGCGCATCCGCCTGCCGCTCACGCTCGCCATCATCGACGGCTTCCTGGTCGGCCTCGGCAACGCACGCTACGTGCTGCCGCTGGACGTGGTGGAAGAGTGCCTGGAACTCTCGCCCGCCGAGCGCCTGGCGGTCGGCAAGCAAGGTTTTCTGAACGTGCGCGGCGAACCGCTGCCCATGCTGCGTCTGCGCGAAGTGTTCCAGCTCGGCGAAGCCGACTGGCGCCGCGAGAACGTGGTGGTGGTGCGCTTCGGCGCGCTCAAGGCAGGCATCGTGGTCGATGAACTGCTGGGCGAACTGCAGACGGTGATCAAGCCGCTCGGGAAGCTGTTCGCCTTCCTGCCAGGGATCAGTGGCTCGACCATCCTCGGCACCGGCGAGGTAGCGCTCATTCTCGACGTCCCCGGACTCGTCAAGCGCGCGGATCCCCCGCGCGGCCAGTCGCTTGCGACGGCTCAATCGGCACTTTCTTGAGGAATAACACCATGGGTATCTTTGCTTCCAATAATGGCGCGCGGCAGACCTCGGAAATGCTCGCGCAGGTTCGGCGCATGTTCGAGCAGCACGCCGCGGGCGCGATCGACTACAAGATTCCGACCGACGGCCTGAGCGGCGATCAGCGCCTGCTCGCCGACGCAGTGAACGACCTCGTGCAGTCGCACATCGACGTCAAGATGCAGGTCGTGGACCTGATCAAGGAGTACGGGGCCGGCGACTTCAGCCACCAGATGGCGCCGCTGCCCGGCAAGAAGAAAGTCATCAGCGACGTCATGGCGCAGGTGTATGAGAACTTCTCCGGCAACGCTGCCATGAACCAGGAAATGACCCGCGTGCGCCACGCGCTCGACAATGTCACGACCAACGTCATGATCGCCGATGCCGACGGCATCATCCGTTACATGAACCACTCCATCACCGGCATGCTGGCCAATGCCGAAGCGGACATCCGCAAGGAGCTGGCGAACTTCGACGCAAAGCGGCTCATCGGCGTGAACTTCGACGTGTTCCACAAGAACCCGGCGCACCAGCGCAACCTGCTCGGCCAGCTGCGCGGCGTGCATCGCGCGCAGATCGCGGTCGGCGGCCGGCACTTCTCGCTCACCGCCTCGCCGATCTTCGACGAGAGCGGCGCGCGCAAAGGCACCGTGGTCGAATGGAAGGACCGCACCGACGAAGTGAAGGTCGAACGCGAACTGGGTGGCATCGTCTCCGCGGCGGCGGCCGGTGACTTCTCGCAGCGTCTGAACCCGGAGGGCAAGGAGGGCTTCTTCAAGCAGCTCTGCGATGGCATCAATGCCCTGGTCGGCACCTGCGACACTGGACTCAACGAAGTGCTGCGGGTGCTGGGCGCGCTGGCCCAGGGACGCCTGGACGAGCGCATCACCAACGACTACAGCGGCACCTTTGGCGCGCTCAAGGACGCCTGCAACGAGACGGCCGTGCATCTGTCGGCGACCATCAGCGAGGTGAGCATCACCACCGAAGGCATCCTGAACGCGGCCGAGCAGGTCAGCGCCACGGCGCAGTCCATCAGCCAGGCGGCGACCGAGCAGGCCGCGAGCGTGGAGGAATCGAGCGCATCCATCGAACAGATGGCGGCGTCCATCAACCAGAACAGCGAGAACGCCAAGGTGACCGACGGCATGGCCAGCAAGGCGGCCCAGGAGGCCACCGACGGCGGCCAGGCGGTGCGCGACACGGTGCTCGCGATGAAGAGCATCGCGCAGAAGATCGGCATCATCGACGACATCGCCTACCAGACCAACCTGCTGGCGCTGAACGCGGCCATCGAGGCGGCGCGCGCGGGCGAACACGGCCGCGGCTTCGCGGTGGTGGCGGCCGAAGTGCGCAAGCTCGCCGAGCGCAGCCAGGTCGCGGCGCAGGAGATCAGTGGCCTCGCTGGCAACAGCGTGGAGCTGGCCGAGCGCGCCGGCGACCTGCTGGACGAGATGGTGCCGGCCATCCAGCGCACCTCGGACCTGGTGCAGGAGATCTCGGCCGCCTCCAGCGAGCAGGCGACGGGCGCGGGCCAGATCAACTCCGCCATCAACCAGCTGAACCAGGCCACCCAGCAGAACGCCTCGGCGGCGGAAGAGCTGGCGGCGACCGCCGAGGAGATGAACGGCAAGGCCGCGCAGCTACGCGAGCTGATGGCTTTCTTCGACGTGGGCAACGCGCCGCGGGCGGTGGGCGAGTCGAGCACGGCCGCGCGCCGCGCACCGCGCGTCGGCCACGGACGTGGCCACGACAGCGCGGTGTCCGACGCCGAATTCGTCAAGTTCTGAGGGAAGCGAACATGCAAGCCGTGAACAGCTTCGACGAGCCGCAGGCCAACGCCCGCGGCGAACAGCAGCAGTACCTGACCTTCCGCCAGGGCGAGGAGACCTTCGCCCTGCCCATCCTGGTCACCAAGGAGATCCTCGAGTTTCCGGCCCTGACCAGCGTGCCGCTGATGGCGCCCTGCGTGCGCGGGGTGCTCAACCTGCGCGGCCAGGTGGTGCCGGTGGTGGACCTCGCCGCGCGCTTCGGCCGGCCGCCGGCCGCGGTCACGCGCCGCACCTGCGTGGTGATAGTCGAAATCGGCAGCGAGGACACGCGCCTCGACATCGGCGTGGTGGTGGACAGCGTCAGCCAGGTGATCGACATCCCGGCCGACCAGATCGAGCCGCCGCCGAGCTTCGGCACGCGCCTGCGGCTCGACTTCATCAAGGGCATGGGCAAGGTCGACGGGCAGTTCGTGCTGGTGCTGGACGCAGAGCACGTGCTGTCGGTCGAGGAGATCGCGACGCTCGGTACGGTGACCGGCGAAGCCGCCTGAGCAAGACCCAATAACGAGAAACATTGGGCCCGCCTCGCGGCGGGCTACAAACATGTCGGCCGTCATCAATATCGCGCACATCTCCGACGCGGAGTTCCAGTTGCTCCGCGACTGGCTCTACGAACGCTCGGGCATCAACCTGAGCGACGCCAAGAAGCAGCTGGTGATGGGTCGCCTGCAGAAGCGCCTCGCGCACCACGGCCTGGTCCGCTACGGCGACTACCATCGCCTGCTGCAGAGCGGCCGGGTGCCTGAGGAAGCGCAGATCGCGACCGATTTGCTGACCACCAACGAGACCTATTTCTTCCGCGAGCCGAAGCACTTCGACTTCCTGCGCGGGCAGGCGGTGCCGAGCCGCCGCACGGGCATGACCTATCGCGTGTGGAGCGCGGCCTGTTCCAGCGGCGAGGAGCCGTGGAGCATCGCCATGACGCTCGCCGACACCGTGGGCAGCGCGGGCTGGGAGATCCTCGCGACCGATCTGAGCACGCGCGTGCTGAAGCGCGCCGAGAGCGCGCACTACGCGATGGAGCGCGCCGATCACATCCCGCGCGAACTGCTGGTCAGGCACTGCCTGCGCGGCGTGGGCAGCCAGGACGGCACGTTCCGCATCGTCGACGCGCTGCGCCAGCGCGTGCGCTTCATGCAGGTCAACCTGGTGGAGGCGCTGCCCGACGTCGGCCAGTTCGATCTGATCTTCCTGCGCAACGTGCTCATCTATTTCGACGCCGCCACCAAGGAGGCGGTGGTGCGGCGCCTGTGCGCGGCGCTGCGCCCCGGCGGGTATTTCTTCTGCGGGCACTCCGAGAGCCTGCATGGCATGCGGCTGCCGCTGAAGGCCGTCCGGCCCGCCGTCTACCAGAAGGACTGAAGCGTGGTCCTCGAGCGCCGGCCGCACGATTACATGGAGTACTTCCTGCACCCCGGGGAGTTCCAGTTCACCGACGACCCGGACACGCGTTTTCGTACCCTGCTCGGCTCCTGCGTGGCGATGACGATGTACCACCCGAAACGCCACATCGGCGGTATGAGCCACTACCTGCTGCCGACCCGCGGCGAGCGCCGCAAGGCCCCCTTCGACGGGCGCTACGCCGACGAGGCACTGCTGTTGTTCCTGCGCGAGGCGATTCGATACAACACGGACCCGGCGGACTACGAGATCAAGCTGTTCGGCGGCGGCGACATGTTCTCGGAGCTCGACGCGAGCCGCGCGCCCGGCATCGGACGGATGAACATCGAGGCCAGCCTGGAGCTCTTGAAGGGTTTCGGACTCAAGCCCAAGGGGCGCCACGTCGGCGGCTTCGGCCATCGCGTGGTGATGCTCGACCTGTGGGACGGCGCGGTGTGGGTCAAGCACCAGACGACCAAGGTCGCGCCACCCGCCCACTACCTGGAGGACTGCCCGTGAATCCCACCAAGGTGTTCGTGATCGACGACTCCGCCGTCGTGCGCCAGGTGGTCGCCGACCTGGTGAAGAACGCGCCCGGCCTGCATCTCGCCGGCGTGGCGCCGGATCCCATCTACGCGCTGGAGAAGATGCAGCGCGACTGGCCGGATGTGATCGTGCTGGACGTCGAGATGCCGCGCATGGACGGCATCACCTTCCTGAAGAAGATCATGAGCGAGCATCCGACGCCCGTGGTCATCTGCTCGACCCTGACCGAGAAGGGCACCGCCACCAGCCTGCAGGCGCTGTCGGCCGGCGCGGTGGACATCGTCACCAAGCCCAAGATGGGCCTGAAGCAGCATCTCGAGAGCAACGGCCACGACCTGATCGATGCGATCAAGGGCGCGGCCGGCGCGCGGGTCGGCAAGCGCGTGGCGGCGTCCGCCGCCGCGGTGACCGCGCC
>JAIEQK010000086.1 GCA_019747795.1 Gammaproteobacteria bacterium | reverse complement strand
CGCCGGCGGTCGCCGCGGCGGCGGTCCGTCTCGACGCGCTGCGCGCCGCTCACCCGCACCCCGCCGCCACGCCGCCGCGCCTGGTGCACGGCGATCCGAAGATCTCCAATCTCCTGTTCGACCCGGGCGGCACGCGCGCGCTGTGCATGGTCGATCTCGACACCCTTGCGCACATGGCGCTGCCGCTGGAACTCGGCGATGCCCTGCGCTCCTGGTGCAATCCGCGCCGCGAGGACGACCCGCTGGCGAGTTTCGATCTCGATCTCTTCGCCGCCGCGCTCAGCGGCTACGCACGCGGCGCGCGCGACTTCGTGCGCGCGGACGAGGTGGAGGCGCTGCTGCCCGCGACGCTCGAGATCCACCTGGAGCTCGCCGCGCGCTTTCTTGCCGACGCGCTGGAGGAACGCTACTTCGGCTGGGACGCCGCGCGTTACCCGACCCGAGGCGCACACAACCTCGCGCGCGCGCAAGGCCAGCTCGCCGCGTGCGCGAGCCTTGCCGCGCGCTACGACCAAGCCGTGACGACGGTCGCCCGCGCGTTCGCCTGAGCCTGCCTATACTCGGGCCTGAAGCGCCCGGTCCGACGAGCGCGTTGACGAGGGCAGCCATGGCCACGTGCATCGGCTCGATCTTGCGGACGAGTGCCGCGACCCTGCTGCTCTGCCTGTTCGCCGCCTGCGCCGGCGTCGAGGTGCGGCGCCCCGGCGGCGAAATCGAGCGCATGGACAAGCAAACCTTCAAGGCCTACGTGCGCGACGTGTTCCATCGCCAGAACCGCGCCACCGACGAAGTCATCGCCGCGCTGGACGGCGGCGCCGAGCTGAGCGCGCTGGAAGACGCCGAGGAGGCCATGCAGCTCGCCTGTGCGCCGCTTATCGAACTGGTGCAGGCCAAGGTCGCGAACAAGCCCCTGCCGCTCGAGAAGAAGCTCGAGATGCCCGAGGCCACGCCGCGCTGCGAGGCGGCGGTGGCGAAGGTCGAAGCCCTGCTGCGCTGATTCTGGGGACAGACCACGGTTTCGCGGAAACCGCGAAACCGTGGTCTGTCCCCGATAGCGCGGGTTCGAACAAACCGTGGCCTGTCCCCGCTCGAAACCGCCGTCCCACGGCGCGCTATATACTTCGGCCTCGTCCGTCACACGAGTCGAGGACCCCATGAGCTCAACCACCCTGCCGGCAGATCGCCAGCTGCTCGCCTATGCGCGTTTCACCGAGGAATTGAAGGCCAAGCTCAGGCCGCTGATCACCGAGGACCTGATCGAAGAACACCGCCGCAAGCCACTCGGCCAGCACAGCGATGTGCTCATGCGCTTGCTGAACCTGTTCCGCCGCGCGCCGGCGTACGCGCTCTACTCGCGGGTGCCGTGCCGGGAGTTCCAGGTCATCCGCCTGCCGGTGCCCGAGGGCAGCGATCCGGAGCCGGTGGACGGGACGGTGTACCACGATCAGAACGAGGCGCTGCATGCGGTGTTCCTGCGCAACCTCGAAGACCTCATGCGCGCGGGAGACAAGTGATGGCCAAGCCCTGGATTACCGGTTACGTCGACAGCCTGAGCGTTCGCCCGGGCGAGACCCTGCAGTTCATGGTCAGCGCCGAGGGCGTGAGCGCGGCCGACGTGCAGCTCGTGCGCCTGATTCACGGCGACGAGGCGCCCGGCGGCCCCGGCTTCGTCGAGCGTGAGATCGCGGCCAGCATGAATGGCACGGTCGAACTGAGCACCCAGTTCACCCAGGCCGGCAGCTTCGTCGTCGTGCCGGACGCGACCGGCGCGCTGCTGCCCAAGGGCAGCTTCACGGTGCACGCCTTCGTGTGGCCGACCACGCCCGGCAAGGCGCGCCAGGCGCTGGTCGCGCAGTTCGACGCAGTCACGCGCGCGGGCTACGCGCTCGGCATCAACGAGGCCGGCTGCCTGTCCTTCTGGGCGGGCGACGGCCAGGAAGTGCACGAGGTGGCCGGCGAGCGGCCGCTGATGGCGCGCATGTGGTACTTCGTGACGGCGAGCTACGACGCCGAACGCGGCACGGTCGAGCTCTACCAGGAGGCGGTGGCGAACGCCTACAACAGTCACCTGAGTCCGATCCTGCCGCTCGACGACGGTACCCGCGTCGCGGGCCCGCTGGCGCTCGCGCCTCGCTCGTCGGGCACCGATCTCCTGCTCGGCGGTTTCCATGCCGAGGCGCCCGGTGTTCCGCGCTGCGTCGTCGGCCTGTTCAACGGCAAGCTGGACCGCCCCGGCATTCAAGGGGGCGCGCTGGGCCTCGCCGAGCTCGCGCGCCTGCGCTCCGGCGCGACGCCGAGCCCGGCCGGCACCGTCGCCTACTGGGACACGAGCGCCGGCTATACCGAACACGGCATCGGCGACCGCGTGGTGGACGTCGGCCCGCTCGGCCTGCACGGGCAGGGCTACAACCGCCCGGTGCGCGCCATGACCGGCTGGAACTGGCGCGGCAAGGACGACTGCTTCCGCCTCGCACCCGAGCAGTACGGTGGCATCTACTTCAACGAAGATGCGATCATCGACTGCCGCTGGCAGCCGACCTTCCGCTGGACGGTGCCGCAGGATCTGAAGTCCGGCGTGTACGCGGCGCGGCTGCGCGGGGACGGCGTGGAGGATCACATCACCTTCTTCGTGCGCCCGACCACGGCCACAGCCAAGGTCGCCATGCTGATGCCGACCGCGAGCTATCTCGCCTACGCCAACGAGCGCTTCGTGCTGGGCGAGGTGGGCGTGGTGGAGGCCATCACCGGCCACGGCCTTATCCTGCACGACGACGACTATTTCCTCGGCAAGCATCCGGAGTTCGGCGCCTCGACCTACGACCACCACCTGGATGGCGCGGGCGTGTGCTACACCTCCTACCGCCGGCCGATCATGGGCCTGCGCCCGCGCCATCGCATGGCGGCGACCGGCGTGCCGTGGCAGTTCGCCGCCGACATGTCCATCGTCTGGTGGCTGGAGCAGTGCGGGCACGACTTCGACGTCATCACCGACGAAGATCTGGACCGCGAGGGCGTGGCCCTGCTCGCGCCCTACAAGGTGGTGTTGAACGGCACCCACTCCGAGTACTACTCGGAGCGCATGATGGATGCCACCGACCAGTACCTCGCCCGCGGCGGGCGGGTGATGTACCTCGGCGCCAACGGCTACTACTGGGTGGTGGGATTCCGCCCCGACGAACCCTGGTGCATGGAGGTGCGTAAGCTCAATTCCGGCTCGCGCGCCTGGCAGGCGGCGCCCGGTGAGTACTACCTGGCCTCGACCGGCGAGAAGAGCGGCATCTGGCGCGACCGCGGCCGCGCGCCGCAGAAGTCCATGGGCGTCGGCTTCACCAGCGAAGGCATGGACGAGTGCATGCCCTACCGCCGGCTGCCGGACTCACGGGACCCGCGCGTGGCCTGGGTGCTGGAGGGCGTGGGTGAGGAGTTCGGGGCCAACGGCCTCGCGCTCGGCGGCGCCGCTGGCCTGGAACTCGACCGCTACGACCTGATGTGGGGCACCCCGCCGGACACCTGGCTCCTGGCCTGCTCCAGCGGCCACTCCGACAACTACCCCCACGTCGGCGAGGAAGTGATGTTCAACATCCCGGGCACGGGCGGCACCCAGGACTTCCAGATCCGCGGTGACGTGACGCTCTTCAAGTGCCGCGCCGGCGGCGCGGTGTTCGCCACCGGCTCCATCGCCTGGGGTCAGGCCCTGCCCTGGAACAACGGCGACAACGACATCGCCCGGGTCACCCGCAACGTCCTCGAGCGCTTCATCCAGGACGGCGAAGTGGCCTGAGTACCGGGCTCGAGGGGACGTCGCCGGGGCCGTTTTGGTGCGGTTCCGGCGGCCCCCCATCGGGCACTGGCCGGGGGCCCGACAGACGTGGTAGTGTCAGGCCCAAGGGGAGTCGAAAGAAAACAAAAAAATCACATAAAGAAGAGCCCAAACTCACCTCGCTGAGCTTGCCTTTTTTCAGTTGATTCGTTTGGCCTTGCGGCCCCCACCACGGCGCCACGCCGTGTCCCATCCCGCGTAGCGTCGCGCGGGTCCCTGTCCCGTCGCCGGCCGATTCCGAGAGGGCCCGTTGGGACGCGTCAACCGAGGGAGAGCAAGCATGAGTGCAGTTCCGAAGATCGCTGAAGCCAAGCTCGAGTCCACCCCGGGCGTGCCGCCCGCCATCTACCACGTCACCAAGCTCGAGAAGTGCAAGCTCGACCAGGCCGGCCCGAGCGGCTACCGCTACGTGATCGAAGGCGGCTACGCGCCGATCACCGGCTTCCACATCGGCAGCAAGGAAGCCGTGATGAACCACGCCTCCGCGCTGGCCAAGGAAATGAACATGCGCCGCGGTGTGAAGGGCACGCGCCACATCGTGATCGGCAAGCCGAAGCATCAGCAGGCCCAGCAGTCCTGAGCAAGCGCCTGTAGGTCGGACTTCAGTCCGACATTCCTTCCGGGGCTTCCATCACCGCCCTGGAACGAATGTCGGGTTGAAACCCGACCTACAGATCCGATTTCCAGAATCCTTTCTCAAGCCTTCCCCCCGTTCCCCTGCGTGCTCTTCAGCACGCTGGTCGCCACGCCGATCATCGACGAGATGTCGGACAGGTTCGCCGGCACGATGAGCGTGCTCTGCGCGTCGCGCGCGAGCGTGCCGAACTCGCGCACGTACTGTTCGGCGACACGTAGCTGCATGGCCTCGTGACCGCCGTTGGAGGAGAGCGCCTCGCCGACCCGGCGCAGACCCTCGGCGGTGGCGGTGGCGATGGAGAGAATGGCCTCGGCCTGACCCTCGGCCTCGTTGATCTGCTGCTGCTTGCTGGCTTCCGACGCCTTGATGACGCGCTGCTTCTCGCCCTCGGCCTGGTTGATGGCCGCGTCGCGCTCGCCTTCCGAGGCCAGCACGATGGCGCGCTTCTCGCGCTCGGCGCGCATCTGCTTCTCCATCGCGCTCAGCACGTCGTGCGGAGGATTGATGTTGCGGATCTCATAGCGCAGCACCTTCACGCCCCAGGGCGCGGAGGCCTTGTCGAGCTCGCTGACGACGTTGGCGTTGATCGCCGAGCGTTCCTCGAAGGTGCGGTCCAGATCGATCTTGCCTATTTCGCTGCGCAGCGTGGTTTGCGCGAGCTGGATCAGCGCGAACTTGTAGTTGGTGATGCCGTAGGAGGCCTTGTTCGCTTCCAGCACCTGCATGTACAGGATGCCGTCCACGCCGACCTGCACGTTGTCCTTGGTGATGCAGACCTGCTCGGGGATGTCGAGCGCTTCTTCCTTCAGATTCAGGCGATAGGCGATGCGCTCGACGAAGGGCACCAGGATGTGGAAGCCGGCGTGCAAAGTACGGCTGTAGCGGCCGAGGTTCTCGACCACGAACGCGCTCTGCTGCGGCACGATGGTCGCGGTCTTGGCGATCACCAGGACGGCGAGCACCGCCAGGGTCAGCACGACATAAGTGGTTTCCATGACAAGGCTCCTGACGCAGTGAATGAAGGGCGGGTGAGCGAGCGAACGCGCGCGGTGGCTCAGCGCGGATGGCGCAGGTGCAGGGTGAGGCCGGCCACCTCCCAGACCTCGGCCTCGCTGCCGGCCGCGAGCGGCGCATCGTCGGTATTGCGCGCGGTCCAGGTGGTGCCGCGGTATTCGACCCGGCAGCTCGCCTGGGCGGCGAGCGTCTCGGGCACGGTCAGGCGATCACCGAGGATCAGACGCTCCTCGACTTCACCGGCGTGGGCGCGGAAGCGCCGGTAGAGGCGCGCGCGGAACAGCGCCATGCAGCCGACGGCGAGCACGGTGAAGGTCAGCCACTGCGCCCAGTCCGGCAGATGGAGTCCGCTCGCCTCCAGCAGGCCGACGACGATGGCAGCCGCGCCGATGAAGACCAGGTAGAACTGCGCGTCGACGCCGAACATCTCCGCGCCGAGCAACAGGAAGCCGGTGACCACCCATCCCCACCAAGGCATGTCGTCGCTCTCCTCGAGCCAGCCCCACACGAGCACCGCCCATCGTGCAGGCGCCGCCGCATCCTGGCAAGCGCCGCACGCCTTCGAGCACTGGGCAAGCCGCGGCTTTGTCGCTAAGTTGTCGCGCGTTCCAGGCTGTCGAGGTGAACCGCGTGCCCTACACCCATACCCTTCGCGTGCGCTACGGCGAGTGCGATCAGCAAGGCGTGGTGTTCAATCCGAACTACATGGTCTACATGGACGATGCGGGCGAGAACTGGGTCAGCAGCCTCGCGCCGAAGGGCAACTTCCTCGAACTCGGCTGGGACTGGATGGTGGTGCGCTCGGTGATCGAATGGCAGGGCCCGGCCCATCATGGCGAAACGCTCAGCATCGAGGTCGCCATCGTGCGCTACGGCAGCACGTCCGTCGAGCTCGGCTATGTCGGAACAGTGGCGGGACGGCCGGTGTTCAAGGCGCGCAGCACCTGCGTGAGCGTGCGCGTGGGCACCACGGAGAAGTTCCAGACCCCCGAACACATCAAGAACCTGCTGGGGCCCGCCGAGCCCTGGGATGTCCCCCTGTAGGGCCGATTTCAATCGGCCAGCGATGGATTTCCAGACGCCGTACACGGCGGATTGAAATCCGCCCTACAGGCAGAGCACTCGAGGTCAGCACCATGATCACCACGTTCGACGACTACCTCATTCACCAGACGCCGCTCGCGCTGGCGCATGTCGGCACCACCGACAGCAACGCCTACGATCGCTACTTCCTCGAAGGCTTCGTGCCGGACGCGTCGCTGATGTTCGGCGGCGCCTTTGGCCTCTACCCGAACCGCGATGCGATCGACGCTGCCTTCAGCGTGAGCTTCGAGGGTACGCAGTACTCGCTCTTCACCAGCGGCCGTGCGCCTATCGAGCGTGGCGACACGCGGGTGGGGCCGATCAAGGTGGAGATCCTGGAACCGATGCGACGCCTGCGCCTCTCGGTCGAGGATGCCGAGCGCGGCTTCCATGCCGATCTCGTCTTCGACGCCGTCACCGGCGTGATCGACGAGGGCCGCCAGACCATGACCGACGGCCCACGTACCTCGGTCGATCTCACGCGCTACTCACAGCTCGGCCAGTGGTCGGGCGAGATCGAGGTGAAGGGTCGGCGCATCGCGCTCGCCGGTCGTGAAGTGCTCGGCATTCGCGATCACTCCTGGGGCGTGCGGCCCCTGGGCGGTGGCGGCAGCACGCGCTGGGCGCCGCAGATCTACTGGTTCTGGGGTCCGCTCTTCTTCGGCGACGAATGCATGCACTGGCATCTGAACGACGACGTGGAGGGCGAGATCCCCGATAAGTTCGCCGCGCTCGTGCCGCGCGTCGATGCGGGTGGCAGCGGGCCGCTGTACATGCGCGACACCGGCGGTGAGTACCTCTTCCCCGTGTCCTTCACTCCGCGCTACCGCCACGGCACGCGGCGCATCGAGCACCTGGTCGTACAGTTGAACGACAAGCGCGGCCCGCGCATGACGCTCGAGTTTATCCCCGATCCGCGCCTGCTGTTCTCGCTCATGGGCCTCGGTTACACCAACAAGGCCTGGGAGCACGGCGCCTGGCGGGGCGAGGCCTTCACCGACGAGAACGCCTGGCCGAGCCACGAACAGTCGCCGCTCTTTCCGCGCAACTGGCACATGCACCACGTGTGCAAGGTGCGGCGCGACGACGGCAAGGAAGGTGTCGCGATCCTGGAGCAGTGCTTCTTCGGTCCACACAAGCCGAGCGGTCTCAAGGGCGTGACCAATGGGTGGGAGGCGGCCTGAGGGCCGCCAGGTCCGAGCCACGCGTCGCCTCACCATGCCGCGTATCACGCTGAACGACATCTCGTTTCACTACCTCGACGAGGGCGCGGGACCGGTGCTGCTGCTGCTCGGCGGTACGCTCGGCACCGCCCGCGGCGACTTCGCCGCGCAGCTGGACGCCTTCAGCGCCGAGCATCGCGTGGTGGTGCCCGATCGTCGCGGCTATGGCGCAACGCGCCCGCCGGACCGCGACTTTCCCGACGACTTCTACGAGCGCGAGGCGCGCGACATGCTCGCGCTGGTCGAAGCACTCGACCTCGACAACATGGTGGTGTTCGGCTGGAGCGAAGGCGCGGCCGTCGCGCTGTGGCTGGCGCACCTCGTGCCCGAGCGCGTGCGCGCGCTCGTGGTGTGGGGCGGCATCGCCGGCCTGGACGACGAGGACATCGCCGGCTTCGAGACGCGCCGCGATACCTACGCCTGGTCACCCCGCGCTCAAGGCGCGATGGACGAGACCTTCGGTCCAGACTACTGGCGCCGCGTCTGGTGCGACTGGCTGGATACGATGCAGCGTCTGCGTGCCCAGGGCAGCGCTCGGCTCGCGCCCTTGGAGACCATTCAGCAACCGGTGCTGGTGATGCACGGTGGGCGCGATCCGTTGATTCGTGACGTTCATCCGCGGAGATTGGCGGCGGCGTTGCCGCGCGCCGAACTGCATGTGATAGCGGAGGGCGCGCACAACGTGCACTTGGCGTTTGCTGAGGCATTCAACGCGAGGGTGAAAGCCTTCCTCGCGACGCTGTAGGTCGGACTTCAGTCCGACATTCAATGCCGGTCGGCTTTCAACTCGACATTCACTTGTAGGTCGGACTTCAACCCGCCATTCGATTCCAGAGCCCCATCGAAGCCCCGGATCGAATGTCGGGTTGAAACCCGACCTACAAGGCGTCAGGTGATCGACGCCTGGTAGATGCTCTCCACCGCCGCGTCCAGGGCGGCGTTGAACTCGGCGTCGCTCTGCTGCTTGGACAGGCCCTCGGTCAGCGCGCGGGAGAAGCTCGCGATCATGCCGTGGTTGCGGGCCAGGCGCTGATTGGCGTCGGCGCGGGAATAGCCGCCGGAGAGCGCGACCACGCGCACCACGTTCGGGTGCTTGATGCAGTCGGCGTAGAAGTCGTCGACCTCGGGCAGGGTCAGCTTCAGCATGACCAGCTCGTTGGGACCGAGCGCGTTCAGGGCCTTCAGCATGGCGTCCTTGAGCAGCGTTTCGGCGCCCTTCTTGTCGGGGCAGTGGATGTCCACTTCGGGCTCGATGATCGGCACGAGACCGGCGGCGCAGATCTGCTTGCCCACCTCGAACTGCTGATCGACCACCGCCTGGATGCCGGCGGCATTCGCCTGCTTCACCACCGAGCGCATCTTCGTGCCGAAGATGCCCTTGGCCTTGGCGCGGGCCAGGAGTTCGTCCAGCTTCGGCATGGGCTTCATCAGCTGCACGCCGTCGGCCTCGTCCAGCAGGCCCTTGTCGACCTTCAGGATCGGCACGACGTTCTTGACGTTCCACAGGTAGTCGGCGGCGGGCTGGCCGGCGAAATCGCGGTCCATGGTGCCTTCGAACAGGATGGCGGCGATCACGCGCTGACCGGTGAACGCGGGGCTCATGACGATGCGCGCGCGCATCTCGTGCACCAGGCCGAACATCTCCTCGTCGTTCGCCCAGGTGCCCTCGGCGATGCCATAGAGCTTGAGCGCCTTCGGGGTGGAGCCGCCGCTCTGGTCCAGCGCGGCGATGAAGCCCGGCGCCTTGCGCATTTTCTCGAGTTGCTGTGCGTAATTGCTCACGGTGATCCTCGGTTTGGATGGGTGGATGTCGGGGCGGGTTGGAGTCCCGCAATTCTAAGCAGCCGGTTCCGACGGCGCGAGCGCCGGACCATCGTCGCCGTGATCCAGCGCAACAAGCTGTGAACCCTGCCGCGCCGTGCGACGCCCGTCCGCGCCACCGATAGCGGCAGATCGCGCCGCGGGCGCAGGGGCGGCCGGCGCTTTGGCGCCGGCCCCGCGACTCAGTTGAAGCGTCCGCCGCTCTCGGCCAGGCGCTTCAAGAGCGGTGCCGGCTGCCAGGAGGCCGGGTCCTCGGCCGCGAACTCGCAGACCCGCGCGTAGACCTTGGGCAAACCGACGTGATCGGCATAGAACATCGGCCCGCCCAGGTAGGACGGCACGCCATAGCCGTAGACATAGATGACGTCGATGTCGCTGGCCCGCTGCGCGATGCCCTCTTCGAGGATCCACGCGCCCTCGTTGATCAGGGCGTACATCAGGCGCTCGACCACCTCGGCTGGCGGAATGGGGCGGCGGGCGATGCCCTTGGCGCGCGAGTGCTCGACGATGAGCTGCTCGATCTCGGGGTCGCGCTGGCGCTCGCGGGTGGCCGGGTCGTACTTGTAGTAGCCGGCGCCGGTCTTCTGGCCGAAGCGGCCCATCTCGCAGATCTTGTCCGGGATCTCGCAGTAGCGCTCGCCCGGCGGCAGGCTCGCGGGCAGGCCCTTGCCCTGGCGGATGCGCCAGCCGACGTCGAGGCCGGCGAGATCCGACATGGTGAGCGGCCCCATGGCGAAGCCGAGCTGGTAGATGGGGTCGTCGACCTCGTGGGGCAGCGCGCCCTCTTCCAGCATGTACTGCGCCTGGGAGATGTAGCGATGGACCATGCGGTTGCCGACGAAACCGTCGCACACGCCCACCACCACGCCGACCTTGTTGATGGCCTTGGTGACGGCGAGGGTGGTGGCGAGCGTCTCGTGGCTGGTCTTGGCGCCGCGCACGATCTCGAGCAGCTTCATGACGTTCGCAGGGCTGAAGAAGTGCGTGCCGATGACCTTGTCCGGACGTGAGGTCACGGCCGCGATCTCGTCCACGTCCAAGGTGGAGGTATTGGTGGCGAGAATCGCGGCCGGCTTCGCCACCTTGTCCAGCTTGGCGAAGACTTCCTTCTTCACGCCCATGTTCTCGTAGACCGCTTCGATCACCATGTCGACCGGGGCGAGGTCCGCGTAGTCGAGGGTGGGCGTGATCAGCGCCATGCGTTTCTCGACGTCGACGGCGCTCATCCCGCCGCGCTTGGCGGTGCGCTCGTAGTTGTCCCGCACGACCTTGAGGCCGCGTTCGAGCGCGGCCTTCTCCATCTCGAGCAGCACCACCGGAATGCCGACGTTGGCGAAGTTCATGGCGATGCCGCCGCCCATGGTGCCGGCGCCGATCACGCCGACGGTCTTGATCGGCAGGGGCTTCACGTCCGCCGGCATGTCGTCGACCTTGGCCGCCGCGCGTTCGGCGAAGAAAATGTGGCGCTGGGCGGCGCTCTGCACGCCCTCCACCAGCTCGCGGAACAGTTCGCGCTCGCGCGCCATGCCGGCGTCGAAGGGCAGGGTGCAGGCCGCTTCCACGCAGGCGATGCAGTTCAACGGCGCCTGGAAGCCGCGCTTGCTCTTGCGCGTTGTCGCGCGTGCCTTGTCGAAGATCGCGGGATCGACACCCGTGACCTTGTCGTTCATGTCGCGCACCTTCTTCAAGGGTGCGCCGCTCGCGACCATGCGCCGCGCGAAGGCGATGGCGCCTTCCAGCAGCTTGCCTTCCTCCACGAGTTCATCGATGACGCCGGCGGCCTGCGCCGCCTGGGCCTTGATCTGGATGCCGTTGACGATGGCGTCGAGCGCGGCCTCCGGGCCGATCAGCCGCGGCAGGCGCTGTGTGCCGCCGGCGCCGGGCAGAAGACCGAGGTGCACCTCCGGCAGGCCGACCCGCGCCGAGGGCACGGCGACGCGGTAGTGGCAGCAGAGCGCGGTCTCGAGGCCACCACCCAGCGCCGTGCCGTGGATCGCGGCGACCACCGGCTTCGGCATGTTCTCCATGGCCGCCAGCGTGTCGTGGAAGTGCGGCGGCTGCATCGGCTTGCCGAACTCCGAGATGTCGGCGCCGGCGATGAAGGTGCGACCGGCGCAGATCAGCACGGTGGCGATGCTGTCGTCAGCCGCGGCGGTGGCGAAGGCCTCGGCGAGCCCATGACGCACGTGCTGCGAGAGCGCGTTGACCGGTGGATTGTCGACCGTGACGACGCCGACGTCGCCGTGGCGGGTGTAGGACACGGAATGGCTCATGGCGCGGCTCCCCTGTTGGATGCGGGCATTGTAGGTCGGACTTCAGTCCGACATTCCATTCCCAGGTTTCGATATCGGCGCTGGGACGAATGTCGGATTGACGAATGTCGGACTGAAGTCCGACCTACAGGTCCACGTCCCGTGTCTCGGGGCCCAGCCACGCGCCGAGCGTCGCCAGCGCGGCGCCGATGCACAGCAGCGCGACCGGCGCGGCGGCGCCGAAGGGGCCTTCGAGCCAGCGCAGGTACACCGCGTAGAAGGACGTCACCACCACCGACAGGCTGAAACCCACGCCGAAGCCGGTGGCACGCAGATCGGTCGCGAAGCGCTCGTTGATGTAGGTGACGATGATGCCCCAGGGCGCGGTGACCAGGATGGCGAGCGCGGCGGTGAGCATCATCACGGCCGGCAGTGACCAGCCCGCGGCGGTGGTGAGCGTGTACAGCATGCCCGCGCCGAGCGTCGCGATGGCGGGCGCGATGATCAGGAAGGCGCGGCGGCGCCCCAGGCGTTGCCCGAGCAGGCCGGCGGCGATGTAGCTGAAGAAGAGGCAGGTATAGGTCACGAGCAAGGTCAGGCTGACGTGCTCCTTGGTGAGCGCGAGTGTCTGGGGCAGCAGCACCGAGGGCAGGTAGAGGGCGATCAGGTTCTGCGTGGTCCAGAAGCCGGTCATCATCACCAGCACCTGCAGCAGGTTGCGGCCGGCGGCGCCGCGAAACAGCGCCGTCACGGGCAGGGCGCGCGCGCCGCCGGCGGTCTCGCTCTGCCAGATCTCCGATTCTTCGACGTGGCGCAGGTAGTAGAACGCGAGCACGCCGCCCAGCGCCGCGCCGATGAAGAACGGGATGCGCCAGCCGAAGCGCGCATAGGGAGAATCGAGGCCGTCGGCCGGGAACAGCGCGTACATCGCCATCGCCACCAGGTTGATGGCGATGTAGGCCACGCAGAAGCCGGACAGGATGAAACCGCCGACGAAGCCACGGTGACGTTTCTCGGCCGATTCCAGCGCGAGTGGAATCGCGCCGGTATAGCCCCCGCCCAGGCAGATCCCATCCAGGAAGCGTAAGCCTGCCAGCAGCACGTAGGACCAGATGCCGATGCTGTGGTAGCCGGGGATCAAGCCGATGGCGAGCGTGATGACGCTGAAACCCACCACGGAATAAAGCGTCGCGCGCCGCCGCCCGATGCGATCCGCCACGCGTCCGAAGAGCAGCGAGCCGAGCGGCCGACCGAGCAGGGTGGTGATGAAGACGAACGAGGCGAGGATGGTCGCGGTGGACGGGTCGCTCTGCGCCGGCTGGAAATACCCCATGATCGGGGTGAGCACCACCACCGGGAGGTAAATGTCGAACATGTCGATCACTTCGGAGAAGAACGCGCCCTTGATGGCGGCGTTGCGCCGGCGCGAGCGTGCTTCATCCGCGGCGACGGTGCCGCCGGACGCGTGCGTGTCGATGCCGAGTCCTCCCCAGGATGGGCCGCGCGCGGACCTCTTGCACGGTGCGCGGCGCGCAGCGGAGTACACGTCATGGACCCGGGCGCGGTCAAGTTTCGGCCTCGTGCGTAACCTGCTATAGATGGCACGAGTGAGGCGGCCTTGCGCACGAGGCTTGCACGCTTTCTCGAGGGGAGAACATGACCAGTACATTCGCGCGCCTGCGTCGCTCGCAGGCCTTCTTCACCGCGCTCGCCTGGCAGGCCTGCGCCATCGCTGCCGGCCCGGCCGACACGGACTGGCCGAGCTATAACAACACTGTCGACGGCCAACGCTATGCCGACCTCGATCAGATCAATACCGGCAACGTCGCGAACCTCACCGAGGTCTGCCGCCTCAAGGTCGATGACTCCGGCACCTTCCAGCCGGGCATCCTCGCCATCGACGGCACTCTCTACCTGACCAATGCCCACGACACGCTCGCGGTCGACGCGACCACCTGCAAAGTGCGCTGGCGGCACAGCTATCGCCCCGAGCAGCAGGAGGTCTTCCAGGTCAATCGCGGCGTGGCCTTCGCCAACGGCCGGCTCTACCGCGGCACGCCGGACGCGCGCCTGCTGGCGCTGGACGCCGCCACCGGCAAGGAACTGTGGAAGCACCAGGTGGGCGATCCCAAGCAGGGCGAGTTCTTCAGCTCCGTGCCCGCAGTGTGGCAGGGCACGCTGATCACCGGCGCCGCCGGCAGCGACTGGGGCATACGCGGTCGCGCCATGGGCTACGACCTCGACGACGGCCGCGAGCTGTGGCGCTTCTATACCATCCCACGCGGCAAGGAGACCGGGGCGGACACCTGGGAGAATGCCGGCAGTGCGCGCTACGGCGGTGGCGGCAGCTGGAGCGCCTACACGCTGGACATGGCGGCGGGCGAAGTCTTCATCCCGGTGGGCAATCCCGCGCCGGACTTCATGCCCGGTCATCGTCCCGGCGAGAACCTCTTCACCAACAGCGTGGTGGTGCTGGACGCGCGTACCGGCGCGCTGAAGTGGTGGCACCAGATGGCGCCGAATGATGGGCTGGATCTCGATATCGGCTCAGCGCCCATGCTGTACTGGAACAGCAAGGGCGAACCGATGATGGCGGCCGGCAGCAAGGACGGCCACGTCTACGGCGTGAACCGCGAGACGCAGAAGCGCGTGTTCATGACCCCCGTCACCACCATCGCCAAGCCCACCCAGGCGCCGAACCAGGCTGGCGTGCGCAGCTGCCCCGGCGCGCTTGGCGGCGTGGAATGGAACGGCCCTGCCTACGACGCCAAGACGAAGCAGGTGACCGTCGGCTCGGTGGACTGGTGTTCGGTCGTCAAGTCCGACGAAGTGAAATACGAACCCGGCAAGTTCCTGTTCGGCGGCAGCTACACCTTCGAGGACGCGCGCAGCGGCTGGGTGCATGCGCTCGACCCCGACACCGGCGCGGTGCGCTGGAAGTACCACGCCGACGCACCCGTGGTGGCCGGCGTCACGCCCACTGCCGGCGGCGTGACGCTCACCGGCGACATGGCCGGCAACCTGCTCGCGCTCGACTCGAGCAACGGCAACGTGCTGCTGAAGCACCCGACCGGCGGCGCCATGGCGGGTGGTGTGATCACCTACGCGCGCGGCGGACGACAGTACGTCGCCATCGCCGCGGGCAACGTGTCCTCGCGCCTGTCCTTCGGCGAGAACGGTCAGCCGACACTCATCGTCTACGCCCTGCCGAAGGGGGGCGAAAAGCCGCTCGCCGCCGCGCCCGTCCCGGCGCCGGCCGCGCAGGGCGACCTCGATCCCAAGACCGTCAGCCCCGCGAGCGCCGATGCCACCCGCGGCCGCGAGGTCTACGGCAAGAACTGCGCGGCCTGCCACGGCGCGCAGGGCGAAGGTGGTGTGGGTCCCAAGCTCGTGGGCCTGAAAGACCGTCGCGACTTCACCGCCACCGTCACCTGGATAGTGCAGCCCTCGGCGAAGATGCCGAAGCTCTATCCCTCCGCGCTGGACGCGCAGGCGGTGGCGGACGTCGCGGCGTTCGTGCAGGGGTTGTGACGGCCATGTAGGTCGGGCTTCAGCCCGACATTCAGGCTCGGCAGGGGAATCTGCCCGGGGTGTTGACGTGAGGCCGCGGCGCACCAGCCGCGGCTGCCGACCTGCCGCACTGGGCCGCGTCAGAGAAATCCATCGAGCAGAACTCGTAATTTCCGCACGCTCGATCGCAGCCGCTCGCTGGAGAATCCTCCGAACCCGAGCATCAAGCCGGAGATAGCTGAATTCGCAGAGCACATAGCCGAGACGGCTCTCAGCGCGATGCCCGCGTCGAGTGCGGCCATGGCGAGCTTCACGTCGTCTACGCCCGCCGGAAGCAAGCCCACGATGTGCATCCCTTGATCGGCGTGCTGGATTCGGAGCTCAGGCACTTCGCGTTGAAGGGCATCGATCAAAACTGCGCGCCTCTCTGCATACACCGCGCGAATGCGCCGGATGTGCGTCTCGAAGTAACCCTCGTTCATGTAGGCGGCAATGACGTGTTGTTCAGCGATGGGTGACGCCCGTCCGATGAGCGAACGAGCCCCTATGAAGGCGTCCACCAGGCTATCCGGCGCTACGACGTAGCCCAGGCGAAGTGACGGCGCCAAGACCTTGCTGAACGTTCCAAGGTAGACGACCCTGTCACGGTCCAGGCCCTGCATGGCCGGAAACGGTTGGCCCGCATATCGCAATTCGCTGTCGTAGTCGTCTTCGACTATCCAGCCGCCGTGGTGTCGGGCCCAGTCCACGAGCGCGAGACGTCTCGGCATGCTCAACGGCATTCCCATCGGGTACTGATGGGAAGGCGTGACAAACGCTGCCCGGGCCTCGGGCCATGCTTCGAATGCGCGGACAACGTCGAAACCTTGCGCATCAACGGGAACCGCTCGCGTTCTCACCCCGCGCTCTTCCAGAACTGCGGTGAGTCCGGGATAGGCGGGGTCTTCGGTCCACGCCGTATCGCCGGCCGTCAGCAACACCTTTGCCGCCAGGTACAGTCCTTGTTGCGTGCCCTCGGTGACAAGGACGTTATCCCGGCTGCAATCGACGGCACGAGCCTTGCGCAGATGCGCGGCAATCATTTCCCGCAACTGCAGCAATCCGCGCGGGTCGCTGTAACCGGCTGGCGCGGCGGCCTGCGACGCTCGGACCCGGTGACTGAGGCGACGCCAGTGGTGATCCATCGCCACCGCGCCCTCCGGCACGGCAACCGAAAACGGCACTGAGGGCAGGGGAGCCAGCTTCGCAGCCATGGCTGCATACTGCTCGACGGACGCCGATGCCAACGAGGCGCCCACCGCGTTCTCTCTCTGCAGCCGAGGCGCGCTTGCAAACCCGGGGGTCGGGGTCGCTGCGACCCGCGTGCTGGAACCGGCCTTCGCTTCGAGGCAGCCCTCTGCGATGAGCTGCTCGTATGCCTCCGAGACCGTTCCCCGTGATACTTCCAATGACTCGGCCAGGGCTCGGCTCGATGGCAGGAGCTGCCCTGTCGTCAGTTCGCCCCTGTAGATGGCGTTGCGTAACGCCTCCACCAACTGCAAGCCGATTTGCCCTCGCCCGCGGTCGATTGCGCCCAGCGCGGGGATCCCAAGCGCAAGCCGATGCCTCGGCATGAACATCCTCTCCTGGGAAACTGGACCAAAGGAATCATCAACAACTGGTCCTGCATGGTAGTCCGGATATGCGGAAGAATGCACTCCCGATCCGCACTGCGAAAGGCAACGAAATGCACTGTCCTCACTTGTTTCGTGAAGAACGACTGGATGTTCTCCATCGCCTGATTACTGCTCACCCGCTCGGCACTCTGATCACCGCAGGCAGCATGGGACTGATGGCCAACTTGATTCCTTTCTCCTTGCACGAAGGTGGTGACCACGGGATCCTGCGGGCCCATCTGGCGCGCGGAAACAGGCAGCTGGACGCTCTCCGAGAAGAGCGCGAGGTTCTGGCGGTATTTCAAGGCGATCAGTGCTACGTGACGCCGTCCTGGTATCCGTCCAAGGCAGAACACGGCAAGGTTGTGCCCACCTGGAACTTCACAATGGTCCAGGTGCGAGGCAAACCTGCAATCATGGATGACGCGCCTTGGGCAAGAGCACAAGTCGAAGAATTGACGAATCACCAAGAGGCAAAACGCGCCCATCCGTGGCGCGTATCCGACGCTCCAGAGGAATTTGTCGCCGCACAGCTGAAGGCGATCGTGGGCATCGAAATTCCCATCCTTGCCATCGAAGGTAAGTGGAAGATCAGCCAGAACCGCGCACCGCTCGACCGGCAGGGGGTTGTCGATGGCTTGCGAGGTGAGAGCGCGTGCCCAGGGATGCTGGCTGCGATGGATGTCGAACGCGGGGCAGTCACCGAATGAATGAGGAGACGGCGGTCGCGCATTCCGCCCCACGATTCGGCGCAAGCGAATCGTGGAGTATCTCCGTATGGCGCGGCACCGGTGATCTTCTGCCCAGCCTTGCCATCGCCGGGTAAATTGACCACCATCGGAACGCCCGCGCCGAATCCACGCTCTGCCCCATACCCCAGGACAGCCCGAGGTCGCCCCGCGAGGCCGCGACTCTCAGGCTTGACCCGACCCACGTCCCCGCTCGAGACCGCGCGCCTGCCAGCGCCATAAAGCCAACCTGGGAGTCCGCGCATGACCGAAGCACAACGTGAGAAGTACCTGGCCGTCGCGCTCCGCGTGTTCGGCGTGTTCCTGATGATCGGTGTCTACCCGCTGATGAACTGGCTGTGGCCCGACGGCTGGGCCTGGGAGCCCCGCCAGAGCGAGTACGAACAGATGATCGCCGGCGTCTACGCCACGCTGGGACTGTTCCTGTTCCTCGCCGCCAAGGCGCCGGCCAGGAACGCGAGTCTCATCCAGTTCACCATTTGGTCGAGCGTGGTCCACGCGAGCATCATGGCGCTGCAGGCCGGGCACGATCACGCCGAGCACGCGAACCTGTTCGGTGATGTGCCCGCGCTGTTCGCGCTGGCGGGGGTGTTGTGGTGGTTGAGGCCGAGGGGCGCCGCGTCCATCTCCGCTTAGCGCGCTCCGATACCAATAGGCCGGTCTTGGGAACAAGCCATCGCGTATGTTGCTGGCCACCACTTCGAAACTTCTCGCGGCATCGGAGTCGCCGCGATTCGTGACGCCTGTATGATCTGGAGTGTTGCCCTCTGGTCAGGCTCTGTCGTCAGTCCGACATTCATGGCAGACCGGAATCTTGATACTTCCGTGCGCGACACGTGGGCGCAGAAGTGAGCCAGCCCCACAGAGTGGCGAGCCCAGAGTAATGCCTCTCTCTCTTCTGGATCAGGGAAAGGATTTCTGCGCTTGCAGAAACACTGAATCCCGGTGGAACTCCAGATTCTTTTTCTGACCTGAAGAGAACTGACCGACATTTATTCGCCTGGAGTCGTCGAGCCCCATTTTGCGAAGCGAGTCTTTATGCGCCGCCGGTGAAATCAACAGCCGCCCGTCGTTCTCAAAGGAGATGAAGCCACGATCGAAAAGATGGTCCATGCTCGGCGTCAACAAAAGCCCGTTTTCTCCATCCAGGCGTTCATCGTTGTCACTGTTGCGCCACGGCTTGATATGGCTGGCTCGCAAGTGTTCCATGCGGTCAACCTCCGTAATGCGACACCTGCGCTCAATCGTCCGCACGTTTTGCTTAAAGCGACCCTGCCCACGCCTTGCCATGACCAACTGTTCGCGGATCGTGGATTCGATCCGGTCGTCGATGACGAGGGAGCTCTCGATATGCTGTTCCCATTCCCAGAAACCTTGGCCGGCGTCAGTCGTGACTTCCATGACTTGCGCATTCAGCAAGTTCCTTAGCGATGGACCGACCAGGTCCGCGAGGGCGGCCATCAGTGCGGGCGGAACTTCGGTCAGATAGACGCTTTGCATGCCTCGCCCGTCTGCAAGCAGCGGAGAGTACCGACTCGGTAGATGGGGTCGCAGAGAGTGCATGTGATCGGCAGGTCGAATCTCGTGCATGGGATCGACATACTTCACGTCGACCCGCCAACCGATTTTTTCCCAGTTGGGGCCAGCCGAACCGAATTCAGGGGGCTTCGGGCACTCGTAGGCGAAGGATTGAGCGATCCCAATCTTTCGAATGTAGGTTCCCTGGAAGGAGAGAATCAGGTCGCCCGGCGCGACCTCCCGCATGAATTCATAGAACGCGTTGCGGTTGCCGTTGGCATTCCGCTTCGGGGACCAAAGATAGCCTCCCGCAACTTCCTGACGGAACGTCTGGTTCTGATTGACCCACCAGTACCGCACGCTGCGAACTCTCGATCCAATTCTTCTCTACGCATGGACGTGGCTAGCAGTCTAGCTTATGACCGCCGAGTAGCCCGCAGGCCAGCAGTCAACTGCGAAGCGGCGGATATTCAGGGTCCGGGCTGAGCTAGTTCCGAGGCTGGGGTGCAGCCGAGGCTGTGGGCATGATAGGTGTTGGGTCGTCGGAAGCGAGTTTGGTACCGGGAGGGGG
>JAIEQK010000304.1 GCA_019747795.1 Gammaproteobacteria bacterium | reverse complement strand
CTCCACTTCGAAGTCGGAGCGCAGCAGCACGTCGACGATGCCTCCAGCCTGCCGTGCGGGGCTCGAGACCACCAGCACGCCCATGCGCGCAACTGCGGCCACGGGCGCGGGTCCGCTGCGCGCCAATCCGATTTCGCTGAGGCGGAATGTCATGAGCGTAATGTGCGACGGGAACCGGGAGGCTTCTGTACAATGCCCCACATAGCGTGGGTTTCCGTGCGATCACTGCGTTCATTCAGAGCCCTGGTGCCGGTTCTTGGCGCTGCGTGAGCGAGTGTCTGCGCCTTGCAGTCCGCCGCGGGCTACGTACGCGGAAGAGAATGCCGCTCGCTCTGCCGGAATTTCGTCATCGCCTGGCGGACAGGCAGCCGTACTCCCGAAGCGCTCAGAGGTGTACATGCCACTCCAAACCCGCAACCGTCTGCTCGCCGCCCTGCCCCCCGAGGTCCAGAACCGCCTGGCAGCCCACCTGGAACCGGTGAACCTGCCGCTCGGCAAGGTGCTCTACGAGGCGGGCGACACGCCGCGTGACGTCTACTTCCCGATCGATGCCATCGTGTCCCTGCTGTACGTCATGGAATCCGGTGACTCGGCGGAAATCTCCGTGATTGGCAACGAGGGGATGGTCGGCGTGTCGGTATTCATGGGCGGCGGGAGCACACCGAGCCGCGCCCTCGTGCAGAGCGCTGGCCGCGCCCTGCGCATGCAGAGCCACTTCCTCAAGGAAGAGTTCAATCGCCACGGCGATTTCCTGGTGCTGCTGCTGCGCTTTCCCCAGGCGCTGATCACCCAGATGGCCCAGACGGCGGTATGCAATCGTCATCACCGCATCGATCAGCAGCTTTGTCGCTGGCTGCTGTTGTCGCTGGATCGACTGCCGTCCAACAAGCTCGTGATGACCCAGGAACTCATCGCCAACATGCTGGGCGTGCGCCGCGAAGGCGTGACCGAGGCCGCAGGCAAGCTGCAGCGCGAGGGGGTCATCACGTACAGCCGCGGGCACATCACCGTGCTCGACCGCGAGCGCTTGGAGAGCTTGAGCTGCGAATGCTATGCGGTGGTGAAGATGGAGACCGATCGGCTGCTGCCCTACCTCGCGGCCGCCACCAGTCCAGGCAACTGAAACACGCGGTCCTGGCCCGGCGCACGCTCGCGCCGCGCCTCATGCCACGTCTGCCACTGACGTCGGCACGCAACCAACTTCGCGCTTCGTCGGTGGGCCATTCCGCCTCCTTCGTGCGGTAGCAGACCGACAGCGCGAACAATACCCGCTAAACAAGCACGGGCGCACACGGCGAGCCTGAAGAACGGTGCCGTTACGCCTGGTGCGCGCCCTGAACCAGTCGAGCCTCGCGCCCGCGCCCTCCACACGCGCGGATTCGCGTTCCGTATCGTCCCGGCGCTGCCGCGCCCCGCCCCGCACCGGCGTCCGCTGACGCCCAGGACACATGCATTACAAGAGCCCGCGTCGTCATCTCAGTCACCTCCTGGCATACCTGCGGCGGATCAGCGCCAACGGCTTGCGAAAATCTCAGCAAGAGGCCCCCGCGCCCCTGCGCGCCGAACTGCTGAGTGCCGAGCAGATGGAAGAGCACGGCCGCAGACTGGCGCGTGCGCATGCCCTGGGTGGGCGGGGGACGCCCGGCCGTCTGCTCCTGCGCCTGGGGGCGAATGCACAGTTGCTGGACGATGCCTGTCAGCTGCTCACCGACGCGCTCGAAGAGCAGCGTGCGATTGCACCGGCAGGCGAATGGCTGCTCGACAATCACTACCTGATCGATCAGCAGATCCGCCTCGCGCGCCAGCATCTGCCCAAGGCCTACAGCCGGGAGCTGCCATGCCTGGGCGAGGGCCCGTCCCGCGGCCTGCCGCGGGTCTACGATCTGGCGCTCGAAGTGATCTCCCACGGCGATGGGCGGGTGGACAGCGAGGCGCTGCATCGCTTCGTGGCGGCCTACCAGGAAGAGACGCCGCTGCGCCTGGGGGAACTGTGGGCCATCCCCATCATGCTGCGCCTGGCCCTGATCGAGAATCTGCGGCGGGTCGCCGCGCGCATGGTCCTGGCTCACAGCCAGGCGCGCGAGGCGGACAAGTGGGCCGATCTGATGCTGGCAACCGCTGCGCGGGATCCGGCGAGCCTGATCCTGGCGATCGCGGACATGGCGCGCTCCGAGCCCCCCATGGTCAGCGCCTTCGTCGCGAATCTCGCGCGCCAGTTGCAGGGACAGGGGCCCAACCTCGCGATCGCGCTCAACTGGATCGAGCAGCGGCTCGCCGAAGCAAGCCTGACGATCGATCAGCTCATTCAGTCCGAGAATCAGCAGCAGGCCGCCGACCAGGTCTCCATCAGCCGCAGCATCGGCAGCCTGCGTTTCCTCGGCGCCATGGATTGGCGCCGCTTCGTCGAGGCCCGCAGCCTGGTGGAACTGAAGCTCGGCGAGGATCCCGCCGGCGCCTATGCGGCCATGGACTTCGCCACGCGCGATCGCTACCGGCACGTGGTCGAGCGGCTGTCACGTCGCTCGGCGCAGGACGAAGTCGGCGTGGCGGCCGCGGCCGTGACGCTGGCGCGCCGCGCCCAGGAGACGCGACCCGACGCTCCCCACCAGCACCACCTGGGTTTCTATCTCATCGACGACGGCCTGGGCGAACTGGAAGCACTGCTCGGCTACCGAACGCCCTGGGGCATGCGTGTGCGCCGGGCGTGCGCCGGACGGGCGTTGCGCCTTCAGTGGAGCGCGCTGGCGCTGCTGACGGGTTTGGCTGGCGCCCTGCTGCTGTACGAAGCATGGAACGGTGGCCTCGACGGCCGGACGCTTGCGCTGCTCGCCGTGCCGGCACTGCTCGGCGCCAGCCAATGGGCCGTGGCCCTGGTCAACTGGTGCGTAACCCTCTTGGTGACACCCACCGCCCTGCCGCGCATGGATCCCCAGGCCGGCATTCCACAGGGCATGCGCACCTTGGTGGTGGTGCCAACCCTGCTCAGCGACGCGCAGACCATCGAGACCTTGCTCGAACGCATGGAAGTGCATTTCCTCGGCAACCAGGACACGCTGGTGCATTTCGCCCTGCTGACCGATCACCTGGACGCGCCCAGCGAGACCATGCCCGGCGACGAGTCCCTGTTGCGCCAGGCGCGCGTTGGCGTGGAAGCACTGAATGCGAAGTACCCGGGCACGGACGGGCAGCGCTTCCTGCTGCTGCACCGTCCGCGACGCTGGAACACCCGTGACCGAACCTGGATGGGCCATGAGCGCAAGCGCGGCAAGCTTGGCGATCTGAATACCCTGCTGCGCGGCGGAAGCACGGGTGCGTTCGATTTGATCGTCGGTGGCATCGACGAACTGGCGCCCGTGCGTTACGTGGTCACGCTGGATGCGGACACTCGGCTGCCGCGCGACGCCGTGCGCGCCATGGTGGCCACCATGGCCCATCCCCTGAACAAGGCCCGCTTCGCCGCGGACGGTGCGCGCGTCACGGGCGGTTACGGCATCCTGCAACCCCGCATGGCCACCACGCTGTCAGCCGGACGCCGTTCGCGCTACGCGGCACTGTGCGGCAACGAGGCGGGCATCGACCCCTACACGCGCGCCGCGTCCGATGTCTACCAGGATCTGTTCGGTGAAGGCTCCTTCATCGGTAAGGGCATCTACGACGTGGCCGCCTTCGAGAAGATGCTGTGCGGCGCGCTGCCCGACAATCGCATCTTGAGCCACGATCTGATCGAGGGGTGCTACGCGCGGGCCGGCTTGCTGAACGACGTCTACCTGTACGAGGAATACCCGGAGACCTACGCCGCGGACGTGGTCCGCCAGCAGCGCTGGATCCGCGGTGACTGGCAGATCGCGCGCTGGGTGCTGCCCTGGGTGCCCGCACGCCAGGGTCACTCCCAGCGCAATCCGCTGTCGATGCTCTCGCGATGGAAGATTCTCGACAACCTGCGGCGCCACCTGGCGCACCCGGCGCTGTTCACGCTGCTCCTGGCGGGGTGGCTCACGCTGCCGCATCCGGGGCCGTGGACGCTAATGGTTCTCGCCATCGTGCTGGTGCCGCCCGCGCTCGCAAGCCTGGTGGACCTTGGGCGAAGGCCGCGCGACCTGCCTGTGCAGGCCCACCTGCGCATGGTGCTCGACTCGGGTCTGCGTCGCCTGGCCCTCGCACTCTTCTACCTGCTCTGCCTGCCGTACGAGGCGTGGTACACGCTGGTTGCCGCGCTCCGCACCGGCTGGCGGATGCTGGTCTCGCGGCGCGGCCTGCTCGAATGGCAGGTGTCGTCCAGTGTCGCAGCACGACCGACGTCCAGCGTCGCCGCGGCCTACCGGCGCATGTGGGTCGCGCCGCTTGCCGGCGTCACCAGCCTGGCCTTGCTGACGAACGAGAGCGTCGCCCTGGCCTGCGCCGCGCCCTTCGCCGTGGCGTGGCTGCTCGCCCCGTGGGTGACCTGCTGGATGAGCGAGCCGCGGGTACGCGCCAGGCCGGCGCTGAGCGAGGCCAGTGCGCGCGACCTGCGCGGACTCGCGCGCCGCACCTGGGACTACTTCGATTGCTGGATGGGGCCAGAGGATCATTGGTTGCCGCCGGACAATCATCAGCTGACACCGGCGCCACTGCTCGCGCATCGCACGTCGCCGACCAATATCGGCCTCGCCCTGCTCGCCAATCTCGCCGCGCGTGACTTCGGCTTCGTCTCCCATGGCGGATTTCTGGACCGCACCGCGAAGACCTTCGCGACCATGGCGAAGCTGGAACGTCATCGCGGCCATTTTCTCAACTGGTACGACACGCGCACACTCGAGCCCTTGCCCGCGCGTTACGTATCCGCGGTCGACAGCGGCAATCTCGCCGGCCACTTGCTGACCCTGCGCGCCGAACTAGCGACGCTGGCGTCGCGGCCCTTGATCTCACCGTGCCTGTGGCAAGGCCTTGCCGACACGCTGGCACTGGCGCTCGAGCGCAAGCACGGCACCGGAGCGCGGCACGCGGCGCTCGTCGAACTGGCCGACGTCGTGCGCGACGCCGCAGCGACCGAACCGCTGGCGCCGGCCGCCTCACTGGCCCTGCTGGGCAGCGTGGCCGAGCGCTGCGCGGCACTTGACGCGGCACACCACGTGGCCGCGGCCGCGGAAGACGATGAGGAGACTTACTGGCTGCGCGCGCTGGCGCGCCAGTGCCGCGATCACGCCGAGGACCTGCAGTTGATGTTGTCCTGGTTATCGCTCGAGCCACCTGCGAGCGCGATGGCCACGATGACGGTCGCCAGCTGCCCGAACCTGCTGAGCGTGGCGGATGCCGACGCCGATCTCGCGCTGCTCGACGCACGTCTCGCCACCGGCACGGACGCGGCGACCACGGCCTGGCTGCAGGCCTGCCGGGCACAGCGCACGCAGGCGGCGTCTCGCGCAGAGGACCGCATCGCCGAGATCGAGCGCCTGGTGCTGGCGGCCAGTGACTACGCCGAGATGGATTTCCGCTTCCTCTACGACGCCGAGCGCCATCTGCTCGCGGTGGGCTACAACGTCGACGAGTACCGCCGCGACGACGTGTTCTACGACCTGCTCGCCTCGGAGATGCGCCTCGGTTGCTTCGTCGCCATCGCGCAGGGCCAACTGCCGCAGGAATCCTGGTTCGCCCTTGGACGCACGCTGCATGCCGCGGGTGGCGAACCGGTGCTCGCGTCGTGGAGCGGCTCGATGTTCGAGTACCTGATGCCGATGCTGGTCATGCCGAGCTACCCAGACAGTCTGCTCGACCAGACCTGCCAGGCCGCGGTGGCACGTCACATCCAGTACGGCCGGCTGCTTAACCTGCCCTGGGGCGTGTCCGAGTCGGCGTACAACGCCGTGGACGCGGCGCAGAACTACCAGTACCACGCCTTTGGCGTGCCCGGTCTCGGCCTAAGGCGTGGCCTCGCCGACGACGCGGTGGTCGCGCCTTACGCCACCGTGCTCGCGCTGATGGTGGACCCCACCGCCGCGGTGGCCAACCTCGAGCGCTTCAGTGCCGATGGCGTGCTCGGTCGCCAGGGCTACTTCGAAGCGATCGACTACACCCCGGCCCGCCTCAAGCATGGCGAACGCCGCGCCATCATCCGTTCCCACATGGCCCACCACCAGGGCATGAGCCTGCTGGCGCTGGACTCGCTGCTCTGCGGGCAACCGATGCAGCGACGCTTCACGGCCGACCCTCTGTGCCAGGCCACACTCCTGCTCTTGCAGGAACGGATTCCCCAGGCCCCGGCGCTTCGACGCGATCTACGTCAGGGCGATCACGGCGCCAACCTGCGCACCACCACCGCCGGTGTGCTGCAGGCGCCCCTTGGTGCGCAGACGCCGACGCCGAACGTCAACCTGCTGTCCAACGGCAGCTACCACGTGATGGTCACCAATGCCGGCGGCGGCTACAGCCGCTGGCGGGATCTCGCCGTCACGCGCTGGCGCGAGGACCCGACCTGTGACGCCTGGGGCAGCTTCGTCTTCGTACGTGACCTGGATGCAGCGCAGTGCTGGTCAGTCGCCCATCAGCCCACCCTGCGGCAGGCGGCGAGCTACGAAGCGGTGTTCTCGGAGGGCCGGGCGGAGTTCCGGCGACGGGATGGCGAGCTAGAGACCTATACCGAGATCGTGGTCTCGCCCGAGGACGACGTGGAACTGCGCCGGGTGCGCATCACCAATCGCTCTTCGCAACCGCGCCGCATCGAACTCACGAGCTACGCCGAAGTGGTGCTGGCGCCGCCCGGCGCGGACATGACCCAGCCCGCCTTCGGCAACCTGTTCGTCGAGACCGAGATCCTGCCCGCGCGTCGGGCGATCCTGTGCACGCGCCGGCCACGTTCGCTGCACGAGTCCGTGCCTTGGATGCTGCACCTGCTCGTGGTGCACGGCGAGGCACAGGCCGAGATCTCCTACGAAACCGATCGCATGCGCTTCATCGGTCGCGGACGGACGCTGGCGAGTCCCGCCGCGCTGGACACCGACGCCGCGCTGTCCGGAAGCGCGGGTTCGGTGCTCGATCCGGTGGCTGCCATTCGCTGTACGCTGACCCTGGAAGCCGAGCAGACCGCGACCTTCGACTGGGTCACCGGCGCGGCGGACAGCCGCGAAGGCGTTCTGCACCTGGTCGACAAGTACCAGGACAGGCACCTGGCCTCGCGCGTCTTCGAACTCGCCGCGACCCACGCCGACGTAGCCCTGCGCCAGGTCAACGCGAACGAGGCGGAAGTGGTGCTGTATCGTCGCCTCGCCGGCGCGGTACTGTTCGCGCACGCGGCGATGCGCGCCGAGGCGTCGCTGCTGATGGAGAATCGGCGCGGGCAATCCGGGCTGTGGGGCTACGCCATCTCGGGTGACCTGCCGATCGTGCTGCTCAAGATCGGCGACGGCGAACACATCGAACTCGCGCGCCAGATGATCCAGTGCCACGACTACTGGCGTCTGCGCGGCCTGGCGGTCGACCTGGTGATCTGGAACGAGGATCGCGCTGGCTACCGTCAGCAGTTGCAGGACCAGATCCTGGGGTTCATCGCGCACGGCAATCACGCCGCGGCCATCGACCGCGCGGGCGGCATCTTCGTGCGTACCGCCGAGCAGATCTCCCACGAGGATCGGATCCTTCTGCAGGCCGTGGCCCGGGTGGTGGTGAACGACGCGCGGGGCTCGCTCGCCGACCAGGTCATGCACCGTGGTCTCGCGGAGAATCGTGGCGCACCGCGCGGGCCCTACACCCACAACGTGCCGCGCCTGGCGCCCGTTCGGCGCCGCCGCGCGGCGGCGCCGTCATCCACCGCGCCGCGCTCGTCGGATGCGGCCGCCGATCAGCCCCTCGGCCGCTTCGACACGCACGGACGCGAATACGTCATCACCACCGACAGCGTGCGCACCACGCCGGCACCGTGGGTGAACGTGCTCGCCAATCCAGGCTTCGGCAGCGTGCTCAGCGAGGCCGGCGGCGCCTACACCTGGAGCGAGAACGCCCACGAATTCCGTCTGACCCCATGGAGCAACGACGGCGTGGCGGCGAGCAGCGGCGAGGCCCTGTACCTGCGCGACGAAGACAGCGGTCGGTTCTGGTCGGTGACGCCGGCGCCCGCGGGCGACGGCGGCACCTATGTCACCCGCCACGGTTTCGGCTACAGCGTGTTCGAGCACGAGGCCGAAGGCATCCACTCCGAGCTCACGGTGTATGTCGATCTCACCGAGGCAGTGAAGTTCTCGGTGCTGCGGGTGCAGAACCGCGCCGGCCATACGCGGCGCCTGTCCGCCACCGGCTACGTGGAGTGGGTATTGGGCGACCTGCGCCCCAAGACCGCGATGCACGTCGTCACCAGCATCGATCCGGCGAGCGGCGCGCTGCTGGCGCGCAACGGCTACAACAGCGACTTCGAAGGTCGCGTCGCGTTCTTCGACGTCGATGACCTGTCGCGCACCCTGAGCGGCGACCGCGGCGAGTTCATCGGCCGCAATGGTTCACTGGCGGCGCCCGCGGCGATGCAGCGCGTACGCCTGTCCGGCCGCCTGGGCGCGGCGCTCGATCCCTGCGGTGCCATCCACGTGCCGTTCTCACTGCACGACGGAGAGCGCAAGGAGATCATTTTCCGCCTGGGCGCCGGCCAAGACCTGGCACAGGCCTCGGCGCTCGCGCGGCGCCTGCGCACGCCGGGTTCGGCGCGCGCCGCACTGGCCCGCGTCCAGGCCTACTGGCGCGAAACACTCGGCAGCGTGCAGGTGAACACGCCCGATGAACGCTTCGACCTGCTCGCCAATGGCTGGCTGCTGTACCAGACGCTCGCCTGTCGCCTGTGGGCACGCAGCGGCTACTACCAGTCCGGCGGAGCCTTTGGCTTTCGCGACCAGCTGCAGGACTGCATGGCGCTGGTGCATGCCGCTCCGACGCTGGTGCGCGAGCACCTGCTGCGCTGCGCCTCGCGCCAGTTCACCGAAGGCGATGTCCAGCACTGGTGGCACCCACCCCAGGGCCGCGGCGTGCGCACGCGCTGCTCGGACGACTATCTGTGGCTGCCGCTCGCGGTCTGTCGTTACGTGGAAGTGACGGGCGACCGGTCGGTCCTTGACGAGCACGCGCCATTCCTCGAGAGCCGTGCGCTCGGTGCCGGTGAAGAATCGCACTACGACCTGCCGCGCCACAGCCAGGAGAGCGCCACGCTCTACCAGCACTGCGCACGCGCCATCGAGCACGGGCTGCGCTTTGGCGTGCACGGCCTGCCGTTGATGGGCTCGGGCGACTGGAACGACGGCATGAACCTGGTGGGCATTGAAGGGCGCGGCGAGAGCGTGTGGCTCGGCTTCTTCCTGCACGAGGTATTGCGGCGCTTCGCGCCGCTCGCGGACGCCCGCGGCGATGACGCCTTGGCCGCGCATTGCATGGAACGCGCCGCCTTTCTGCGCGCCAATCTCGACGCCCACGCCTGGGACGGTGCCTGGTATCTGCGCGCATGGTTCGACGACGGCACGCCGCTTGGTTCGCACATCAACGCGGAATGCACCATCGATTCCATCGCCCAGAGCTGGTCGGTGCTGTCCGGCGCCGGCGCCGCGCAGCGCGCGGGTGCGGCGATGGACGCGCTGGACGCACGGCTGGTGCGTCGCGACCAGGGACTGGTGCGCCTGCTCGATCCGCCCTTCGATCAGTCTGCACTGGACCCGGGCTACATCAAGGGCTACGTGCCCGGTGTGCGTGAGAACGGCGGTCAGTACACCCATGCCGCGGTATGGGCGGCGATGGCTTTCGCCGCGCTCGGCGACAGCGTTCGGGCGTGGGAACTGTGGACGATGATCAACCCGCTCAACCACACGCTCGATAGCGAGGCCATCGACCGCTACAAGGCGGAACCTTATGTGATCGCCGCCGACGTCTACGGCGAGCCCCCGCATGTGGGCCGCGGTGGCTGGAGCTGGTACACCGGCTCGGCGGGCTGGGCCTACCGCCTGCTGCTGGAAAGCCTGCTCGGACTCGACGTACGCGACGGCGAGTTGCGCCTGCGACCTTGCATCCCCGCCGCGTGGACTGGCTTCACCATCGACTACCTGCACCGCGGCAGCGCGCATCACATCGTCGTCAACCAGCAGGTGGTGCGTGGCGCGTCGGCGAGCATCAGCTTCCGGCTCGACGACGTCGCGCAGCCGGGTGACAGCCTGCGCCTGGCCTGTGACGGGCAGCCGCATCACGTCGAGGCCTTGCTGGTGCGCGGCGACGGGCCACCCGTCGCCGCCTAGCCGAGCAGCGAGACTTCAGCCGGTCGCGCGTCGTGCATGGACGCCGAGCAAAGCGAGGCATCGCACCGATAGCTGCACGACGTTCCTGCACTCTGTAGCGTCTCGGCATGCCTCGAAGGCCCGATGACCATCAGGATTGCGCGGCACGCGTCAGGAATCGAACATGAATGCAGTACAGGGCCCGGCCCCGACACCGGCAATAGCGAAGCCCAGACGGAAGGGCCCCCAAGCGCGTCGACCTGAAACGACCGGTGACACGCACGAAATCGGCGGCCCATGAGCTTCGTCGTCTCGATGGTGCTGCGGGTGGCCGATACCGCGGCCAGCTTCCCGGCGCGAATGCCCATAGCCTACGAGGAGATTATCTTGAGCAGAAGCGTCGTGCCCAAACGCAAGCGCAGCCCGCCGTCACGCCCGGTCAAGGCCCTCGGCGCGGCAACGGCCTCACCGTCGTTACCGCAGACCGTGCCAGCCCGGCTGGAAGAACACACGCCGAACACGCCGATGCAGGCCTCGGGTTTCGACACGGCAGGATACGCCTCCGAGTTCGCGCTCACGCAGTCGCAAGAGCTCATCGATGCCCGTCGCGAAGCGCAGATCTGGACCACCTATGCGCTCAACCCCTACCTGCGCGCCAACGCCATCGAGGTCACGGTGCAGAACGGTAAAGCGGTGCTGCGGGGCGAGGTGGAGGACCACGTGTGCAGCGAACTTGCCGAACAGATCGCGCTGCGCGTCGCGGGTGTGAGCGCGGTGCACAACCGCCTGAGCATCGCACCATGCGAGCTTCCGCACGACAGGTCCGTGGGGCTCAGCTACGGCAACATGGTCGAGGACACGACCGTCACGGTGATGGTGCGCGCGAAGATCGCGTGGAGCCGGCACGCTGCGGGCCTGGTCACCAAGGTCGAGACCACACGTGGCCGTGTCACCTTGAGTGGCACCGCCGCCTGCGCGCACAGCAAGGCATTCGCCGGCAGGCTCGCCCTGCTGACGCGTGGCGTCAAGGCGGTCAACAACCGGCTTGCCGTGAAGGCCGCGCGCGCCGGCGATCGAGCTGAGGCCTTCAGTGACGCGAGCGAATTGCTCGATGACGTCGCCGACAGCCGGATCACGGCCAGGATCAAGTCCACCTTGCGCTACTCCAGCAAGACCGACGGCGCCGGGATCTCGGTCAGCACCAAAGCCGGCGTCGTCACTCTCAGAGGCAGGACGGCCCCTGGCGCCGCGCGCGCGCTGGCGGTCGAACTTGCCGGCAACGTGCGCGGGGTGAAACGCGTCGACGCCCAGGCCCTGGTGCCGTAAAGGCCATGGGCGCCGCCTCCGCCTTCACCGCTTTCCTGCTCTGAGGTCACACCGAGCACCGCACGCTTATCGCGAGCCGGCGCCTCGAGCGACCCCGAGCCGCACGCGGCGGCACCTTGCGCGCGGCGACCCGGAACACACACGACGGGACCGTACCGCGCGCGCTCGAGCAATGGGCGGCACCGCGGCGGGCGAGCAATAACGCGGCCCCGTGCACGGCGAGTCGCAACGAATGTTCGAGTTCGCACCGACGGCCCGACCTGCAGCTCGCATACTTCGCGTCCATGAACTGAATGCCCGGTATCCGCCATGTACAAGATGCAGCCTCGCCCAGCGATGACACTCGTTCTCACCCCGCGCTTCACGTTCAGCCTGTCGCCGGAGCGGGAAGCAGCGATCCAGGACCTGATCGCCGCCGGCAGGGCCAACTCTGTTCCGCACGCGCTGCTCCTGGAAGTGGCGCACTACGTGCGGCTGCCTCGCTAGGGTCGTCCTGACCGAACCATCATTCGCTGTCCTGGCGGCGTGTCGCGACCCGACGCCACCACTGCCCGGTCCCCGGCAGCAAAGCTTGCCACGTGAAGCAAGACGGCGCCGCGCGCCGAACCTGATGCCGGGAAACCCGGGCACCGCTCATCTGAGCTTCTCCGCCCGCTGACGGAATTTCGCATGTCCGATGCCGCCTGGTCCTGCTTTCTGGGCCTGTTGCTGATCCTCATGATGCTGTTCGGCACGCTACTGAACCGCCTGCCGCTCAGCAGTGCCCTGATCTACCTGTTGCTCGGCATCGTCCTGGGGCCGGACGCGCTCGCGATCCTGACGCCGGATCCGGTAGCCCACGCGGAGACTCTGGAGCGACTGGCGGAAATTGCGCTGCTGATCTCCTTGTTCGCCGTCGGCTTGCGTCTCGGCTCCCCGCGCCGCAGCCATCACTGGTGGCTGCCGGTGCGACTCGCGCTGCTGTCCATGCTGACCCTCGTGACGCTCATCGCGGCGCTCGGAATCTTCGTCCTGGATCTCGAACCGGGCGCGGCGGTGCTGCTCGGCGCGATCCTCGCACCTACCGATCCTGTGCTGGCATCCGGTCTGCGCAGCGAACCTGGCGCGCAATCCGACCGCCTGAACTTCAGCCTCGCCGCGGAAGGCGGACTCAATGATGGCGCGGCCTATCCCTTCGTCCTGCTCGGCCTGGGTCTGCTGGGTCTCCACGATCTCGGACCGCACCTGCTGCGCTGGTGGACCCTGGACGTGCTGTGGGCCAACGCCGGCGGGCTCGCGGTCGGCGCCTGCCTTGGCGCACTGACCGGCAGGCTGGTGGTGTTCCTGCGCAGCCGGCATCGGGAGGCGGTGGGACTGGACGTGTTCCTCGGTCTCGGCCTGATTGCCCTCACTTACGGCCTCGCGCAGCTGGCGATGACTTCGGGCTTTCTCGCGGTCTTCGCCTGCGGACTCGCCCTGCAACGCGTGCGCGAGCGCCCGCGCGGCGCCGCGCTCGACACCGTCGACGCGGTCCAGGGCCATTCCTACGAGACCTTGGCCACCCACTCCCATCACGCGAGCGCGACGATGCGCGACGCCGTCGAGCTGTTCAACGACCAGCTGGAGAAACTCGCCGAGTTGGCCCTGGTGTTGCTCCTGGGCGCCATGCTGGCCTACGCGCCCCTCAATGCCACGGTGCTATGGTTCGTGCCGCTGCTGCTCGTGGTGCTGAGACCACTTTCGACCTGGCCGGCGCTGGTGGGCGCCGACCTCAGCGCCTCGCATCGGGGGATGATCGGCTGGTTCGGGATCCGCGGCGTAGGGTCGATGTTCTACCTGCTGTTCGCCCTGAGGGAAGGCATGCCGCCTGCGCTCACCGCGGTCATCCTGCCGCTGACGCTCTGGACCATCGCCGCGTCGATCGTCGTACACGGAATAAGCGCCCAACCGCTCATGCGGCGCCACGTGGCGCGGGTAGCGGCTGCGTCATCCTCGCGGGCCTGACCGACGACCACCCGCCAAGCGGGCCGGCGCGTGGCAAGGGCCTACGGCAGATGGCGCTCGCTGCCATCAACACTGTCTTCGCCCAGGAGACGTGCGAGGCGGCGTCCAAACCCGGCCCTGTAGGTCGGACTTCAGTCCGACATTTGAACCCAGTCGGAACGTCTCTCTTGACCGCTCTGGAATCCGGGATTGACGGCAATTCGCTTGTTGCGAATTGCCGCGGCGTTCGAACTCGGCCCTGTAGGTCGGACTTCAGTCCGACATTTGAACCCAGTCGGAACGTCTCTCTTGACCGCTCTGGAATCCGGGATTGACGGCAATTCGCTTGTTGCGAATTGCCGCCCCTTCGGGGCGCCGCGGCCAAGGCCGCGGCGTCCAAACTCGCTTCGCGAGTTTGTCGAACCGGAGGGTTCGTCCACAACGCTCTCTCCGCCATCCCCATATGCAAAAGGCCCCTTGCGGGGCCTTTTGCATATGGGGATGGCGGAGAGAGAGGGATTCGAACCCTCGATACGTTTTACCGTATACACACTTTCCAGGCGTGCGCCTTCAACCACTCGGCCACCTCTCCGTGAATTTGCTTTTCTCCGGGCCGCCGGTTGGCTGCGGCTCGGGCGGGCCTGGGGCCCGCGGTCCGGGACAGCGGGCGGGGCCTCGCGTCCGGGGCGCGCATTGTAACGGATTCGTGGGCGTTTGCGCCCCACTGGAGGCCGGGGCGGCCGTCTCCGATCAGGCGGCGCGCTGGTGGCGGGCCAGGGCCTGGAGAATCTCGACTTCGCCCTCGGACAGCTCGCAGATGGCGGTCACGTTCTTGAGATCGAGGCCGCTGTTCAGGAGCTTCATCGCGTGCTGCACGGCGACCTGGTTGTCATCGGCGTTGCTGAGCTTGGCGACCTGGGTCTGCAGGTTGCGCTGCTGCTTCTCGGTCGTGCCCAGGCGCTCGGCGACGCCGCGCGAGCAGGTCAGGAGCGCGCTCAGGTTGCGCTCGAGCGCGACGATGCGTTCGGCCTGCAGGGTCACCGTCATGCTGAGTCCGCGCAGCGCGCGGCGGTGCCGAAGTTCGCAGAGCGCACCCGCCAGACCGAGCGCGCCGACCAGGGCGACGAGCGGCAGGTAGTTCAGCAGGGCGGGCTCAAGGTTCATGCGTAGGCGTCGACGTGCGGCTGACCATCGTCCTCGGCGGGAGGCGTGGCCTGCATGGACTTGGGCGCCGGCCTGCGCCGCTGCTCGCGGCGCGCGGTCTCCTGCTCCTCCACCCGGTGCGGGGGCAGGGTGGGCTGCGCGGGCATGACGGGCTTGATGTCCATGCGCGGGTCGGCTCAGAACAGCCCCATGTCCCGGTGGTCTTCGGCAATCAGCTTGTTCAGATCGATGAGGATCAGGATCTGCTGCTCGCTGCTGTAGATGCCCTGGATGTAGCGCGAACCCTCGTCGTTGCCGACGCTGGGCGGCGGGTCGATGTCGCTGGAGGCGATGTTCACCACTTCGGCCACGCTGTCGACCAGGAGTCCCACGGTCACCTTGCCGGACTCGATGATCATGATGCGCGAGCTCTCGGTGATGTCGCCGGCCGAGAGATCGAGCAGCTTGCGCGTGTCGAGCACGGTGACGACGTTGCCGCGCAGGTTGATGATGCCCATCACGTAGTGCGGCGCGCCGGGCACTGGCGCGACGTCGGTCATGCGCAGCACTTCCTGTACCTGCATGACGTTGATGCCATAGGTCTCGTCCGCGAGGCGGAAGGTGACCCAGCGGAACATCTGCTGGGACTTTTCTTGCAAGACGGCGCTCATCTGTCGCTCCTTCAGGGACCGGGTCGCCGGGTGTCGGATTCCGGACGCGTCCCCTGGTTGTTGATGGGTATTAGCATGTCGCGTGCCAGACGCTCAGCGGGCGCCTTCCTGCGCATGCAGCAGCAGGTTAAGTGCCTGTTTCTCCAGGATCAGGCTCGGTGGATCGGACAAGGTCGCGATAATCCAGGGCTCGTCCACGTGTCGGCTTCGTGGCGCGACCGCGCCGTCCGCCGCGACGATTTCGCCATCCGCCCGACAGGGCCCGATGCCGAGCCGCGTGCCGGTGAGATGGATGTAGTGCTCGTGGCTCGCGTCGATCCGGGCCGCCGCGCGGTAGCGAGCCGGCACCAGCACTTCGCCCGACACGTAATCGCAACCGGCTTCCCGCTCGCGGCCGAGGCTCGCGATGGCGGTGCTGGCGAGCGCGAAGCGGATCTGGCCGATCTTGAACAGCACGTAGCGGGTGGCATGGGTCGCGACGTGGGCCACCTCGGCGCCCGCCGCGCCGTCCTCCTCCACCACGTGCAGATGCTCGGCGAAGAAATTCTCGAGGATGTCGCGCGTCACGCCGCGCCTCCGGCCAGGCGCAGCTGACGTCGGCGGTTGTTCTGCAGGGTGTCGCACAGGCGCGCGTAGGCCTCGGCGCCGCGCGCCTCGGGCTGCCAGCGCGTGAGCGGCACGCCGAGGCGCGCCGCCTCGCGGAGCTGCGTGTCCACCGGCACCACTTCCGGCCACAGGTTGATGTCCTCGCGGCAGCGCAGCGACAGGAGTGTGTCGCGCGACGCGCGGGTCCGCCTGTCGAACATGGTCGGCACGACCAGGTGCGGCAGCGTGCGACCACTCGAATTGCCGAACAGGGTCAGCGTGCGCAACAGGCGGTCCAGCGACTTCAGCGCGAGTTCCTCGCACTGCATCGGCACCACCAGCAGCTCGCAGGCCGCGAGCGCGTTGATCACCAGCATGCCGAGCGTCGGCGGACAGTCGATGAGGCAGTAGTCGTAGCGCGCTTCGAGCTTGGGCAGGTGGCGGTTCAGCACGCGTCCCATGCCCTTCACCTGCCCGCAGCGGCGTTCCAGCGACACCAGGGCCGTGGCGCTGGTGATGATCTCGAGCTTGTCGACCACCGTGCGGCGCGGCAGGCGGGTGACGTCCACCGCGCGCTCGCCGACCGCGGCGTCGAACAGCTCGTGCACGCTGCCCTCGTCCTGCTCGGGATCGAAGCCGAAGTAACTGGTGAGCGAACCGTGGGGATCGAGATCGATGGCCAGCACGCGTGCGCCGCGCGCCGTCAGCACCCCGGCGAGATTGACCACCGTCGTGGTCTTGCCCACACCACCCTTCTGCGCCATGACTGTCCAGGTTTTCATTGTCCTATCTCCTCGGGGCCCGGCAGCACCGAGACCCGCTTCAGGCTGTCGAGAGAAAGCTGTTCCGGTCCGTCGCCGCGCGCGGCGAGACTCACGCTCGCGCCCGGCACCTGCGGATGACGCGCGATGGCGATGACCACGCGACGATTCCTGCGGCGGCCGTCCTCGCTCGTGTTGTCGGCCACCGGGTGGTTCTCGCCGTAGCCGGCGGCGGACAGGCGATCGGCGTCCACGCCGCGCGCGACCAGCGCCGCCGCGACGCTGCCGGCGCGGGCGGCGGACAGTTCGAAATTGGAGGCGTAGAGCCCCCGGCCCGCAGGACGATCGTCAGTGAAGCCTTCGACCCGCACCGGCGTGGTGGTCTGCTTGATGAGCGCGGCGAGGCGGCTCAAGGTCGGGTCCGCGGCTTGTGTGAGGCGCGCCGCCCCGCTGTCGAAGGCGAAGCTGCCGTCCAGTTCAACTTCGATCCATTCCTCGCTCTGGCGGATGCGCACCTGGTCGAGCTCGACCGGGTCCTTCAGAATCTTCTCGATGGTGCCGGCGGTGACGTCGTGCGCGTCGATGTCGGTGACCGGCACGGGGAAATCGTCCTGCGCCACTTCTTCGAAGGGCCGGGTCGGCTGACCGGTTTCATCGTCGGCGCCGGCCACGCGTCCGACGCCGGGCAGGCCGCCACCGAGATCGATCGGCGCGGGCATGGGCTGGGGACGACGAAAGCTGGTCTCCATCGAATCGGACAGCACGCGGAACTTGCCGTCGTTGACCGAGGAGATGGAGTACATCACGACGAAGAAGGCAAACAGCAGCGTGATGAAATCCGCGTAGGACAGCACCCAGCGATGGCTGTTGTCCTCGTCCGCCACTTCCTCGAAGCGCGCGCGGCGGCGACGCGAGGCGAGACGCTCGACGCTCATACGATGAGCCCCGTGAGACGCGCTTCGACCACCCGCGGATTGTCGCCGGCGGCGATGCTCATGATGCCGATCGTCACCAGTTCCTGCAGGCGGCTCTGCTCGCGCACGAGCGACTTCAGCTTGTTCGCGGCGGGCAGCAGCACGAGGTTGGCGAGGCCGACGCCATAGACCGTGGCGACGAAGGCCACTGCGATGCCTTCACCGAGCAGCGCCGGGTCGGCCAGGTTGTTCATCACCTGGATGAGCCCCATCACCGCGCCCAGGATGCCGAGCGTGGGCGCGTAGCCGCCCATGCCGTCCAGCACGCGCGCGGCGTTCAGATCGCGACGCTCGCGCGCCAGGGAGTCGAGTTCGAGCGTCTCGCGAATGGTCTCCGGGTCATTGCCGTCGATGACCAGCTGCAGCCCCTTGCGCGCGTAGGCGTCACGCACCGTGTCGACCACGCCTTCGAGGCCGAGCAGGCCCTCGCGCCGCGCGACCTGCGCCCACTTGATGATCTCGCGCATCTGCGGCTCGGGATCGATGCGCGGCGGGCGCACCACCCACACCAGCATGCGCATGGCGCGTACGAAGATCGGCAGCGGCGACTGCAGCATGGTCGCGCCGATGCTGCCGCCCACCACGATGAGGATGGCCGGACCGTTCAGGAGCGCCGCGACCTCGCCGCCCTCGAGATGCTGTCCGAACAGCACCGCGAGCAGCGCCACGGTGACGCCGCACAGGCTCAGCAGGTCGAGGTTCCGCATCGCGACGGTTCTCCGCGTGGGTGCGTTGCGCGGCCCTCAGGGCCGCGCCGGCCGCGGCTGGTCAGCGCCGCGCATAGGCTTCGAGCAGGCCGGGCAGATCGAGGATGAGCGCGATCTTGCCGTTGCCGGTGATGGTCGCGCCGGACAGGCCCTTGGTGCCGTGGAGCAACGCGCCGAGCGGCTTGATCACCACTTCCTCCTGGCCGATGAGGTCGTCGACCAGAAGGCCGACGCTCTGGTTGCCGATGCGCACCACCACGACGTGGCCAGTGGGGCGCGAGAACTCGTAGACCCCCTGCACCAGCCAGCGCGACAGGTAGAACAGTGGCAGCGCCTTGCCGCGCACCACCATGGTCTTGCGGCCGTCGACTTCGCGCGCCTGGTTGCGCTCGAAGTTGATGATCTCCTGCACGTTCACCAGGGGCAGCGCGAACACCTGTTCGCCGAGCACCACCATCAGGGTGGGCATGATGGCGAGGGTCAGCGGCACGCTGATGCGGATGGTCGTCCCGACACCGAGCTGGGAGTCGATCTCGATGCTGCCGTTGACCTGGGTGATGCGAGTCTTGACCACGTCCATGCCGACGCCGCGGCCGGAGATGTCGGAGATCTCGTCCTTGGTCGAGAAACCGGGCAGGAAGATCAGTTCGTAGCACTCGCGGGTGGAGAGCCGCGCGGCGGCCTCCTCTTCCATGAGCCCCTTCTCCACCACCTTGCGGCGCAGCGCCTCGGCGTCGATGCCCTTGCCGTCGTCGGCGATGGTGAGAATGATCTGGTCGCCACCCTGGGCGGCGGCGAGGCGCAGCGTGCCACAGGCCGGCTTGCCCCGCGCCACGCGATCGGCCGGCATCTCGATGCCGTGATCGACGGCGTTGCGCACCAGGTGTACCAGCGGATCGGCCAGCGCCTCGACCAGGTTCTTGTCGAGATCGGTGTCCTCGCCCTGCATGACGAGCTCGATTTCCTTGTCGAGCGAGCGGGCGAGATCGCGCACCACGCGCGGGAAGCGGCCGAAGACCTTCTTGATCGGCTGCATGCGGGTCTTCATCGCCGCCATCTGCAGGTCGCTGGTCACGACGTCGAGGTTCGCCACCGTCTGCGTGACGGCCTCGTTGCCGACCGTCGACTGCAGGTTGAGCAGGCGATTACGGATCAGCACCAGTTCGCCGACCATGTTCATGATGCGGTCGAGCGTGTCGGTCTCGACGCGCACGGTGGTGTCCTTCGCCGCCTCGGCCGCGCGCGGCGCGGCCGGCGCGCTGGCCTTGGCCACGGGCGCCGCGACC